>DASPWJ010000019.1:0-4808 GCA_035621895.1 Burkholderiaceae bacterium | reverse complement strand
CAGATCGGCGTGTATTGCGTCGGCTGGCGCAGCAAAGCCCGCAGCAAAGTGTCGTTGGTGGGTTTCACGAACGCTCAATGAGTGACTCGAGACGCGATTCTCGCACGCCCGATTTACCTAGCTGGGCTCGATGGCGCCCAGACGGACTCGTGATTGCGCTGCGCGTTCAGCCCGGCGCCCGCAAAACAGCGATCGTTGGTGAGCACGGTGAACGCTTGAAAATCTCCTTGCATGCGCCACCCGTTGATGGCAAGGCCAACGAGGAACTGCTGCGCTTCCTAGCCAGGCAGCTGGCCCTACGGCCCAGCTGCCTGCGCTTGCTCGCTGGTGCTGCGAGCAAGCAAAAGACCGTACTTATCGATATTGACGAGTCGAGCGCGCGTGGCTTGATTGCGCAGCTCGCAGCACCGACGAGCGATGTCGCGAACTGATCAACAAGCCAAAAGCAGGACGGCACGCGCGCGGCGCGTGCCTCCACGGACCGGCTGCGCAACCGCGCCGCAACCGGCCTGTCTTCGCGTTCTTACTTGCCTGCCGAAGGCGTAGGAGCGGCCGGTGCTGCCGGCGTGGTGCTGGCCGGCTTACCGGCATCGGCCGAGGCTGCGCTCTTGCCAGCCCCCTCGCTCTTAGCCTTTGCCTTCTTCTTGTGCTTTTTCTTCGCCGTCTTGGTCTCAGGTTTGGTTTCCGGCGCCTTCGTTTCAGGGGCAGCAGCCGGCGCAGCCTTGGCAGGAGCCGGTGCCGGCGTAGGAGCCGGTGGAGCAGCAGGAGCGTTCGAGGTTTGTGCGACCGCTGCGCCAGCCGCGAACAATCCGGAGATCACAATGGCAAGTAGCTTCTTCATAGATCTTTCCAAATGGTGATGAGCAAGTGTACGCAAAAGCCGGCTGCCCAAGTGCGCCGGTATCGATATCGCGCCCGTTGTTAACGAGCTCGCCTGTCCTCAACGCACGGCTAGCGCAATACGTTGACGTTCGTGCGCTGCGGGGCGCACCAAGAAAAAGGGCGAGCCGGCGGCTCGCCCTTGCAACACAGCAAGAAGTACGAAGTGCTTACTTCTTCGTTTCGTCTTTCTTCTCTTCCTTCTTCGTTTCGGCCTTCTTTTCGCCCTTCTTTTCGCCGCCCTTCTTTTCTTCCTTCTTCATTTCGGTCTTCTTTTCGTCCTTCTTCATTTCGTCGGCGTAAACGGCACCGGCGGCGAACATGGACGCGACCAACATTGCAAGCAGTTTCTTCATATAGATTCCAAGGAAGGTTGAACAGGTAATAATGATGATTGCAGAGCGTTCGGCCGCCGGTTAAGACGTTCGGCACACCCGCTCCGCAGCAATAACGCGGCATCGCCAAGAGCCGTTGACACGGTCCCAAAAACCCTCCGTGTCCAGAACCGCCCGCCAGCCCGTGCCAGCTGCCTCCTTGAAGCCGCCAAGGTGCCGACTTTGCGGCGTACCGGCGCGCTTCGGGGGCGCATTATGCACCGCTGGCCGTGCTGGCGTTCAGGTTCGGGGGCGGCGGCGGCCGATGAGCAACAAGGGCCATAGCCAAATCGAGATCATCCACTTGGCCAGGCGACGCAATGTGAACGGGCCCGACTCGGATTGCAGCGTGGCACGAAACAGTAATGCCCCTCCTACCATCACCCAAGCCAGCAGCAGCAGATACGAAACGGCGCGCGTCCGGTAACTACCAGGAACGAGGGATGCGAGCCATGCCGATAAGATCACTGAGAGCACAACGGCAACGAGTAAGGCGACCAGCGCGCCACCCATGCGCCCCAACGGATCGCGCCCCGCGGGGCCCTGGTCAATGACATTCATGGCACGGCCTCCCTACGCTTGGGGGGCCGCGGCCCCGTTTGACAACACGCGGTACATTCAACGGATGCTCTCCGACACTGATCCCATCGTTGCAATCGCTACAGCGCCCGGGCGCGGCGGCATTGGCATTGTGCGTGTCTCCGGTACCAGCATCGAGCCAATTGTGCTAGGCATCTTGGGTGAGCGGCAAGCTGGGCGCTTGCAGCCTCGGCGCGCGCTGCATGCTCGATTTCTGGACGCCGCGGGCCAGTGCATCGACAACGGATTGGCACTGCTTTTTCCAGCGCCGGGATCCTACACCGGCGAAAGCGTGCTCGAGCTGCACGGCCATGGAGGAATGGTCGTGCTGCGCATGGTGCTTGCGCGCTGCCTGGAAGCTGGGCGGAACCTGGGGGCCCGTATTGCTGAGCCGGGTGAATTCACGCGACGCGCATTTCTGAACGGGCGGCTCGATCTAGCGCAAGCCGAAGCCATTGCCGACCTGATCGACGCAGGCACCGCGGCGGCAGCCCGCGGCGCCCTGCGCTCACTGCATGGGGAGTTTTCGCGCAGCGTGCAGCAGGTCGCAGTCGAACTGACGCAGTTGCGCGCGCTCACGGAGGCGACTCTTGATTTTCCGGAAGAAGAAATCGACTTTCTGCGCGCGGCCGACGCGAGCGCACGTCTGCAGCGTGCTTCCGCTTCGCTTGAACGGGTGCGTGAGCGTGCGCGCCATGGGGTTTTGCTGCGCGAGGGTGTGCACGTCGCCTTGGTCGGCGCGCCCAACGTAGGCAAGTCAAGCCTGCTAAATGCGCTTGCTGGCGAGGATGTGGCCATCGTTACGGAGCATCCAGGAACAACGCGTGACCGTATCGAACGCGCAATCGAAATCTCGGGCATCGCTCTTAACCTCATCGATACGGCCGGCCTGCGCTCGACAAGCGATCCCATCGAAGGCATCGGGATTGAGCGCACGCTCGCGGCCATGGCCCACGCCGACGTCGTTGTTGAGCTGCACGACGATCAGGCACAAACGCAAGGTAGGCCAAGTAGCGCCCGAATCGACGACCTAGTGCAGGCTCGCCTCGCGCCAGGTGCCGCGCGCCTGATCGTGCGCAACAAGATCGATTTGAGCGGTTCGACACCGGGCGTACGCGAAGGCCGCGTGTACTTGTCGGCCAAGACGGGCGCCGGCATCGAGAGCTTGCGAAGCGAATTGCTGCGCGTTGCGGGTTGGAGCAGCGAAATCGGGGACGAGACGGTATTTCTGGCACGCGATCGACACCTTCAGGCGCTAGAGCGCGCCGCTTCGCATTTGGACGAAGCGCGCACGCACGCGGCTGCCGGCGCGGCTCGGTTGGAGTTGTTCGCGGAAGACTTGCGTCTGGCGGCCGATGCGCTCGGCGAAATTACGGGCGCCGTGTCCAGCGAGGATATTTTGGGTCAGATTTTCGGACGCTTTTGCATCGGCAAGTAGCGCGACACCAAATTTGCATGTTGGCATGTGGGGAATTGGCGTTGCGAGCATCCGCGCAGACGCTCATTAACCAGGCCTAGATGCAACGGCTGCGAAAAGCGTTTGCCGTCCAGGCGCCAAGACCCGTTGTTGGTAAAGTAGCCTTGTCGGCGCAAAGAGCTGGCATCTCGGTAACATCCGGCCGGGGCCAACGAACGCGCGCGCGGGCGTCGCTTTGGCACCCGCGCTAAAGGATAGGGACAGGTCCCGCTATGCGTCTTACCTTGCACGATCTGCGCCGGCTTGCCGGTGAGCGCAAGTTGGCAACGCTGACTTGCTACGACGCAAGCTTCGCAGCGCTGCTCGATGCGGCCGAAGTCGACATGCTGCTGATCGGCGATTCATTGGGGATGGTGATCCAGGGGCACGACTCCACGTTGCCTGTAACGGTGGCCGATGTTGCCTACCACACCCGCGCGGTGGTACGCGGAGCCGCACGGCCGTGGATCGTTGCCGATATGCCCTTCGGGTCCTATCAGGAAAGTCCCCAACAGGCGTTGGCCAATGCCGTTTTGCTCATGCAGGCCGGCGCACAGATGGTCAAGCTCGAAGGGGGTGTGGAGATGGCACCCACGATCGAGTTTCTGGTGCAGCGAGGGGTCCCCGTATGTGGACACGTGGGCCTGACGCCGCAGCATGTGAATTCTTTTGGCGGCTATCGGGTGCAAGGTCGCGGCAGCGGTGCCGACTACGTCCGACGCGCGGCAGCAGCCGTGGAAAGCGCCGGCGCGGCCATGCTGGTAATTGAAGCCGTGCCCGAACCGGTCGCAAGCGCCATCGCCGCGCAAAGCCGCTGCCTTACGAT
Source organism: Burkholderiaceae bacterium (assembly GCA_035621895.1). Taxonomy (GTDB): domain Bacteria; phylum Pseudomonadota; class Gammaproteobacteria; order Burkholderiales; family Burkholderiaceae_F; genus GJ-E10. The sequence continues at coordinate 694 of DASPWJ010000019.1, read as the reverse complement.
CGGCATCGGCGCCAGTGTCCACTGCCATGGGCAGGTCCTGGTGTTGTATGACATGCTGGGTGCGGGCGTTGGCAAACGTCCGCGGTTCGTGCGCAATTTCCTTGAAGGTGCCGGCTCCATTTCGGCTGCCGTTGGCAATTATGTTGCCGAGGTTCGCGCCGGCCGCTTTCCGGGAGCGGAAAACGTCTATTCCGAGATGTCGTAAGGGTCGGCAATGTTTCGACCGTTGTGGGACTGGCGCACGTGCGCTGATTGGAGTAACTTTCCCACCGCAGTCGATTTCTGCGCTGCGAATTTCGGCTCCAAGTGCCATTCTGCTGCTTACCTCGCGATCTCATTGCAGTCCCCTTGCAACTGGCCTGCGCTCCGCAATCTCGGTGCCTTTCCGCAATTCCCCGTTGTCATGCCATCCCGTTGCAATTCGTGTCGCAGTGCTTCCCCGGTAATCGCGCATTTGTACCGCACCAATCGTTTGCGCGCCGCGGGCGCCCCCCGCGTTTTTTTCGTTAGAAAGAAGTGATATGCCGACAGGCACCGTGAAGTGGTTCAACGAGACCAAGGGCTTTGGATTCATCAAACCCGATGACGGCGGCAGTGACGTATTTGCCCATTACAGCGGGATCAAGTCCAAGGGGTTCCGAACGTTGAAGGAAAACCAGCGGGTGGAGTATCAGGTCCAGCAGGGCCAAAAAGG
>DASPWJ010000018.1:0-10316 GCA_035621895.1 Burkholderiaceae bacterium | reverse complement strand
GCCGTCGCCGCCGCTCCCGTCTCAGTAACAGTTGCCATATTCGTCATTTCGACCTCAAGGCTCGCCCGATTTTGCCGAGCGCACCACCAACAGGTGCTGCAAACGGTCAATGATAGGCGCTACCGGCCCATTTCCAAGGGCACGCGCGCAGGCGCCGCGCGCAGCCATTGCGGCAGAAGGCCGGCGGCGCTGCGATAGAATCGCGGGCGCCCAAGGCGCCAACCTGTCCTTCAGATTCGCAATTTTGCGCTGACACCCGAAGGCGGGCCGATTCAAGGAATCCTATCCATGAAGCTGACGGTAATCGGAACCGGCTATGTGGGCCTGGTGACGGGCGCCTGCTTTGCCGATGTCGGCAATCACGTTCTTTGCCTGGACATCGACAAAGCCAAGATCGCGCGGCTGAATGCGGGCGAGGTGCCGATCCATGAACCTGGTCTCGAGGCGGTGGTAAAGCGCAATCGACTTGCAGGCCGCATCGAGTTCACGGCGGAATACGATCGGGCGATCGACCACTGTGACACGTTCTTCATCGCAGTCGGTACCCCAACGGATGAGGACGGCTCGGCGGATGTGCGGCACGTGGAAGATGCCGCGCGCGAGCTGGGAAGGCGCCTGACGCGCAAGGCGCTGGTCGTCGTCAAATCGACGGTGCCGGTTGGCACGCACGAATTGGTGGCACACGCGCTGGGTGAAGAGCTAGCCGTACGCAAATCCAAGCTCTCGTTTACGGTGGCGTCGAATCCGGAATTTCTCAAGGAAGGTGCCGCGGTGGCCGACTTTATGCACCCCGATCGTATTCTCATCGGCACGGACGATGCGGAGGCCATCGAGACGCTCAGCGGTCTGTACGCTCCCTTTAATCGCAACCGCGATCGCCTGATCGTGCTCGATGCGCGCTCATCCGAGCTGGCGAAATATGCTGCCAATGCCATGTTGGCAACTCGAATTTCATTCATGAACGAGCTTGCTCGTTTGGCCGAGAAACTGGGCGCTGATATCGAACGTGTACGCCATGCCATCGGTGCGGACCCGCGGATTGGTCCAAGCTTCTTGTATGCCGGGGCCGGCTATGGCGGGTCGTGTTTTCCCAAAGACGTTCGCGCCTTGCTCGCGATGGCGCGGGAGCACGTTTTGCCGGCACGCGTGCTCTCGGCGGTGCATGACGTCAATGAAGAACAAAAGCACCTGCTCACCACCAAATTGCGCGCAGCGCTCGGGGGCGAGTTGCGCGACCGAGTTATTGCCGTATGGGGACTTGCCTTCAAACCCAATACGGACGATGTGCGCGAGGCGCCTAGCCTGGTGCTGATTCGCAATGTGATCGGCGCCGGTGCCACCGTGCGCGCCTACGACCCGCAGGCGCAAGCAACCGCGCGCGTTGCGCTGGCGGCCGAGCAGGGCAAAATCACGTTCTGCGACAGCGCCGAGTCCGCTTGTGCGGGCGCTGACGCCCTGGTTGTGGTAACGGAATGGCTGGAGTTTCGCAGTCCTGACTTTCGCGCGCTGGCCGCGCAGCTTCGTCGCCGGGTTCTGGTGGATGGCCGCAACCTGTATGACCCGCGCATCGTGCGGGCGGCTGGATTGCACTATGAAGGCATCGGGCGAAATGCCGCGAACCCGACCGCTGCAGGCGCCTCGTGATCCTCGTCACCGGCTGCGCGGGATTCATCGGTCATGCTGTGGCACGCTGCCTGCTCGCACGCGGCGAGCGCGTGGTTGGTCTGGACAACCTGAACGAGTACTACGACCCGGAGCTTAAGCGGGCGCGGATCGCAAACATTTCGGCACCCGGTTTTTCGTTTGTCCGCGCGGACCTGGCCGACCGCTTTGCCCTGGACGAGATCTTTCGCACCCATCAATTTAGTCGGATCGTCCATCTGGCCGCGCAGGCAGGGGTGCGCTACTCGTTTGAAAACCCGCAGGCCTATGTCGATAGTAATGTCGCGGGGTTCGTCAATTTGCTCGAGTGTGCGCGCGTTGCGGGCAACATCGCGCATTTCGTTTACGCGTCCTCCTCCAGCGTCTATGGGGCCAATACCAAGCAACCCTTCTCGGTCGACGACGACGTCGGCCGGCCGATCAGCCTGTACGCCGCTACCAAACGGGCCGACGAGCTCATCGCCTACGTATACGCTGTCCAATTTGCGTTACGCCTCACGGCTCTACGCTATTTCACGGTCTACGGACCCTGGGGGCGGCCCGACATGGCCCCCTTGAAGTTTGCCCGTGCGATTTTCGAGGGCCGGCCCATCGAAGTCTATGGGCAGGGCGACATGCATCGCGACTTCAGCTACATCGACGACATCGCTCGTGGCACGCTGTGCGCACTTGACGACACGAGGCACTTTGGGGCGGTTGGCCATCGCATCTACAACTTAGGAAACAGCCACCCGGAAGCCTTGCTGCACTTCATTGAAGTTCTCGAGCGGGCGATCGGCAAACCCGCACAAAAAATCCTGCGACCCATGCAACCTGGCGATGTGCGGTCCACCGCAGCCGATATCGAGGCGACCGCAAATGACCTCGGTTGGCGACCGACGACGGGTATCGATGTGGGCTTGCCGCGGCTCGTTGACTGGGTGCGGCAGTACTATCGTTATTAGGGCCAGAGCGCGGTGCCGCCCTACGCCGCCAGGGACCATGGGCACGAGTCGACCAGAGGCACGAACTGCTGTCCCTGCGAGCTTGTAATCGCAGCCAGCGGCGCCAACGGTTGTCGCACCAGCGTAACCGTTTCGATATTGCGTGGCAGTCCATAAAAATCCGCACCGTAAAAACTGGCAAACGCCTCAAGCCGGTCAAGAGCGCCCGCCTGCTCGAAGGCCTGTGCATACATTGGCAGCGCCAAGGGAGCGGTAAAACAGCCCGCGCAGCCGCAGGCCGATTCCTTCTCGCTCCTTGGATGCGGCGCGCTGTCCGTTCCGAGGAAAAACCGCGGACTTCCGCTTATGGCCGCGCCCAGCAACGCCTGGCGATGCTCCTCTCGCTTGAGCACGGGCAGGCAATAAAAATGCGGTCGCATCCCGACCGAGCCGTCGGCGCCGAGAAACATCGCGTTGCGGTTGTACAGCAGATGATGCGCCGTGATCGTCGCGGCGATTCGGCCGGGCGCTTCGCGCACGTATTGCACTGCCTCGCGGGTCGTCACGTGTTCCATGACGACGCGCAGGGCCGGAAATTCGCGCCGCAACGGCAGCAAAACCTCATCGAGGAAAATGCGCTCGCGCTCGAATACATCGATATCGGGCCGTGCCACTTCGCCGTGTACAAGCAGCGGCAGGTCGACTCGTTGCATGCGCTCAAATACTGCGCCGCAGTCTGCGATCGACCGCACCCCGGCGTCCGAATGGGTCGTTGCCCGCGCCGGATAGAGCTTGACGCCGTAGATCGCGCCGCTTTGCCGGGCCCGGTCGATCTCGTCCGGGGAGGTCGCGCTGGTCAGATACAGCGTCATGAGCGGCTCAAAGGAATGCGCCGCAGGAATCGCCGCCTGAATCCGCGTGCGGTACGCCAGCGCTTGCTCCAGGGTCGTAACGGGGACGCGAAGATTTGGCATTACGATGGCTCGCGCAAAACTTCTCGAGCTAAACGGCAACACCGCAGCCATTGTGGCGCCATCGCGCAGGTGCAAATGCCAGTCGTCGGGCCGTGTAATTGTCAGGCTTTGCACGGCACGTCCGTTGGCCATTTGCATTTGGGCGATTTCGACAAGGATTCAGGCTGCCGCAAGACCCGGCTGCGCTTCGCCCTCTCGCTGCTGCAGGGCCCACATGCGTGCGTAAGCGCCGCCGCGCGCGAGCAAGGAGGAATGGTCGCCGCTCTCGACGATCCTACCGTGATCCATTACCAGTATCTGGTCCGCAGCGACCACTGTGGAGAGGCGATGGGCGATTATCAGCGTCGTGCGCTGCGCGCTGGCGGCGTTCAGCTCCTCCTGGATGGCGAGTTCCGTGCGGGTATCTAATGCGGAGGTCGCTTCGTCGAAAATCATCAGCGCCGGGTCCTTGAGCAAGGTGCGGGCAATGGCTACCCGCTGCTTCTCGCCTCCTGAGAGCTTCAGGCCGCGCTCGCCAACCACGGTCCGGTAACCATCGGGCAAGGACTGGATGAAATCGTGAATGTGCGCAGCCCGCGCCACGGCAACGACCTGCTCGTGGCTTGCCTGCGGCCGGCCATAGGCGATGTTGTATTCAATTGATTCGTTAAACAGCACCGTATCCTGTGGCACGATGCCGATCGCCGCGCGCAACGAGTGCTGCGTCAGCTCGCGGATGTCCTGTCCGTTGAGCAAAACCGCGCCGCCCTGGACATCGTAGAAGCGAAACAACAGCCGCGCGAGCGTCGATTTTCCGGCGCCAGTAGGTCCCACGACAGCGCAAGTTGTACGTGGCGGGACCGTAAAGTCAACACCGTGAAGTATTTTGCGCCGCGCATCGTAGCCAAATTCCACGTGCGCAAAGCGCACGGTAATCGATCGGTCAGCCGAGGACGGAAATAGCAGTGGATGGGCATCCGGACGATCGGCAATCTCCCGGCCCTGCTGCAATAGTCGGAACATCCGGTCCATATCCGTCAGCGCCTGGCGGATTTCCCGGTAGATGACGCCCAGAAAATTCAACGGCACATACAGCTGGAGCATAAAGGCGTTGACCAGCACGAGGTCACCGATTGACATCGCGCCGCTGTGCACCCCCAGCGCGGCGCGCCACAGCATGCCCGTCAAACCGATTGCAATAATCGCCTGCTGACCACCGTTCAGAGCATTGAGCGATCGCTGCACCCTTAGTGCGGCACGCTCCTGCTGCGAGAGCGTCGCATCGTAGCGCTGCGCCTCAAATTCCTCGTTGTTAAAGTACTTGACGGTTTCATAATTGAGCAGCGAGTCCACGGCGCTCGAGGAAGCCTTCGCGTCCAGTTCATTGACCTGGCGCCGATAACGCGTACGCCAGTTGGTCACGACGAGAGTAAAGGCGATGTAAAGGCACAGGCTAACGGCGACAATCACCGCAAACCAAACCTCATAATGGGTCAATAGGTAGCCAAAAACCAGACTAATCTCCACGAGGGTAGGCAATATGGAGTACAGGGTGTAGCTCACCAGGGAGCTAATGCCGCGCATGCCATGATCGATTTCCCGCGTCACCGCGCCCGTGCGCCGCTCCAGATGGAAACGAAGCGACAATTCGTGCAAGTGGCGAAAGGTCTTCAGCGCCAGCGTGCGTACGGCCGATTGCGTGACCTTCGCAAAGAAAAATTCGCGCAACTCGGTAAAAAGCGACGTTGCCAGACGCAAGGCGCCATACGCGATGACCAGAGCGATCGGGACCAGCGCCACATGCAGCGCAGGTGGCACTGTCAGCGAATCGACGATCTGCTTGAGCAAAATGGGTACACCCACGACGGCCACCTTGCCCAAGACCAGGCAGACGACCGCAAGCACAACACGCACGGGGTACGCCCAAAGATAGGGCAGCAGGGAGCGCAACGTCGCCAGGTCGCGGCGCGGCTGACCCGGTTCGGCCGACGGCGATAAATCGTGACTTCGTAATGGCCTTACGCCGCGCATGACAGACCCGTCCTCGCCCTGGTGCCCCCCGCCATCGGCCGTTTCGCTAGATAGCAGCTGCACCCTTGACAGACCGCACGCCCGGCCCCAAATTGCAACCCACTGATTGGTCGCGCGAGCCGAGCCGCCCGCCGTGAGCAATTATCGCGCGTTACGCGCATCTGTGATGCACCGAGACGATTGAGGACCACGATGACTTCCGTTTTGCCCAAAGAGGACCCGGTTCTGCGGGTGGTCCCCATGCCCGCCGACGCAAACGCTCATGGCGATGTATTTGGCGGCTGGATCATGTCGCAAGTCGACATTGCTGGCGGAATACTGGCGTCGCGTCGCGCCAACGGTCGCGTGGCCACGGTGGCGGTGACGAGTTTTGTATTCAAGGAGCCAGTCTTCGTGGGTGACGTGCTTTCCTTGTATGCGCACATCTTGCGCAGCGGCCGCACCTCGGTCACGATCGACGTGGCCGCGTACGCCGAGCGCAGTCGCATGAACGGTGACGTCGTCAAGGTGACCGAAGCGACCTTGGTGTATGTCGCAACGGGCGCCGACCGTCGACCTCGCGTCCTGCCTGAACTGCCGCCCGGGACGCAAATGGGCTAGGGGCCCTGCAGTCTCGGCCAACGATCCATGGCAACTAGCGCTGGCTCCAGCCCAAGCGGACCAAGTGACGAGTCGAACAGCGGCATTGTTGCTGCTACCGAGTGGCGTCATCGCGACGGCGCGTTTGTCCCGGTCGATGCGGCGCTGGCCGTCGAGGCGCCCATTGCGCTTGAATATAACGGTATCTCTCATGCCGTTATGTTGGCCACGCCGTGCGACTTGGAGGATTTCGCCCTTGGTTTTTCCCTGGGCGAGGGCATCCTAAGCGATGCTGCGGAGCTCTATCAGGTTGAGGTGCGGGCCGATGCGCCAGGTATCACCCTGGCGCTCGAGGTGGCCGCGGGCGCATTTGCGGCACTCAAGCAGCGCCGGCGTACGCTCGCGGGGCGCACGGGCTGCGGAATTTGCGGAACCGAGAGCCTTGAGCAGGTACTGCGCCCGTTGCCGGCGCTCGCATTTGCCAACTGGCAGCTCTCCGCGACCGCGCTGGCGGTGGCCAGCGCCGCCCTCGCGGGCGCGCAGCCATTGCTTCAGCAAACCGGCGCGACCCACGGCGCGGCCTGGTGTTCGCTTGACGGCGCGCTGTTGCATGTGCGTGAGGACGTAGGCCGGCACAACGCCCTGGATAAACTTATTGGCGCCCTTCGGCGTGCGCGGATACCGACCGATCAGGGTTTTGCACTAATCACGAGTCGCGCCAGCGTCGAGATGGTGCAAAAGGCCGCTACCGCCGGTATCGGCGTGCTGGCCGCGGTATCGGCACCAACTTCCCTGGCGCTGGAAGTTGCACAACGCTGCGGTCTGACTTTGATCGGGTTTGCGCGCGGCGCAAATTTTTCCGTCTACACCAACCGATCAAGAATTGCCGAGTTGCCGTAAAGCGTAGCAACTAGCCGACAAGCTGATTTTGCAACTCGCCGATCCCATCGATACGCACACGCACTGTGGCGCCGTCCTTCATCGACCCGACACCGACTGAAGTGCCGCAAGCAATGACGTCTCCGGGATACAAGGTCATATCTGCAGAGATTTGCGCCACTAGCTCCGCGGGCGGGAAGATCATGTCCGAAAGCGGATAGTTCTGGCGTTCGACGCCATCGAGGGTCGTCACCACTCGCGCCGACGCCAAGTCAAGCGATGTCGCAATGGAGGGACCCAAGCAAGTAAAGGTGTCGGATCCCTTGGCGCGAGACCACTGCTCAAAGTTTGGGTCCTCGTTGATAAGGTCGACTGCAGTGACGTCATTTACGCAGGTATAGCCGAAAATGTGGCGCTCGGCATCCTCAGCGCCAACGTTCGCGCAGCGAACCCCGATCACAACGCCCAATTCCCCCTCAAATACGATCTTGCCGCGATAACGCGATGGCCGACGTATAAGTTCGCCGCTGCCGATGACCGACGTGCCCGGTTTGATGAAATACAGCGGGTGCTCCGGCACGGTCTTTCCAAGTTTTGTGCAAAGGGCCAGAAAATTGTTCCAAAGCCCCACGACCTTGTTCGGCGTGCACGGAGCCAGGACGCGTACCGCCTCCAGGGCAACGGTTCGCCCGGTCGCAACGGGCGCACCAAAGAGCTCTCCGCGGTATTCCGCGATACCCCGTGGCCCGAGCCGACCCAGGCCGGGGGCACCTTCTTCACTTAAGAAACGGATCCAATTTGTTGACATCGCCCGCGCGCTCCGTGGCTGCCCTAACCGATCAGTCCAGCGCCTCGGGCCCACCGATACTTGGCTCCGAGGACCGCCACGGGCATCTCCGTGGAATACGGGTAGGCCGGAATTCCGCGCTCATACAAATATTCGGATGCCGCCTCGACTTCGACGTCACCTGCAAGGGACGCGACGATAGGCTTTTCGATGCCCTTGGCTTGCATCTCCTCTTTTACCTCGGCAACGAGCTGGGCAAAAACCATCGGTGGTGTGATGATGGTGTGCCAGTACCCGAGGATGATCGCGTGTATGCGCGGATCCTGCATGCCCAGGCGCAAGGTGTTTTTGTAGGTCAGCGGAGGCTCTCCGCCGGTGATATCGACCGGATTGCCGGCAGCACCGAAGGGTGGAATGAATTTGCGAAATGCCGCGTCCAGATCCGCGGGCATGCTCATCAAAGAAAGACCGTTGTCCACGCACGCGTCGGAGAGCAGCACGCCGGAGCCGCCTGCGCCGGTAATGATCACCACGTTTTCGCCGCGGGGCGTAGGGAGCACGGGCACACCGCGCGCGAATTCGAGCAGATCCCGCAGCGAGCGGGCACGAATGACGCCTGACTGCCGCAATACGTCATCGTAGACGCGATCATTGCCTGCAAGCGCCGCCGTATGCGAGCGGGCCGCGCGCGCTCCTAGGGCGGTGCGGCCCGCCTTTAGCACGACGATCGGCTTTGTCTTCGAGACCCGCTTTGCAACTTCCGCAAACGCACGACCGTCCTTTAGATCCTCGCAGTGCTGCGCGATGATTTGGGTGTTTTCGTCCTGCTCAAAGAACGTGAGCAGGTCGTCCTCATCGATATCGGACTTGTTTCCCAATCCGACGATGGCCGAAACACCCATCTTGGCCGATCGGCTAAACCCGATGATTGCCATGCCGATGCCACCGGACTGCGATGACAGCGCGGCCCGTCCCTTCACATCGTAGGCCGTGCAAAACGTTGCGCAAAGGTTGCTGGGTGTGTAGTAAAAGCCATAGATGTTCGGGCCCATCAAGCGCACGCCATACTTGTGCCCAATTGCGACAATCTCTTCTTGGCCGGCAACGTTGCCGGTTTCGGCAAATCCGGAAGGAATGAGCACCGCACCGGCAATTTGCTTTTGTCCGACCTCTTCGAGCGTCTGCGCAACGAGTTTTGCTGGAATCGCGAACACCGCAACGTCGATTGGTCCCTGGACGTCCTTTACGCTTGCATAGGCCTTGCGGCCCATGATTTCGCCGGTCTTTGGGTGGATGGGATAGATCGCTCCGCGGTAGCCGCCGTTGATGAGGTTCTTCATTACGGAGTTGCCGATTTTGCCTTCCTCATTGGATGCCCCGATCACCGCCACCGCTTCGGGTTTCATGATGCGGTTCATCTGCCGCACGATGAGCTCCTGCGGCGGGCGATAGCGCGCGGGCGCTTGGGCAAAATCAACCATGATGCGCACGTCCGCGGCAATAGCGGCTGTGGGCGAAGCAAACACGGGGTTTAAATCCATCTCGACGATCTGCGGAAAGTCGCAAATCAATTCGGAGACCTTTTGAATCATGCCGGCCAGTGCATCGCGGTCAACGGGGGCCGCACCGCGAACACCCTTCAGCACGGCGGCCGCAGCAATAGCGTCGAGCATCGAAAGCGCTTCGTCCTTCGACGCTGGGGCGAGCCGGAAAGTAATGTCCTTGAGCACCTCCACGAGAACGCCACCTAGGCCAAATGCGATCAGCTTGCCAAACGAGGGATCGGTGACGGCACCGATGAGCACCTCCTGACCTTGAGCAATCATCTGCTGAACCTGCACACCCAGGACGTTGGCCTTGGGGTTGTAAGCGCAGGCGTTTGCCACTACGGTTTCAAATCCTTTGCGAACCTCTTGCGCGTTTTTGACTCCGGCCAAGACGCCGCCGGCCTCTGTTTTGTGCGAGATCTCGGGGGAGACGATCTTGAGAACCACCGGATAACCCATAGCGTCGGCGATCCGCGTCGCCTCCTCAGGGGAGCTGGCCACCGCCTCTTGCGGCACGGCGATCTGGTAGGCATCACAGATGAGCTTTCCCTCTGGCGCTGTCAGACTCGTACGTCCGTCGGCCTTGACCGTATCCAAAATCCGGCGAACCGCGGTACTGTCCTTGCCCATTTGTCCTCCTCCTGCTGCCGCGCACACCCAGCCAGCCGAGCCAAGCTTGGCGCCGATCGCCTCGCGCCTCCATGACTGCAGTCAATTTTCGGCGGACACCGTCGGATCACGGCGCGCACACCGCGTGCCGGTTGGCCCGATAGCGGGCAAACGCGGGACAGCAGCGGCGCTAGTGCGCGCTGCCTGCAGGTTGGCCCAGGCGCTCTTGCTCCATCGTCCGGGCCAGCAGTTTGGTCAAGGCAAAGACCGCATCGATGTGCGGGGTCGGGGTCTCCGTCAGCCGGCCTAGCTCGACCACCGAACCCACCAGCCCATCGACCTCCGG
>DASPWJ010000017.1:0-3316 GCA_035621895.1 Burkholderiaceae bacterium | reverse complement strand
CCAGGGGCTGGCCGTTATCAGCACCGCGGAACTTTCCAGCGCTGCGACCTGGATCGGCGCCGCAGGGTCGCGCAAGACGCGCGGATGGGAGCGCACCACTTCCTGGATCGTCGCCAAAGCGCGCTGCAAATCGGCTCCGTAGCTAACGCCGACCTTGAGCTCGGTCTGGCGCAGCTTGCCGTAGTTGTGCAAGATCTCACCGACGATCTTGCGGTTGGGCACGACGACGCACGAGCGATCGGAGTGCCGCAGCAGCGTGCTAAACAGCGTAATTGACTCGACCGTTCCTTCCACCCCGACGATCGCGATCGACTCGCCAACACGATATGGCTTGGTGAAGATGATCGTCAGGCCCGCGACCGCGTTGCCCAGCACACCCTGCATAGCAAGGGCCACGCCTGCGCCAGCAACGCCCAGGCCCGCGACCAGAGGAAGCAGTTCGACCCCGAGGTTTTGGAGCGCCAGGATCAAAAACAGGCCCAGCACGAGGATGCGTATGAAGCGCACCAAGAGCAGGCGCACCGGCGGCTCAAGCTGCAAGCGCTTAAAGGCCCGATCCGATGCGCGCCCAATCCAGTGCCCGATCACAAGCCCAACCGCAATAACAACTATTGCCGTGAAGATCTTCGGACCGAAGCGAATGGCCAGATCCGTGGCATTCGTCTCGGCGTGACCCAGGGTTTTTAATTCGCTTTGCATGGGATTTCCTATCCGAATTTCGTTTTTAGACGTTGTTGAAACTTTGCCACATCGATTAGCACGCGCTCGTGCGTGCCGTGCCCGATTTGTTCGTCGACATCGACGGCGCGAACGGCAAACTCGATGCGCCGGCCATCTACCTTTGTCACCTGGGCTTCTCCACGAATCCTTCGCCCCAGCGCAGTAGCCGCCACATGCACGACGTCCACGCGGGTCCCCAATGCGGTCGTTCCGGGATCGAGGTACGGTTTTACCGCATTTAGCGCCGCATTCTCCATGATCATGATCATGACCGGCGTGGCAAGAACCGGTGGAAGCATCTGATCCTTGAAGCGATTTGCCAGATGTTCACTGGCAACGATCAGCTCAAAGTGTCCTTTGGCGCCAACGGCTATCGGTTTCATGTCATCGGTTCGGCATCAAGGGCCTGGTGCAAGCCGCGTTCGAGGTCGCGAATAAATGCTTCCTTGTCTTTTGGCGAAATGAGGATCTGCCGGCCACCACCGTAACAGATGCGCAAGCGATCAAGCGAAAGCGCGGGACCCGAGCGTGCATCGCGTGTCGGGGCTACCGATTCGATCTGCGAGAGCGCGATCACCCAACGCATCGGTCCGCTGCGCACCGTAAGGTTGTCCGCATCAATGGTGTAGTGCGTTGCCAGCAGCGACGATAGCACCAACGTGAAAAGAACGATCAGGGGCAACAGCGTGGCAAGGCGCAAGCCAATGGGCAGGCCAAGCAGTCCCGAACCCAAAGACATAAAAAGCGCCAAGGGCACACCTAGAAGCGCAACAATCAGCAAAGCGTCGACCCGTGATCGGTAACGTCGCGGTTGTGCGCGCGCTGGCTCGCCCGTCTTGTTCACGTCCACCGCCGGTTAGGTATTTACAGAACCTGCCGGCGGATGCCGGCCAAAGATCTCATTGGCCGTTGGCCACCTAGCCACGGCCAACGAAGGGCATTTTAGTGGCCATGACCGTCATGAACAGAACATTGGCATCAAGCGGAAGGCTCGCCATGTACAAAACCGCCTTTGCGACTTGTTCGACGTCCATGCGCGGTTCGGGCACGCGCGACCCGTTAGCCTGCAGTACGCCTTCGGCCATGATGTGTGTCATGTCGGTTGCGGCGTTGCCGATGTCGATCTGCCCGCACGCAATGTCAAAGTCGCGCCCGTCGAGCGCGGTGCACTTGGTGAGCCCCGTGAGTGCATGTTTGGTCGCGGTATACGGCGCCGAATGCGGCCGCGGCACGTGCGCTGAAATCGAACCGTTATTGATGATGCGCCCGCCCCTTGGACGCTGGCGCTTCATAAGGCCAATGGCGTGCTGCGTGCAAAGAAATGCGCCCGTCAGATTGGTGTTTACAACAGCCATCCACTTCTCGTAGCTGATCTCTTCCATTGGCACGGCGGGCGCCGAGGTGCCCGCGTTGTTAAAGAGCAGGTCAAGGCGCCCGAAGCTCTCCTCGATGCGGCCAAAGAGTTCCCGAACCGATTGCGGATCGCTCACATCGCAGGGTGCTATGACCAGGTCCCGGCCATCGGGCGCAAGATGTGAAGCAAGCTCTGTTAAGCGCTGCTCTTTTCGTCCAGCAAGCGCCAAGCGGTACCCCGCGCCGTGCAGCGCCATGGCAACCGCGCGGCCAATGCCTGAACCTGCACCAGTTATCAAGGCGACGGGTGCTTCTCGTTGCGATGGGGCCTGGGACACGTCGGCGACTCCTTGGGTGCATGTACCGATCAGGCAATGCCCAAAATTTTGTGGGTCTGAAGACTCAGGCGCCACTGCGGGTGGGCCTTGCAGTAGGCCAAGGCAAGCTGCGTATTTTCCTGTAACGCCGGCCCGTCCATGGGTTGCAGGAAAAAGTACGCGAAATCCATTTGAGCAAAACTTTCCGGTGCAACTCCGGGCTGCGGATAAACGAGCTTTAGTTCGTTGCCGTGCTGCACGAGAATTCGTGTGCCGGCTTTGGGACTTACGCAAATCCAATCGATACCAGGTGGCGCAGGCTGAGTTCCGTTGGTCTCCACCGCCACTTCCCAGCCCCGCGCATGCAGGGCGGCAACTAGCGCTGCGTCAAGCTGCAATAAGGGTTCGCCCCCGGTGCAAACGACAAACGGCCGAACGTGCCCGTTGTGCCCCGAAACATCATGTGGCCATTGGGCTTGCAGCGCATCGACCAGTGCCTCGGCACTCGTGAACTTGCCGCCACCGGCGCCATCGGTGCCCACAAAATCAGTATCGCAAAACGTGCAGATTGCCGATTCCCGGTCGCGCTCCAGACCCGACCATAGATTGCAGCCCGCAAATCGGCAAAACACCGCGGGGCGGCCGCTTTGCGCTCCCTCGCCTTGGAGGGTATAGAAGATTTCTTTTACTGCGTACGTCATGACGACATGCTACCGGGTCGCGCGGCGGCCTTGGCTAGGCCCGCGAGCTGCGCATTGCGCCGGGGCGCAATCTTAAAGTGCCAGTGCAGGTGGCTTCGAACCCCAGGACAGGATCACCCCGCAACCAGCTGTCTCGTACAAATCGATCCTCTCAAGCTGCGGCAGCGCCGGGGCGGCTTGCTGCCGTATCCAGCGAGCGATCGCACTTGCCCCCTCATCGGCAAC
>DASPWJ010000016.1:0-14821 GCA_035621895.1 Burkholderiaceae bacterium | reverse complement strand
CCGGAAGAAATGCCGCCAGCCGAGGTTCCGCCCAGATCCGAAACCAGGTTTTGCAAAAACGAAACCAAGGTCGGCGCAGCAGCGCCGGAGTTGGCGCCCGATGGATCGAGCGCACCAACCAGCGTTTGAAAGTCCTGTTGCAGCTGCGCAAAAGGATTGACGGGTGCCGTCGTTGCCGTACCTGCAGCAGTGCTCAAGGTCGAGGCGCTGGAGCCAGCAACGGCAGCTGATGTTGCGCCCGCTGAACCGCTCGTGCCTGCTGTAGCGGTGTTCGACGAAGAACCACTGGCGGACGTGCCCCCGAGTTGGGAGATCAGGTTCTGCAGCATCTGCACTAGACCGTTGCCACCACCGTACGCGTTGTGGAAGTGATGGTGGTGATGGTGATGGTATTGACCCTGCCAGGACGAGTTTCCGCTCGTCGATCCCGTACTCGGATCGGCGGACGCGTTGCTTGCAGTAGAAGTGGTCGTCGCGTTGGTCGACGTGCCGGCCGCGCTGCCTGCAGCGCCGCTTGTGGTCGTGCCGACCGTGCTGCTTGCAGTGCTGTTTGCTGAACTGTTGGTGGCGCCACTCGCGCCTGTCGTGTTGTTCGCAGCGGTGCTTGCTGTGCTATTGGTTGCTGTCGTTGAGCTGTCCGTAGTGGCTGCCGATGAACCAGTAATTGAAGAGCTGTTGGCCGTCGAGACGCTCGCCGAAGTTCCTGTGGGATCGGAGGACGTTGGCGAAGAGCCAACCGGTTGGCCCTGAAGAGCGCCAGTTGCATTTGTGCTGCTGGCATTGCCGTCCTGGCCGCCTTGCCAGCCACTGGCGCTTGATGCCAGTGTGCTTAAGGCGCTAAATAGATCATCCACAAAGGTTTGTAGCGCGCTGAGCACTTCGACCATGGGGTTTGCGTTGGAGCCCGTCGCGTTGTTTGTGCCATTACTTCCGCCCGTCGTGCTCGAGCTAGAAGTGCTGCTGCCCGTCGCGTCCGTGCTCGTGCTGTTGCTCGTCGTGGTCGTCGCGGCCGTTGTGGTATTGGTTGTATTGCTGTTTGTTGCGCTGGTGCTTGCGGCGGTGCCGCCGTTACCAGAGTCGGTGCTCGACGAGGTCGAGTTTGTCGACGACAGGCCAAGCTGAGTAAAGGCCTGAAACAGCGCGCCCATGAAGGCCATGAAGCCTTGGGCGCCGCCGCCTCCCCACTGCGTGCCGCTGCTGCCGCCGCAGCCGCCGTCGCTATCTTGCGCCGGGCCAGCACCTGCCGTTGCCGGCTGTGCGTTGCTGCTTGCCTGCGTACCGGTGCCTTGCTGCGTGTACCACCAGTTGTTGGAGCCGATTCCATACATGTTCATTGCAATTCCTTTCCCACACGTGGCGGCGACACTCAAGCTAAAGCCACGAAGTGCGGCCATGGTGTATGCGCACGGTCAGAAACGACCCTCGATGCGCCGAA
Organism: Burkholderiaceae bacterium; assembly: GCA_035621895.1. GTDB lineage: Bacteria > Pseudomonadota > Gammaproteobacteria > Burkholderiales > Burkholderiaceae_F > GJ-E10. The sequence goes on along the minus strand of DASPWJ010000016.1, from coordinate 13,386 downwards.
CAGCTGCCGTTACGGCGCAGCATCGCCGCCTTTTAGACGCCCATTTGGCTTGTTTGTAACAAACCGTAACACCGATAGGAATCGGCCCGCACTCAATTTTTTCGGTCAAATGAGAGCAAAAGCTAGGCTGCGATCACCGCGCAACTCGAGGGCTCGCAAGTTCGATTTGCCAAACACGTTGCGCCGGACGGATGATCACGTGAGTTGCGCAGAAGGGCGCATCGCGCGCCTTTGCAGTGAACATTCATTGACGTGGAGACAGCCTTTTGCTGCGATTTGGCTTATATGTAATTGGTGATGAGATCTTGTCGGGACGACGCACGGATCGGCATCTTCCGCATGTGATTGCACTGCTTCGCGACCGAGGCCTTTCGCTTTGCTGGGCTCAGTTCTTACCGGATGATTCATTGGCGCTGGAGCAGGCGTTTCGACGCAGTCTTGCGAGCGACGATATCGTATTTAGCTGTGGCGGCATCGGCGCTACGCCCGATGATCACACACGCCAGGCCGCAGCGAACGCGCTAAACACGGATCTTGTATTGCATCCGGGTGCGAGGGATGAAATTGCTCAGGTCGCCGCCAAGCGTGGTTTGCATGACCTTTCTTCTCCCCAAGGCCAGCAAGTGCTAAAGATGGGTGAGTTTCCACGCGGTGCTCGGCTTGTGCCCAATCCATACAACCGCATTCCGGGCTTTGCGGTGGCTCGCCACTATTTCTTGCCCGGTTTTCCGGTCATGGCTTGGCCAATGATCGAATGGGTGCTCGAGACCGAGTTTCGTGAGCACTTCTACAGTGAGCCTCAAACGGAGCGCTCCTTGCTGCTATTTGGGATGCCCGAATCGGCGATTACTGCACTTATGCAGGAGACGGAAGCGCGCTTTGCGAGCGTTCGCACCTTTAGCTTGCCCTCGGTTGGCGATGGTACTGATGGGCGGCCGGAAAGACGCCATATCGAGCTGGGAGTCAAAGGGCCGCCTGCACTGGCTGAGCAGGCCTTCGAGTACCTGCGTGCGCAATTGCAATCTAAAGGTGCGCAGATCGAACTCTTGCCAACCGCGCCATCAGCATTGGCCGGCCAGTAAATCGCCGACGGCGGTTTCTTTTGCCTAAAGCGCCTCGCTTGAACCGGGACGCTGCCCTGAGGCGCTAAACGCGCGAGGCCGTACGCTGCAAAAAGGACCGAACGGCATGGGCCGATTCTTCGGGGGCGTCGAGCCACAGAAAGTGGCCACAGCGCGCAATGCGCACCACTTCGGCCTGCGGCAACAGCGCACGCCAGTGCGATAGCTCTTTATCGCGAAAGGCGATGTCATTTTCCGGCCAGACGAATCCCACCGGGCCGCGGAAGTTTTGCAACGAGAACTCGACTTCGCGCAAAAAGTCCCTGCTACCCGTGATTGCGGCAGGGAAGATGTGCATGGGCCGGCGCGTGTTCGGATCGCGAAACGGAGCGCGGTAGCCCGCCATTTCGTCCTCGCTGAGTTTTCGCCGGCGCATGGAGGAGGGCATCACGACGTTGATGAACACCGCGTAGCGGCGCGCGAGCATGCGGCCAATCGGCCCGCCGAGCAACTTGGAGAACCACTCGAAGTGAAAGTCGCCATTGACGGGCCACGCCCAGGTATTGCCCAAACACAAGCGATTGATGCGCTCGCCGGTGTGCGCTCGCGCGGCTAGGCCAATTGGACCACCCCAGTCGTGGGCAATCAGAGTCGCATTTTGCAGTTCCAAGCGCTCGATGAAGGCGGCGATCAACGCCGCGTGATCCTGCGGCAGAAACGAAAAGCCCGGTGGCGCTTCAGACAGACCAAAACCCGCCAGGTCCGCAGCAATGCATCGAAAGGCGTCGCGCAGTTGCTCGATGAGCCCGCGGTACAGGATGCTCCACGTTGGGTTGCCGTGCAGCAAAAGCAAAGTCGGGCCGGTGCCCTCATCGACGTAATGCAGTCGCGCCTTTCCCACCTCGAGGTAGTGGCTACGAAACGGGAAGCTGCCGGCCTTTAGATTCAGGCGACTTTCCGCATCCGATAAGCTGAGATTCGCCATCGTTTTTTTCTTGGGCCGTGAGTTAGGCCAAGACGGCACTCCGCAGGTCTATGTACTCGACCTGGTGTGCAACCGCGCGATCTTTCTGCCGCAAGAGCTAGCACGAGCTACCAGGGGTGGCTTTAACTGCAACGCTCCCAGCTTGGCTACGTGCGTTTAACGCAGCCGCAGTTTTTCGGAGGACAAAAAAGAGCCTGGTCATAGACCAGGCTCGAAAAGCACCACTTTAGGAGGAGACAGGAGGGTGTTTGGACTTTCGCCCAAACGAGTGGTGCCAAGGAGACAAAAAATCTTCAGGCTGCCGCTTTGCGCGTCTTTGTTTTGGCGGCGTCATTGGCCGCATTGGCGGCGTTAATCGTTGCCGAGGCCGCGGCAGCAAAGTTTGCTTCCGCCCAGTCGCTCGCCTGTCGCGCAGCCTTGGACGCAGTGTCAAAAGCCGTATTGGCAGCCGCAAAGGCTGTCTTGAACAAGGAGACCGCGGGTTCGGACCCTGTAGGAGAATTCTTGGCAGCAAAATCCACGAGTTCAGCAACCTTGCGATTGGCTTCGCTGAGCTGCGCCTCGAAAATCTTCGTTAGTTCTGCGCCAGTGCCGCTGGCGATTCCATACGCGTTGCGTGAATAGCCAACTGCCTTCTCGAGCGTCGGTTGGCTCACGCTATTGGCGAGAGCAAAAAACTCTTGCACGTCACGCGCACCAAGCAGCGTCTGGGTCGATTCGGACGAATCGCGAAAAGCGGCCTTCGCGGCTGCAAGATTCAAATTCACTAATTTTTCAGTCGCATCAAACAAAGTCTGGCTGAGCGCATTCCACGCGTCGAGTTGACCTTTTTGCAGTTCTACCAATTCCGTAAGCGTCGTAGCCATAATCTCTCCGTCAGGGTCGTACGTAACATGTCCGGGCTGCGGCCATGTTCGTGGCGGCCGCCGATGCTCGACTATCAAAGCGTTGTTCAACACTCAGCGCAAGCACATGCGCATTGTATGCTGCTACGCACAAAAGTCAAGCCGAAAAGTTTATTAAAGCGCGCAAAATTCATTTAAGAAATTTCTAAATAATCATTAATAATCAACTTATTGATTAGCCTGCTGGGGTTGAAATATGAAGCGCAAAGACGGGGTGTCGCGATGCAAAATTGTGCAATCTTCGGGTCATTTTCTTGTGCTGCTCGCTCGATGAATGCGCCCAATCGAGAGCCCCTAGGCCCGGCAGCGATCGTCGATGCGGCGATCACCTCGCGAAGCGCGATTCGGGCCTTTTTGCCCGATCCCGTCCCTCGAGATGTGCTCGAAGACATCTTGCGCGTTGCCAGCCGCGCACCCAGCGGAACCAATACGCAGCCGTGGAACGTGTATGTGCTTACGGGCCCCGCACTAAAACGCCTATCGGCGCAGATCCTGGCTATCTACGATGATCCCGAGCAGCTCGCACGGCATACGGACGAGTACCTGTACTACCCGGAAAAGTGGGTTGAGCCCTACCTTGGGAGGCGGCGCAAGATTGGCATGGATCTGTACGGCCTGCTCGCAATCGGTCGCAACGACAAGCAGAAGATGCGCGCACAGTGGGCCCGCAACTATCGCTTTTTCGACGCGCCCGTCGGCCTGATTTTTTTTATCGACCGCGCGTTGGCCCAAGGCAGCTGGCTCGACTACGGCATGTTCCTGCAAAACATCATGGTTGCCGCGCGTGCCCGTGGGCTCGATACCTGTCCGCAGGCGGCATTTATTCAGTTTCACGAAGTCATTCGCAAGCAGTTGGGGGTCGAGGAGCGCTACAGCATCGTGTGCGGCATGTCGCTTGGTCGGGCCGACATGAGTTGCCCGGAGAACGCTTTGGCTACCGAGCGTCAGTCGATCGAAGAGTTCGCCCATTTCGTCGCTGACTAGCTACTTTTGCCTCGCACAATTGGCCAGCTTGAGTAAAATGCCAGTGAACTGGCCGTCTTGGCACTTGGCTGGCTCATGTCGGGTACGGGCCGCAGTGAGTCAAGCAAAGGGCGGCAGTCGCTTCCCGTGCTATTTGTGCCATTTGACGGGCATGAGGAGCCTAATCTGAGGCTTACGGGCGCTTTTTGATCGCCCATACTGCCGCAAATGGGGGAACAACCGCCGCGAACCTGCAGTGTTCGTGGTGAAAAGAGGATGCCACGAGAGCGCAACGGCTCCGATGGCAACCCCTTGGAGTGTGAGTCGATGTCGGCACGACGGCTTAGTACGCGGCTTTTGGATCTCTGCATTTTCTTCGGAGCGCTTGGCCTCTTGGCGAATGTGCCGAGCCCGGCAGCGGCCTTCCAGGAAGAGACGATGGAGGTGCCGGCGCCGCGCGACTCCGAAATGCCCGTTGCCCTGGTGCCCGCACAACGCCCGATTTCGCTTGCCCGCGGCGCGGATCACATGCCGACCATCAAGTCGGAATTTGCCTTGGTCGTCGATCAGGACACCAATGAGGTCCTGATACAGAAAAACCCCGACGAAGTCTCCTCGATTGCCTCGATCACCAAGCTCATGACGGCGATAATTACGCTCGATGCCGGTCTTGCCCTGGACGAGGAGCTGCAATTGCAGCGCGAGGATCGCACCAGCGCGGGCTGGACCGGATCCTGGCTGCGACCGGGAGTGCGCTTGACTCGCGCCCAAGCCCTTCATCTTGCGCTGATGTCTTCCGAGAACCATGCGGCGCAATTGCTCGGCCGCACCTACCCTGGAGGAATCCAGGCTGCGGTGGAGGCGATGAACGCCAAAGCCCGCGAACTTGGCATGTACGACACCAATTTTGCCGATCCCACGGGGCTTTCGGCGGAGAATCGCTCCAGCCCGAATGACCTAGTGCGGATGGTCAAGGCGGCCTTCGCCTACCCGCAGATTCGGGAGTTTTCGGTAAGCACCGAGTACGACCTGCCGATGGGCAAACACGTCGTGCGCTATCAGAACACCAACCGCCTCACTTCGCATGCCGACTGGCAGATCGGCTTGCAAAAAACCGGCTACATCAACGCGGCCGGTCGCTGCCTGGTGATGCAAGCCGTGATCGAGGGGCGCCGCGTGGTGATGGTCCTGCTCGATTCGATTGGCCGCTATTCGCGCTTTGCCGATGCGCAGCGCATACACGACTGGCTGATCGCGCGCGCAAGTACCGGCAAGGCCGACTCGCTGCAGTAATGGCAACGGGATCTTGCGGCGCCTGCGCCGCTTATCGGCTTGCTGCCTGGGTAGCGCTCTTGCCGTCGTAACCCAGGCTCGCAGAGATCCGCGCGGCCGTCGCCGACAGGTCCTCGATCCATGCGTCTTGCATGCGCTCCGAGGGTGCCGAAAGCGACAGTCCAGCCACGATCATTCCCGAGTCATCGCGGATTGCGGCGGCGATACAGCGCACGCCCGGTTCGAGCTCTTCGTTATCGCGCGCAAAGCCCCGCGCCCGCACCTGCGCGAGCTCGCGTTCTAGCCGTGCGGGGTCCGTGATGCTATTGCGGGTGTGTCCGGCAAGCCCTGTTCGCGTGGCGTAGGAACGTACTACCCGCGGATCATCGTATGCCAGAAACAGCTTGCCACTGGAGGTCAGGTGCAACGGCGCGCGCCCGCCGATCGCGCGAACCACCTGCATGCCCGAGCGCTCACTGTAGGAGCGCTCGATGTATACGATCTCATCGCCCTGGCGCACCGAGAGATTCACCGTTTGCCCAGTGCGCCGGTGCAAATCGCGCATCGGCTCAATTGCTGCCTCGCGCACGCTAAGGCGCGCCTTGACCAGGTTGCCCAGTTCAAGCAGCCGCATCCCGAGGCGATACGAACCGGCCTGTTCTCCTCGGTCGACAAATCGGCCAACCACCATGTCGTTGAGGATTCGGTGCGCAGTCGATGGATGCAGGGACGTTGCCTGCGCAAGGTCCTTCAGACTGACGGAACCCGATCGCGTGGCAAGCACATTGAGCAGGCTCATCATCCGATCGATGACCTGGATGGCCGTGCGCTCCTTGAGTGCGGCGGTCGGCGAAGCCGCGGCTTTGGCGCTAGGCGCAGACATGTTGCACTGCCAAATATTTCATTACGACGCAGTGTATACCACGATGCGGAAAAATTCCGAACGCCAGGTCCTAGGGGTGAGGGGCCTTGTGCAGCTGGGCGAGGGCCTGGCGGCACTCGTGGACAAGCACAGGGCCTCGAAAGATGAGCCCGGTGTACAGCTGTACGAGGCTTGCGCCCGCGCGAACTTTCTCGACGGCATCGGCGGCTTGAAGAATGCCGCCAACCGCGATGATGGGCAGCGCGCCTTGCAGGTGTTCGGAAAGCTGCTGTACGACTTGTGTGGAGCGCCAGCGCAGGGGGCGCCCTGACAAGCCGCCGGTCTCCATGGAATGCGGCAGACCAACGACGGCATCGCGAGCGATCGTAGTGTTGGTGGCAATGACCGCGTCGATATGGTGCGCAACGAGCGTGTCGGCGATTCGCACGATCTGCTCGCGCTCCAGATCGGGCGCGATTTTCACGGCCAGCGGTACACGCCGCCCGTAGCTTTGCCCTAAGCGCTCGCGCTCGGCCTGCAGTGCCGCCAACAGCTGCCCGAGTTCCTCTTGCCCCTGCAAATTTCGCAGATCCTTCGTGTTGGGCGAGGAAATGTTGATCGTCACATACCCCGCATAGGGATAAACGGCATCGAGGCACGCCCGGTAATCATCCAGTGCCGATGCGATTGGTGTCGTCGCGTTTTTGCCGATATTTAGACCCAGTACGCCCGCATAGTGCGAGCGCCGAACATTGGCAACGAACTGGTCAACACCCGCGTTGTTAAAGCCCAACCGATTGATCAATGCCTGGGCTTTGGGAAGCCGAAACATCCTTGGCTTGGGATTGCCAGGTTGGGGACGCGGCGTGACGGTTCCGACTTCAATAAAGCCAAATCCAAGGCAACCCAGCGCATCGATGTGTGCGCCATCTTTGTCCAAGCCAGCAGCCAGGCCCACCCGATTGGGAAATTGCAGTCCCATCACTTGTACCGGGTCGTCGTCCAGCGCGGTGCGACATAGCCGAGCTGCACCGATGTCGTAGGCGCGTTGCAGGGCCGCGAGAGTAAGGTCGTGGGTGCGTTCGGCGTCAAACGCAAAGAGCAGCGGCCGCGCCAGATCGTAGAGCGCGGTGCTGGCAAATCCGCAAATCACGCCGAGGCGAGGGTGCCACGCACCCAGCGCCCGTGGCGCAGCGTCTCCACCGGTTGGAACTTGGCTTTGTACGACATCTTGCTGCTCTCGCGTATCCAGTATCCCAGATACAAGTACGGCAGCGCGAGGTGTTTGCACTGCTCGATTTGCCAAAGCACGTTGTAGGTGCCATAGCTCGAGCGCAATTCATCCGGGTCGTAAAACGTGTAGACGGAGGAGAGGCCATCGCTGAGCACATCGATGATCGAGATCATGCGCAGCGTCCCCAATGCGTCGCTGGGCGCGCGCGGCGCTACTGGGTCGCGAAACTCCACGAGGCGTGTGTTGACCTTGGTCTGCAGAAGAAATTGCGAGTACTGCTCCCGGCTATCGTTGTCCATGCCACCGCCCGAGTGACGCGATGCCTGGTAGCGCAGGTACAGATCGTAGTGTTCGTGATCAAAAGCCAGGGAGACGACACGCGCCTGCAGCTGCTGATGCAGCTTCCAGGCGCGGCGCTGGCTGCGGGAAGCGCGAAAATCAGCAACCGGAACGCGCACCGGCACGCAGGCTCGGCAGCCCTCGCAATTGGGACGGTAGGTAAATATGCCGCTGCGGCGAAAGCCGGCGCGCACGAGTTCGCTGTATACGTCCGCATTGATCAAGTGCGCAGGGGTGGCTACTTGCGAGCGGGCCTGGCGTCCTTCCAGGTAGCTGCAAGGGTAGGGCGCCGTTGCGTAAAACTGCAACGTCGAAAACGGCAACTCCTTTAAGTTGGCCACCGGTCAGTACTTTTCCAAAAATCGATTCAGCCGAACGCCACGGTAGACGCTCCAGTTAATCGGAGGCTGGGCAACCAATCGGGCGACGTGCTCGCAAAAATCGCGCCGCGGCACTTCGCGAGCGCCCAGCGAGGCGAGGTGCAGCGTTCTTTGTTGGCAGTCTATCACCGGCACTTGCTCCTGCGACAGTATGGCAACAAGTGTGGCCAAGGCGATCTTGGAGCCGTCGCGAACACGCGAAAACATCGACTCGCCGTAAAACATCCTTCCCAAGCTCACACCGTAGATCCCGCCGACGAGCTGGTCCTCGTGCCACAACTCCACGCTGTGCGCCAAGTCGCGCTTGGCAAGCTCGCAATACGCCCCGACGATCTCTTCGCTGATCCAAGTGCCGTCCTGACCGTGCCGTGGTGCGGCACAACAACGCATCACGGCAGCAAAGTCGTAGTCGAAGCGAAGCTCCCGAGCCGGATCGCGCGCGACCGCACGCAGCGTCTTGCGCAGGGAGCGGGAGACATGAAATTGCGCGGTCAGCAGCACCATCCGCGGGTTTGGACACCACCACAGGACCGGATCACCTTCGGAATACCAGGGGAAAATCCCCAGCCGATAGGCAGCGATCAATTGTTCGGGCGAGAGCGAAACCGAAGCGGCAAGCAGACCGTTGGGGCGGTCCAGAGCCCTACTAACGGGCGGAAAAGGCGCACCGGGCTCGAGCCACGGGATCATTCTTTGCCGGGTAAAGGACGCGGTGCAAGCTCCCGAGTATGGATGCCAAAACTGCCGCGCGCCCGATCCTCGAAGAAAAGTCGCAGCGTTGTGGTCACCGTACGAAAAGCGATTTCGTCCCAGGGAATTTGGCTTTCATGGAAAAGCCGCACATCGAGGCTCTCCGCGCCAGGCCCAAAGCGCGTGTCCAGCAACCGTGCCCGATAAAAAATGTGGATCTGCTCGACGCTCGGTACGTCAATCAAGGAAAATAGCGGACCGAGCTCGATCCTGGCGCCGGCCTCCTCCTCGGTTTCCCTGCAGGCACCTTGCCCCGCCGTTTCGCCCAGTTCCATGAATCCGGCCGGCAAGGTCCATGCGCCGTAACGAGGCTCGATCGCCCGGCGGCAGAGCAGCACCTGGTCACCCCAAATCGGAATCGTGCCGACTACGGGGCGGGGATTGCGATAATGGATCGCCCCGCAGGAATCGCAGCAATCGCGCTCGCGTGAGTCGCCCGGCGGAATCCTGCGGGTAATGGCGTGGCCGCAGGTGCAACAAAATCGGGTTTCGGGATGAAGGCTCACCGGGCAAGTGTAGCAACGGGGCTGCTGGCGCAGCCTGCCGCGCAGATGCAATCAATCTGCCGCTGGGGTGCGCTGGGCTTTGCGCCGACCGTCGTGGGCCTTCTTGGCAGGATTTTTGCGGAACGTGTAAAATTTCGTCTCTTGGCGCTCGCGAAAGTAGGTCGTTTTCGATGCGTGTCGCATTTTGGGCTGCTTGATCGGCGCCAGGGTGCATGTCTTCTACCGAATGACGCGGGGTGGAGCAGTCTGGCAGCTCGTCGGGCTCATAACCCGAAGGTCGTTGGTTCAAATCCAACCCCCGCAACCAACAAAACAAGGGCCTGCAGCGATGCGGGCCTTTTGTTTCCGACCTTCGGGTTTCTCGCCAGATTGTCGGCGCGATCCGCCGAGCTTCTCCGAGTGGTGTGTGTCACCGCTGGGCCATCCAGATGCCTCGAACCGCAGACATCGCCGCTGAGGCTCCGATAGTTGACGCGATCTGACTTAACCGACCCAAGCCGGACACCGGGCTGTCGGATTTCGTCGCCCCAGAGCTGACGACCCAAGGGGCGATCATTGACGTCCGCAGGCCGGCTAAGCGGCACGCCCAAGCAGGCTTGTCCAGCCGCATCCGCCGCGCCACGCGACCGGCTCCATCAAGCGGGGTAACGAGGAACTCTGGCCGCCAAGTCCACCGCCTGGTCAACCATTGGCATCGTAGACGGCACGGGTATCGGCGACTCGACGTCGAACCGACCTCAGACCCCTTAGCAGAGCCCATTTCGGATGAGGAAGGAAGCAGACATCGGCGGCAAACCAGCGCAGCGGCGCGCGGCAACCGTCCCGCGGCGGCTGCACCACAGCCTGCCTCCGGAGAGTACGATTCGATTCTAACTTTTGTGGCAGCGCCGTGAACCAGGCGATCCACTTTTGCACGTGTCCTGACGGAGCGCGCATCGCTTATGCGCTCTCGGGGCGCGGCACGCCGCTCGTCATGTCGGGGACGTGGCTCAACCACCTGGAATACCAGTGGGAAAACCTCGCCTGGCGTCCCTGGCTCGAGCACTTCTCCCGCGGTTACACCTTGCTGCGCTACGACCTCCGCGGGACCGGCCTCTCAGACCGCTCATTCGACAACACCTCCGCAGAAACCTGGGCCCGGGACATCTCCACTGTGGTGGACGCCGCCGGCTTCACGCGCTTTCCCCTGCTGGGCATCTGCCAGGGCGGGCCGATCGCAATCAGCTACGCCGCGCGACATCCGGAGCGCGTCAGCCACCTCCTGCTTTACGGCACGTATGCGCGCGGCAACTTTATGCGGCCCGAGCGGCCACGCGAAGCGCAAGCCGCGCAGGTGTTCGTCGACCTAGCTCGCCTGGGCTGGGGTGCCGAAAACCAGGAGTTCATGCAGGTGTGGGCCAACGTGTTCCAGCCGGGCGGCGGGCTCGAGCACGTGCGCACCTGGACCGAGCTGCAGCGCCGCTCAGTCTCGGCGGAAAACGCCGCTGCGTTCTTCGAGGCCGCGTTTCGCACCGACGTGCAGGAGGATGCGGGGCGGGTCAGGTGCCTGACGCTCGTCGTGCATGCGAACAAGGACAAGGCCGTGCACGTTGAGGAGGGACGGCGGTTAGCGAGCCTGATACCAGGCGCGCGCTTCGTCGAGCTCGACAGCCCCAACCATATGCTGTTGCCGGAAGAGCCAGCGTGGGCTCGTTTCCTGGACGAGGCACGCAGCTTCCTGGGCAGGCCAAGCGTGCAGGACAACATCGCAGGCAAGCTTCCCACGCTCACCGGGCGTGAACGCCAGGTGCTGGAGGGCATCGCACGCGGCCTGGACAATGCCGAGATCGCTACCGAGCTCGCGCTCTCTGAAAAGACCGTGCGCAATCACGTGACCCGCGTCTTCGACAAGATAGGCGTCGCGCACCGCTACCAGGCCATCGTCCTGGCGCGCGACGCCGGCCTGGCCGACGGCGGACGGACTCGCCTGCCCTAGGCAGGACCGTTGTCCCGAATGCCCCGCGGAGCGCTCGTAACGCGAGGACATTCGCCTCAAGACAGCGACGAACGCGTCTCGCAGACTTCGTACAGGTGCGGCAATCCGCCCGCCCCTGTCGAAAGGAGATACGTATGCCCAAGTTCGTCATTGAGCGCGAGATTGCGGGCGTCGGCAAGCTGCCGGCGCACGAATTAAAGGCCATCTCACGGAAGTCGTGCAGCGTGCTGGAGGCCATGGGTCCAAAGATCCAGTGGGTGCAGAGTTTCGTCACCAACGACAAGATCTACTGCATTTACGTGGCTGCGGACGAGGACATGGTTCGCGAGCACGCCAGGAAGGGCGGCTTTCCCGCCAACATGGTGGCCCGCGTACAGACGGTGATCGATCCGACGACCGCCGAACCCCTGACTGCCTAGCGCCTGCACGGCGCAGGTTCAGACATTCGAGGAGATTTCAATGAAGTATCAATCCATGATGCTGGCCAGCTGCTTCGCGCTGGCGGCTGTGACGATGGCGCACGCTCAGACCAAAGAGGAGCTCGCGTCCCTCCAGACCTACGTGATCGAACGCGACCTCCCGGGCGCAGGGAAGCTCTCCCCAGCCGAATTGCAAGGGATCGCGCGCAAGTCGAACGGCGTGCTGGCGGGAATGGGACCGGGCATCCAGTGGGTGGAGAGCTACGTGACAGCCGACAAGATCTATTGCGTCTACCGCGCGCAGAGCGAAGAATCCATCCGTAGGCACGCAGACGCAGGCGGGTTTCCCGCGAACCGCATTGCACGCGTCACGAGCGTGATCGATCCTACGACTGCGCGCTAATTCCGATGCCGCGGCCGGCCTGCCGCTGGCCGCGGGCTTTCTCCCTGCTCTTGCATCCACCGCTTGCAGCCAGTGTTTCGATGACCAATTGAGACTGCCAACACCTTTGCTCCGAACGGGTTGTATACAGGCTCGACGCGGCAGGTATCAAGATCGAAGTGGCCGATCTCATAGTCCTTGAAGCTAACTTGCCAGATTCCGTCTTCCTCTTCTTTGATACCAACCTTTTGTCCGGCGAACGCCTGACTCAGGTTGATCTTTTTGCATGCGAAGCAAATCCGACCGCATGCCGATACGGTGACGGTGTGATCGTGCAAAGGGTATTGGACTTCTGGCAGGCCCCGATACGTTCATCAATATCTTGCGGGTCCCTCGGCTTCGGGTTTGGGTTTGATTCTCTGATTTTTGTGCGATCAATTAGGCGTTCGCGTATTGCGTTGGCGTGCGCCAGGAGATCGAGCCCGGCTCGGAGCGTGTAATGGCGCACCATCCGCGTTTCTTGCCAGGTCCCAAGCAGCTGCAGCATCAGCCCTGCGGTCCTGCTTTGGAAAGACTGTGCTTTAGGTCTGGTTCGCATGGTGTCGTGCGCTGATCGTACGCACGATCGATGTGAACGAAAGTGTGTTGTGCTTGTGCGCTAGGCCTTTTTGATCCAGCGGGATGAAAGAATAGCTTGTCCGCCGTCACATGTGAGACATTGCCTTTGGCCTCGTCCTGCAGTTTTACGGAGACGATTCGCAGTGTCTCAGAGAATTTTTTGTCTTCGCCATGGGTTGTCAGGACCGGCGCCAAACCAACGCGAATTTAATTTGCAACACGGTGCCCGGGCGAACACGCATCTTAGACCGGCAGGTGTCCACAAACTCACTGTCGAGTTCGAGACACTTCGAAAGTGCGAGAGAATCGCCGAGGCGAAGAGACGGCCTTATTCGCGGTAAGTATTGTCACAAGTCACGCTGCAAAGCGGCATTGCCAATACCGAATTTGCGAACGTAAAGGCCCGACGCACATGCTAGGCGCTTTGTTCTTCACTCACGTCCCTTCGCACTGCGTTCGTTGCCGACGCCGTCTTGCATCAACGCGGTAGGGTGGGGCGAGCTATTAACCTCGCGGCGAAGATGATGCGCTCATGCCGAAGGCTCGATCACTTGGCCGGTCATCGAACCCTCGACGGCACGAACGTAGGCTTGTGCAACGATTGATGCTGGCAGTCCCGCTTTTGGGTCCATGCCGAGTTTGGTCAAGGTTTCCGACACCCAGGGCGGACTCACCACGTTGACGCGGATGCCGCGCGGCGCCTCCAAGGCTGCTGCGCGCACAAACGCCTCCACT
>DASPWJ010000015.1:0-10361 GCA_035621895.1 Burkholderiaceae bacterium | reverse complement strand
CCGCGCAAGGACACGGCCGATTGCCCGTACGTTTGTTGACCAGCGTTTTGCGCGGTCACCAACCCGCCTACGCCAGTCGTGGACGTAATGTCCATCATGAGCTGCTCGGCGTTTGTCACGCCCAAGCGTTCAATCGTGTCGCGCGTGAGCACTTCCACCGGCAGCGCCGTTTCGGCCTCGACCCGCTTGATGCTGGAGCCGGTGATCTCGACTTTTTCCAGCGTTATCTCCGGTGTCGCTTGCACAACCTGCGTTGGCTGTTGTTGCTCCGTCGTTACCGGTTCCGAAGCTGCCTGTGCAATTTGCGCTGGTTGCTGCGGCTCCACCATTTGTTGTTGTGTTTGCTGCGTCTCGGCCTGCTGCGCGTAAACAAACTGCGTGCCCGAGACCATCTGCACCCCAAGCGCAACGGCGCAGGATGTCCTGATGAGCTTGTTCATTTTTCCCCCAGTACGTGGTTCCATCGGCGTCGACCTTTTTTTGGTTCGCTTCATCCTGTGACGTCGGGCCCGATGGGGCCTTAGGTCCCGCGGACCCATTGTGGGAGCCCGCGCAGGTTCACCGTACGGAAATCTGTATCGCAGCATTCTCGTAATTCTTTGTAAGAATTTGCAAGAACATCTTGTTGCGGAATTACCAAATCGCGCCAATTCGCCAGGAGAATTTTTCTGATGCGTCCTTTGCATATGTCGTGCAGGCGACATTAGAGCGGCACCCGTCACAGCAGAACGCGGGCGAAATTGGGGCCAATGTTGGGACGCAGCATGGCATGGTGCCAATAACGACGCCAAAGCAAGGCAAGTGGCATGCGGGGGTTGCACCGCCTGCCGCGCAGTTATTATCCGTAATGGTCTATCGGAATTGTTTGACTAGCTGGGTCTATCCGCAAGGCGCGGGACAGAAGCAAGCAGCGTTCTCGTATACGCATCGCGCGGTCGCTCGGTGACCTCTTGGGCCGATCCAAACTCGACGATTCTCCCCGCATTCATCACCGCGACTTCCTGTGCCAGAAACTCCACGACACTAAAGTTGTGTGTAATGAAAAGGTAGGCCAAGCCACGCTCAGATTGCAAGCGCGCCAATAAATTGAGAATCTGCGCTTGCACGGAAACGTCCAACGCCGAGGTGGGTTCATCACAGACAATCAAACGCGGCTCCACCGCAAGCGCCCGTGCGATGGCAATGCGCTGGCGTTGGCCGCCGGAGAACTCGTGCGGATAGCGCACCATGGCCCCCGGATGCAAGCCCACCGTCGCAACGAGTTCGGCGATTTTCTCGCGCCGCTCGCGATCCCCGATTTCTGGTCGCAGCGAGAGCACGCCCTCCTCCAGGATCTCGGTCACTCGCATCCGCGGATTAAGCGATGCATAGGGATCCTGAAAGATAATTTGTATATCGCGTCGCGCCGCCCGCAGCAACGGCCCTTGCATCGTGCCCAGGTCTTGGCCATCAAGCAACGCCTCTCCAGAAATATGGGCTGAATCTCGCAACAATTGCATGATCGCTTTGCCGGTCGTGGTTTTGCCGCAGCCTGATTCGCCCACCAGCGCCAGCGTCTGTCCGGCGCGCAGCGTGAAACTCACACCGTCGACCGCCTTGACGAAGCGTTTGGCGCGCATCAGCGCGCCATGCCGGATCGGAAAGTGCACCCGATAATTGCGCACCTCCAGTAGTGCCGGCCGATTCTTTGCGGCAGCCGCTGGCATCGACGTCGGCAGCGGGGGCCTTGGCGGCGTCCCGGCCGTGTCTTCCGCGACGGTCGCTGAGATCTGTCGGGCAATGTTGGCGGCCTGATTTGCAGACGCGGTATACAACAAACAGCGCACGGCCCGATCTTGGCAAACGGGCAGCAACTGCGGCGCGACGGCGGCGCATTGCGCGCGTGCCGAAGAGCAGCGCTCTACAAAGCGACAGCCGCTGAAGGGTCGATCCAGTGGCGGAACCGTGCCCGCAATGGCGGCTAGCGAGCGGCCGCGCTTGCCAGCAGAGGGCAACGCACCAAAAAGACCCTGGGCATAGGGATGCATCGGTTGCGAAAAAAAGTCTTCGGCAGCACCCACCTCGACAATCTGCCCTGCGTACATCAATGCGACGCGACGCGCCATCTGGGCCACAACGGCCAGATCGTGCGTAATAAGCAGCATCGCCATGTGTCGCTGCGCCTGCAGCTGGCGGAGCAACTCCAGGATCTGCGCCTGAATGGTCACATCGAGCGCGGTGGTGGGTTCATCGGCTATCAACAAATCCGGTTCCGCCGCCAAGGCGATGGCAATCATCACCCGTTGTTTCTGGCCGCCCGAGAGCTGGAAGGGGTAGCTCTCGATGCGCCGCTCGGGTTCGGCGATTCCGACCTGGTCCAACCATTGCACGGCGCGTTGCCTTGCCTGGGTTCCTCGCAACGACGTATGGCGCTCGATTACCTCGATAATCTGCGCGCCCACGGGTAAGACAGGATTGAGGCTTGTTGCCGGCTCCTGAAAAATGATCCCAACTCGCCGACCACGAAGATCGCGCATCCGGTTTTCGGGCAAAGGAACGATGTCAGTGCCCGACAGTTCGATGCAGCCGGCTGCCACACGGGCATTGTCGGGCAGCAGACGCGCTACCGAAAGCGCTGTGACCGATTTGCCACAACCCGACTCGCCGACCAATGCGAACGTTTCACCGGGCCTGATCGAAAACTCCACGCCGTCGACGGCGACGACTAGCGTATCGCCGGTATCGATCTCGGTTCGCAACGCTTGAACACGCAGCATTGACGTTTTCGGTCCGATTTCAGCGGCCGCCGAGCTTTGCGGCACGGGGGTCAAAAGCATCGCGCACGGCATCGGCAAAGTAATTTGCCGATAAAACCAGGGCGAAGAGAAAAGCAAAGGCGCTGGCTAGCGTCCACCAGATCACCGGATCGCGTCCCAGCTCTAGGCGCGCGGTATTGATCAGCGTACCAAAGCTGGCCATCGCCGGATCAACTCCGACGCCAACATAAGAAAGCGTTGCCTCCGCCAGCACCAGCTCGGAAAACCGGATGACGACGTTGATGAGCACGACGTGCATTACGTTGGGTAACAGGTGAACGCGCATAATGCGTCGGTTCGAAACGCCAAAGGCTTGTGCCGCTTGCACAAAATCGAGTTCGCGCAGTTTCAAAACCTCGCCGCGCACCAAACGGCACAGATCGGTCCAGCTGCTCAGTCCGAGGATTACGCAAAGAAAAAACAGGCGCGCATCCGTGCGTTGCGCCGAGGTTGGGAAGGCATCCGGGTGACCGTCGATAAAAACGATGAGTAGCAAGATTGCAGCAGCAATTAGCAACACGTACGGAATCGAATTGATGACGGTGTAGACATATTGAATCGCCTCATCGACCCACCCGCGCACGAACCCGGCTATTAGACCCAAGCCAACCGATAAGGGAAGCGTGACGAGCGTGGTCATCGTGCCGATCACCAAGGCGGTGCGGATGCTTTTTAGCACGCGATAAAGCAGATCATTGCCGATACGATCCGTGCCAAACACGTGATACTGGGTCGATAGCGAAAGGATCGGCCCGCCAATCAGGCAAACGATGCCCAGCGTGATTAATACCGCGCGCACCGGAAAGGACGTGTGGCCGCGGGCGATAGCCCGCCAGGCCGCGCGCAAATCGCCGCGCGGCGCCTCTTGCGCCGTGCGCATGCGCCAGTTTTGCCACAAAGTGGTCAGAAGGATCAAGACCGCTATGGCGAGCGCACCGCCCACAAGCCCAAGCAAGCTGCGCCGCCCCACGTCGTTGCGCCACTGCTCCTGCAGCGCATCGCCCGAACCGGTAAGGGTCGTTCCCGCATGGGACAACCGCGGGTAGGCACGCTCGAGACGACCGTCCGCAAGCGCAATCGCCTGCTTCTCGTATCCAAACAGCGCCAGCGGTCGCGAATACGTGGTCTCTCGGCTTGCTCGCACATGGCTTAACAAGGCGTCGAGGGCGGAAAGCGTTTCGGGTGACCAGGCGCGCTCCTCGCCGGGGGCGCTAGGCAGCGCCTCTCGGTAATGCACGCAATCGAGCAACCCGACGATGGCAAACAGGGCCAGCACGGTGGCGGCGGCGCTGCCTAGCGGGCGTCGAAATGCCTGGCGCCAGGTGCTCGCAAGATGCGGCGTTTTCGCGACCGAACGTGCGTACCAAATCAGCGCCAAAAGCAGCGCGAGCACGACGCCATCGGTCCAGAGTAAGACGGGTTTCATTGGTGGCGCCCTAGCGCAGCCGAATTCTTGGATCGACCATCGTGTACACGACGTCGACGATCAGATACGAGAGGATGTAGAGCACCGACCCGACAAACACCATCGCCCGCACGATGCCAAAGTCCTGTTGCGTGATGCCCTCGATGGTGAAATTTCCCAAGCCCGGAATTGCAAAGAACGTCTCGGTAACGATCGTGCTCGTGATAACGGCCGGCAACAAAGTGCCCGAGGAGGTCACGATCGGAATTAGGGAATTGCGCAAGACGTGTCGCCCCAATACCACCCATTCGGATAGACCCTTGGCCCGCGCGGTACGCACGTAGTCCTTGCCAAGCTCTTCAAGAAAGATGGTGCGAAACAAGCGTGCCTCGGGCCCCAGATAGGAAAGCACGAGCACGATGATGGGTAGCACGAGAAAAGTCTCCG
Source organism: Burkholderiaceae bacterium (assembly GCA_035621895.1). Taxonomy (GTDB): domain Bacteria; phylum Pseudomonadota; class Gammaproteobacteria; order Burkholderiales; family Burkholderiaceae_F; genus GJ-E10. Next base: position 5,714 of record DASPWJ010000015.1, on the reverse strand, counting down.
CGCGTGTGCCTGGAGCAAACCCGGAAACCGGTGTGATTTGCAATACACGGCCAACGACGAATTGTCCGACGATGATGTAAAAAAGCGTCGAGATCGACATCATGGCAACGAGCACTGCGACGCCAACTGCATCCAGATTGGTCGCTCGAAACAATGCAAGCCCCAGCGCCATCAGCACGGCGGCACTGATTGCCAGGACGAATACCTGGGCGCCGATGAGCAAAGACGGTATGAGGCGCTGTCGGATTTCTTCGCCGATGTTGACGCCCTCATTGGTGCGACCAAAATCAAAGCTCATTGCGCGCCGCGAGGTGTCGAAAAAGACGGTATCGGTCAGACCCGCCAAGCCCTGGGCTGCGGAATTAAAAAATAGCGGACGGTCGTAGCCGTGTTCGGCCTTCCAGCGCTCAATGGCCTCCGCCGTGACGCGACGGCCAAGTTGCAGGCGCGCCTGATCGTCGGGCGTGTTGATAGCAAAGAAAAGCACGAAGGTGACTAAGTTCACGCCAAAGAGTACTGCGAAGGCGTAGCCGGCCCGGCGCAGGATGTAGGAGCTCATGTGCGGCTCCTGCCCGCAACAATGGCAGTGCGGGCGTCGCGCCGCTCGCGTGCGCGCCAGACCCGCCAGATAGGAACCAGCACAAGCAGCACGGTCCCCAGCAGATAGCGCAGCGGCCCCCAGTGCGGGCGGTCCCACTCCTGAATTTGCCGCCAACGCAGGCCCGGATCGACGTCCAGGTACTTGATCGTGTCGCGCAACATGATGCTGGGCGAGGCGTTGCGTACCCACGGCTGATACGCCCCCGATACCCCCGGGAAGATCCCCCACATCCAGATTGCATCGTCCCGAGCGATCTGCACCATGCGATCGATGACTTGCTGACGCTCGGGTCCGTCAGGTAGATCCTTCATGATGTTGTAGAGCCGATCGTATTCGGGGTTCTGGTAGTTGGCGTTATTTTCCCCGCCGCTTCGGGAGCGAGACTGTGGCCCGTAGAGCAGAAAGAGAAAATTCTCTGGATCCGGGTAATCGGCCAACCATCCCCAGAAAAAGATCTGGTGTGCGCCCTTGAGCAATCGCTCCTGGAAGCGGTTGTAATCTGCGGCCCTGATTTCGAGCTGGATGCCAAGCTTGGAGGCCTGCTTGACCTGCCAATCAAGACGCGCCTGAAATGCCGGCGTCACGCCGCTAGCGTCGTAGGTGAGCACCAGCGGCCGCCCGGTTCGGGCGTCCCGTCCGTCGGGATAGCCCGCCTCCGCCAACAATTTGCGTGCCTCGTCAAGCGAGCGGCGCTTGGCATGGCCGTCGACCCAAACGTGGGTCACCGGATTGATTCCCTCCTTTCCCTCGCGATGGCCGAACACGCCCGGCGGGAGAGGTCCCATGGCGATCTCCGATTGCCCGTACAGATCGTAGAAAATGGCCGCGTGCTCTTCCCAATCAGTGGCGATCGAGATCGCCTGTCGCAACTTGCGGTTGCGGATTTGCTGCTCAGGCGTGTCGCCCTTGCCAACGACCGGGTCGAGCCAGTTAAAACCCATGTACCAGGTGTTGGGGTCGACCCGCCCAACCAGCCGTACGCCGCGCGCCTTGAGCTGGGCTGCCCGCCCAGTGTTGTCCAGCACCTCCTTTTGCAGCAAAAATCCCACGTCGGGCCGCTCGACAAAGGGAATGTCGTAATACCCCTGTAAAAACTTGGCCAGCGACGGCTCGCGCTCCTTCTCCAGCGAGGAGACGACCATGTCCAAGAACGGCAAGGTTTTGCCGGCCTCCTCGAGTAAACCGCTTTGCTCGTCGCCCGGCATGCCCGTGCTTGGATACGTTTGCCCGCGAAAATTCGGGTTGCGGCGCATGACGTAGCGACTAGGTCCCTGCTCGGTGAGCATGAACGGCCCCGTGCCGATGGGCCAGAAATTGAGCGTCAGTCCGTTCTCGTCCATGCCTGGCTGCGCGTAGAAGCGATCGGCCTCCCAAGGAATCGGGGCAAAAAACGGCATCGAGAGCCAGAAGCGAAACTGCGGATACTTGCCGTTGATGCGGATCTCCAGCGTGTGCTCATCGATCGCACGGGCACCGCGAAGAGGGACCTGACGCAGGTCGCGCCAAGGCAAGTACTGGTCGCGCGGATCGCGTCCGGCAAGAGCGCGCTTTCGCTCGGCGCGCAAGGCATCGCCCATTTCCTGCAAGCCTTCGATGAACTGCGACATGATGCCGTAGATGGGTGAATGCGTTCGCACGTAGGGGCTGGCCAGCCGTTTGATTTGATATACGTAGTCTTCTGCCGTGAGTTCACGCGTTGCCACGGCGACGCAGGGGTTCGTGTGAGCATCGAGCGGAAAATCGAGCAGCGAAAACTTGCTCCGGATCTGTTCGCGCGTCAGGTCCTGGTAACACAAACGCCCTGACGCGTCGCGCGCCAATGCTGGGTGGGGTTGGTAGCGAATGCCCGGCTGTAGGTAAATGCGATAGACGCTCACCGCGATCTGCCTGACCGGTGCGTCGTCGGCCAGGCGGTGTCCGCTCTTATCCCAATAGGTGACCTCGGGCAAGGCTGTGGCCGTACGAGGTTCAAGCGCATACGGACGCTTCAGATAGTTGTACTGCAGCGGCGGCTCGTAGATCGAGTAGGTCCAGGGCGTCTCGTTATTGCTGTAGCTGCTGACCGGATCGAGGTACTTAGGGCGCTCTTCAAACGAAGTGAACAAGACCTTGCCGCGCAGCCACTCTTCAGGGTAAGGCGAATTGCGTACCGGTTGGCAGGCGACTAGCGCCAGCGTGCAGGCGACTGCCGGGACGATACGCAGCCCAACGGATGCGACACCGATTCGATTGCGACTCATGCTAGTCCGAATGGCAGACAAGTAACCGATCCCCCGCCAAGTTGCGCAACTGTGCTTTGCCCGAGGCAAGCCGCGACGAATTTTATGCAATCGCGGATCGGACCCGCGATAAAGCCGAAAATATCGCGCCGTTGCCGGCTCACAGCAGACTAGCAAGAGCAGCTTGAGGCGGCAGCCGTTACACTCGACGTCGTGCAAAGATCCGTGCCATCCGGTTCCCGTCCGACCGACCAGCCTGGGCGTGCCTCGCCAGTATCGGCGCTAGCGCCGCCGCGCGCCGGGCGCGTCGCGCCCTTGGCGGCCGCGAAGGTGGGAAAAGTGCCGGCTGCCCATGTGCAGCCGTGCTTTTTCTGGGCGGTTCGCGTGTACTACGAAGACACCGACTGCGGCGGAGTCGTGTATTACGCGAACTACCTGCGGTTTTTTGAGCGCTGCCGCACCGAGTGGATACGCTCTTTGGGCTTTGACCAGCGCGAACTGGCGCAGCGCGAGCGGGTGCTGTTTGTCGTTGCGGCCGCCGAGCTGCAGTTTTTGCGATCGGCCGTGCTCGATGACGAGCTGCTCATCGACGCGTGCGTCGCTGAGCGTGGTGCGAGCTACCTCGTCTTTGAGCAAAAGGCCCAGCGCGGATCCGAACTGCTGTGTCGCGCCCGTGTGAAGGTCGCTTGTATCGCGGCGCCGACCATGAAGCCCACGCGCCTTCCGCCACCCCTCGTTTCGGCGCTTAGCGCCGCGGCCACATCCGCGGGTGCACCCTTCGAGAAAGCCAATCGAGAAAAATGAACGCATGAACGTCTCTGCCGACTTGTCGATTCTTTCCTTGGTTAGCCATGCCACGCTGGTGGTGCAGCTCGTCATGGCCCTGTTGCTGCTCATCTCGTTGGCCTCGTGGACATCGATTTTCAGCAAGGGCTTGGCGATTCGCCGTGCGCGACGAGAAACCGAGTCCTTTGAGCGCAGGTTCTGGTCGGGCAGTGATCTGGTCCAGCTCTATCAGGTGGCGACCAATCCGAACCACAAGACCGTGGCGCTGGAGCGCATATTTGAGGCCGGAATGGGTGAGTTTCTGAAGCTGCGGGGCACCCGCGCTGGTGAGGTCGACCGTCAGGCGTTGGTCAACGGCGCGCAGCGCGCAATGCGTGCCGGCTACCAACGCGAAATGGATAACCTCGAAGCACGTTTGGCGTTTTTGGCCTCTGCCGGTTCGGTGAGTCCGTACATCGGACTGTTCGGCACCGTTTGGGGCATCATGCATGCTTTCACCAATCTCTCGAGCCTGCAGCAGGCAACTTTAGCCAGCGTGGCGCCTGGTATCGCCGAGGCCCTGATCGCAACCGCGATCGGCCTGTTTGCCGCAATACCGGCGGTAGTCGCATACAACCGCTTCGCACACGACATCGACCGTCTTGCCAATCGCTTTGAGACCTTCATGGAAGAGTTCTCAAACATCCTGCAGCGCCAGCGTTAACGCGGCCGTCCTGCTCGCACCGACCCACGCCAATGGCCATCATTGCCCGCCGCACCACGAGCCGCCGTCGCTTGCTCTCGGACATCAACGTCGTGCCGTACATCGACGTCATGCTCGTGCTAGTCGTCATCCTCATGGTGTCGGCCCCGTTTGTAAATCCGAGTCTGGTCGAACTTCCGACCATGGGCAAATCGACGCGCGCGCCCGAAACGCCGCTGGAAATCGTCGTCAAGACCGACGGACGGCTGCTGCTTCGCGACCGTGGGCCTGGCAGCACGTCGGCGGTTCCGCGCGAGGTGCGCTTAGAGGAGCTTGAGGGCGTCTTGCAAGAGCGGCTGCAGCAGCATCCGGACACGCCGGTGGTGATCTCGGGCGACAAGAACGTGCGCTACGAGTCGGTCACGAAAGTCATGGATGCGCTCTACCACATGCACGTGCGCCACGTCGGATTAGCGGTCAAGCCGGCGTCATGACCGCCATCGCTGCTCGAGCGCTGCCACGACACCGCGACCACGACGCGGCGCCTTCCTTCGTGGCCGCGTTGGCAATGCACGCAGCGCTGGTTGGCTGGATGTGGTTTGCGGTGCAGTGGCATACAAGTGCATCGGCACCCGCTGTGGCGGAACTGTGGGATCTCCCCCCACCCACGTTGGCGGTGGCAGAAGCGCCCCCACCCGAACCGCCGGCAGCCCCTACCCCGCCGCCGCCCAGCGAAGAGATAACCCCACCTAACCCCGATATCGTGCAAAAGGCCGAAGCGCCTCGCCGTGCACAGGCAGCTGCGCCGAAGGAAGCACCCAAGAAGGATAAAAAGGCCAAACCCGTGCGCAGCGAACCGACGCCCCAGGAGCTGCACCGCCAACAAGCGCAGGCCGAACGCCAGCGCCAAGACGAAATGACGCGGCTGGCCAGCCAAGCGCTGGCGACCGCACGTACGCCCACGGTTAGCAGCATGGGACCCATCAGCAACGAGTACAGCGCCAAAATCCAGTCTGCTGTGCGCGCCCACCTTTCCTATGCGGTGCCCGAAGGCGTGGCTCCCACGGTCTACGCGGAGTTTTACGTCGAACTTCTTCCCACCGGTGAGCAGGCCGCTGAGCCGCGCCTGGTAAAGCCCAGCGGTCTGCCGGGTTTCGACGAGGCCGCGCGACGAGCGATTTTGCGCACCGATCCGTTCCCACGGCGTGACGATGGAACGGTGCCTCGATCATTGAGCCTACAGCTTTATCCCCAGGACACGCGATGATGAAGACAAGGCCCTGCGGGGCTCGTGCCTATAATCCGCGACCCATGCTCCCAGCTGTTTTGCAGCGATCGCTATTTCGACCGATCCGCGTCTCGGCCACCAATTTGTATCTTCGCGTTGCGCGCGCGAGCCGGGCATGGGCCGTGCGGGCCGCTGTGC
>DASPWJ010000014.1:0-10691 GCA_035621895.1 Burkholderiaceae bacterium | reverse complement strand
TAGCGAGTTGCTGCTCGCAAGTACGCGTATCGACAAGGACGAAAAGAACAGAGTCTCTTTTTCCGGGGCAGTTCACGAACCCGCTCTTTGGGCTCGCCCTTGCCGTTTGGATGAAGTTTTACCAGGGCTTTGATGAGTGCGCCGCGGCTGCAGACGCCGCGCAACGCGGCTCGCTTCTTTTCGCCTGGCAAGGCGCAAGAGCAGTCCGCAGAAACTACGAGGAAAGACATCTGCGACAAGATTATCGAGGTCGCTACGATCGAAAAGAACCTGCACGGGGAAATCGAGAAAGCACCGACAACACGTTGCGGCAAGAATCCCATTGGGTTAAGCCGAAATTTTAGGTTTCCGCGGGTCTATTTGCGTACGCGCTGCGTATTTGGCCGTGCGATATAGAGCACCGCCAACCGGACACTGATACTGGCCAATCAATGCAATCGCGCTTCGGACCTGGCGTTCACTTTCAGCCAACGCTGCGCTAAAGCCGCGACCAAGGGTTGGCATTCTGACTCCCCGCCCCGTCACCCGCGCCAGCTTTTGCGGGGTCGCCTACGGGCGCGCGGCTCATCAGGGTGGCGAGTTTCATGTCCGCTAAGCATCCTGTGCCCGGTAGCGATTGCGCAGACTTCGAAAGGCTGTCGACTTTTTCTGGCATGGCAGAAACAATGAAATTTCGTGGGGTGCGCAATCCGAGAGGAAGATCGTGTCAACGAATTGCGCTTGACGAAAATTTTGCTGGACGTGCCTCACCGCCGCATGACACGAGATGCGCACAAGGGTGCATTGGCGACCTCTCTATATACTGTGCAAGCCGGTGCAAATCCTCATTCCACGCGCAAGACGGAGTAAAGCCAGATGACCTGGTGGGCCTGGATCATTGGTGGCGCAATTTTGCTGGGCGCAGAGCTTGCGTTTGTCGACGCTCAGTTCTACCTCGTCTTTCTTGGCACCGCCGCAATCGTCGTGGGCATCGCAGCCGTATCGATCTCCGGCTTTCCCGTCGCGGCCCAATGGTTGGCCTTTTCCGTGCTTGCGATCGTCTCCATGGTGACATTTCGCAAGCGCATTTACGACCGCCTGCGTGGACGCACGCCGCAGGTTTCAACGAGCCCGGTTGGCAGTGTCCTGGTTTTGCCCAAGCCGCTGGCGCCAGGCGAAACTTGCCAGGTCGAGCATGGCGGCACGTTTTGGACCGTGCAAAGCGAAGGTGCGGCGCCGCTTGCAGCGGGCACGCGCGTTCGAATCGCACGTGTTGAAGGCCTGACACTGCTCGTTCGCACCGACGCATAGCCGCGCGAAAGGAAAAGCCAAATGCTTAGTTCCATTGTATTTATCGCGGTTGCGCTGGTGGTCGTAATACTTGTTGCCAGGTCCTCTGCCGTCGTACCCCAGCAAAGCGCTTTTGTGATCGAAAACCTCGGCAAGTACAGCCGCACGCTGCAGGCCGGTTTTCACGTCTTGGTGCCGTTCGTTGAGCGGATCGCGTACCGGCACACTCTGAAAGAACAGGCCACGGACGTCGCCGAACAAGTTTGCATCACCAAGGACAATGTGCAAGTTGCGGTCGACGCCGTGCTGTACATGCAGGTCCTCGATCCTCATATGGCCTCTTATGGCATCACCAACTATGCCTTTGCCATCAGCCAGCTTGCCCAGACGACGCTGCGAAGCGAAATCGGCAAGATCGAACTGGACCGAACGTTCGAGGCGCGCGCGACGATCAATGCCAACGTCGTTGCCGAACTCGACAAGGCGTGCTCCGCCTGGGGCGTTAAAGTGATGCGCTACGAGATCAAGAACATCACGCCGCCTAAAGACGTGCTCTCGGCTATGGAAAAACAAATGCGCGCCGAACGCGAAAAGCGCGCAGTGATCCTTGCCTCCGAAGGTGAGCGCGACGCAAAAATCAATCAGGCCGAAGGCGAGAAGCAGCGAGTCATCAAGGCCTCGGAAGCCGCAAAACTGCAAAAAATCAACGAAGCCGAGGGTCAAGCAGCGGCAATTTTGGCCGTTGCCAAAGCCACCGCCGAGGGCTTGCGGACGGTCGGCGAGGCTCTTAGCGGGCGTGGCGGCGCAGAAGCGATGCAATTGCGCATTGGGGAAGAATACGTGCGGCAGTTTGGCAATCTGGCCCGGGAAAGCACTACGCTGGTGATCCCATCGAACCTGAGCGACCTCGCCTCGGTCGTTGCGATGGCAACAAGCATTATCCGCGGGCAATCCTCAAAGGAGACAAGTCCGCCTTCGGGCGCGCCAGCGCTTAGAAGCGACAGCCGAATGTCGCCCTCGTAACATCCCTTGCAAGCAAGCGTGATACAAGTGCACTCGCTATCGGCGGGTGCAAGACCAAGCGAAACCTGTGAGGGCGAGAATGCGACTCGGCATTTTTTTATTTGCGCGAGGGTTCTTTTATCGTTGGCCCTCCGAGGCCTGAGCGATCGCTTCGGCAGCGTCCGGAGCTGGTACATGCGCACCGCCCCGCGAGGGTGCAACTCGTACCTGCGCCGTAGCAAGGTTGTGGTAGATGCGCCGTCGGCGCACCAGCGGCCACCACTCGTACAAGAAGATCTGCAACGGCTGCCACATCGCAACCCAGCCGCCGATCGTCAGCCCTTCGCGCGCAATCTGCAGATACGGTCCGACAATGAAGTTCGATACCAGGTTGGCGGCAAGCAGGCACGCGGCCAGAAATGAAAGACCAACCGTCAGGCTGATGCGTCCTTCGCGCAAAAGCAGTCGCAGCTCGCGTCTTTTTAGCTCTGCCTTGTAGGCGAAGAAATTTCGAATCGCCGTGGACACGAGCTCTTCTGCGTCCACGCCTGGGGGCACGCGCTCCAGGTGCACAATGATCTGTAGCCGGCTCTCGGGGGCAAATTCCAGCGCCCAGCTCTCGATGAACTGCTCGGCGTCCGGATCAAGGTCCTTTTCGTGAAATGGCGTCGGATCCAGCGAGTTAAATAGCTGCGAGAGCTCGCGCAGCCGAAGCTCGATCCGGTGTACGGGCGGCTTATGAATTGATCTTGGACGAAAAAGCGGCAGGACCATTGATGCAGTCTATCCGCCTTCACCCACCAATGGATAAAGCCACGCAAGCGCGTTGCGGGAGGCCACGGGCAGGTACGTCGAACACTTGCTTGCCGTGGGCGACGGGGAGACTGACGGTCAAGCAAAGCGCTCCGGCTCAAGATCAGCAGCGCCCGTGCTCAAACTCGGAGCAAGCAGCCAGTGGCCCAATACCTAGGGGCGAGGATTCGCGCGATGGGGCAGCCAGGGTTGCAGAGCGCTTTTCGATCTCGCGCACCATTGCGCGAAATTGGGCGCGTGCGAGATTTTTGATAATGGGTGTTGAGATCCACTGCGGTAGATACGCTGGGCCCTTGAGCGAACCGTCCCAGCGTAAATCGATGGGCCCGTGATCTGCCGCATCGATCTGGTAGGCGCCGTCGAGACGGTTCAAATCCCCGCCCAGCAAATGCACGCCAAGTCGCGATGGCGGACGCTCCATCGATAAGACGATGACGCTGATTGGCACGGAAAGCCATAGAACCGGGATGCGCCATTTTTGTTCGACGACACAATCTCCGCTTTGACAGGACAGGAGGTGGCTGGCGCTCAGCCCCGGAACGAATTGGCCGAAATGATCGTAATCCGTAAGAGTGTTCCAAATTACGTCACGCGAAGCTCGCACCCTGGCATGGACGTGAATATGTAATGCTCCATCGCCCAATGGCGCAACCTGCACGTCGGGCTCATCGGCCGCACTTGCCAGCGGCAAAGAGGCGGCCAGGAGCAGCGCGGCGCTAGCCACTGCGCAAAAGCGGTGCGAGGCGCGTGGACCCCACCCGCCCAAGGCATGAAATAGCCGCGTCCAGCTTGGGAATTTTCGGCGTAACTTGGGCAACGTCGCCGCCTTTTGGCTTGGTTTGCGTACCTGTGGGCTGATCCGTTGATGCGTGGGGCACGCGCACCAGTTCATCGGCGCAAAGAGCCAAAGGCAAAAAAGAGTGTCCTGTGGGCATGACTTAAAACGAGGCGCTCAGTTGTACAACCCAGATGCTGTGCGCTCCATTGACTTGCCCGTAGTAACTTTGAATCGGATACACACTCGCAACCCGGTCCGCACTTACCCAAGAAAGACTTGCAGTCACGCGAGACCAGCGGGCAGCAATTCCCGCGCGTACGTCGAACTGCTGTCGAATCGCGTCTTCGTCTTGCGGTGGACCGGAGAGCAACTGCAAGTCGCCAAGATGGGCAATCAGGCGCACGGTGCTGCCCAAGGGATGGCTGGCGTCGAACTGTGCGTACAGGGTTCGCACCTCACCGCGAAAGTAGTTCGGAGAGTAGTTCAGACGAAAACTCCAATCGTCGGTCGTGATTCCGGCGTTAGCCTCGAAATAACCAAGGCGATTGCCACCCGTAAATCCGGAGTACGAAGCGCCCACGTCGATTGACGCCCCAGATTCCAGGCGCCTTGCAAAGCCGCCATACGGCAGCCACTGCAAGCGCGCCTGCGGCTGCGCGCCAAGCCGGGTCGTGGCGACGAAAGCTCCCGAGTACCAACCGGCGGGGTTGTCGTAATTTAAGTCCGCCTGCGCCGCTGGAGCACCGTCGCTCAGGGAGACGCCGCGGAAGCGGTAATCCGTAACTGCCGTTGCGCTACCGGAAACCTCAGCTTGAGACGCCGGTGCGAAAGTCATTCCCATGGCGAGCAAGGCAGCGACACCAAGGCAGCGTGCCTTTTTCTTTCGCCAGGACACGATACGCAACTAGCGCAGGGAAACGACCCGCGTTGCGGCCGTATCACGGCAAACACGCCGCGCGGTAACGCGGCCCAAGGCGGCGCAGGCATCGATGCGCCCCACGGGTGAGGGCCGCACATTGTTGACGGGTCGGCGATCCAGCGACAAAGCGCCTCGCACCTGTTGCGGTCCCATGGCGGGCGCCATCTCAAGCATGAGAGCGACGAGCCCACTGACGTGCGCTGCGGCAAACGATGAACCACTTACAAGTCCCCAGCGTGCCCCGGGCAGCGTCGTCGGGATGTCGTGTCCCGGAGCCAGAGCGTCGGCGCCTTCGAAATCGGCGCCGGGCGATTCCTCCTCGGCGCGAACGGCCAGCACGCGCGGATGCGAAGCCGGAAAGCCACCGTCCGCTGCAGCCGGATCGGCCGCCGCAACAACCGTGGTCCCGAGTTGCCAGAGCACATCCAGCAGCCGCGCGATCAAGCGATCCGGAGGACCGCTCAAGCTCATGTTGACAACGCGCGAGCGTCGATCGATGGCGAACTGCAGGGCCTTGGCAAGGGTAAAGCTGTTGCATCGGGCGAGGGCGTTCGTCGTTTGCCAACAGGCGCGCAGCGCCAGGACGCGCGCCCCGGGAGCCACGCCAACGATACCCATGCCGTTATCGGCGCGCGCCACCAAAATACCGGCCACCGCCGTTCCGTGGTCCTCTGGGACGTAAGACGAGTCGTCGACGAAATTCGATGCCTCGAGGACCTGACCCGAAAGATCCGGATGATTCAGGTCCACGCCGCTGTCAATTTGCGCAATTGAAATGCTTCGTCCCGTGGCCGCCTCGTGCAGCTCGGCAAGGTGCCAGCGCACGGCGCTCGGTTGCGCTGCGAACATGGGGTCGTTGTGTTCCAGGGCCTGAAAGCTTTGCATCGCCTGCACCGACTCGACGCGCCGATCGCGCGCAATCTGACGCACCTTCGCGTCGACAGACTCGCCCTGTGCGACTTCCATCACATAACAAACGACGCCCAAAGCGGGCATCGGCCAGTCCTGCTTTAAGCTCAGTCCGTAGGAGCGCGCCAGTTCGCCCGCGGCGCGGCGCCTCGATTCTCGCCCGGCACCCGCGTCATAGGCCCCCGAATAGTCGGCGTCTGGGCGAAAGTGCGCCGGCGCCAGCGGCAGCATGACAAGCACCTGCCGGCTCTCGATCTGTGGCTGCGCGGCCGCAGGCGCCTGCGCCCACAGAGCGTGGCCCATCAGCGCGAGCGAAAGGCATAGCAGTGGCCTGCTTGCAATCATGGCGATGCGCCAAGTTTCAGTGGCTCAGCCAGGCGCACAGCCTTTTCGGCACGCAATTTATCCACTGCCGAGCTTTGCCTCGCCGGATCGACGGCAAGAAGGTAGCCGCCTGCCTCGTTGGGCCCACCCACGATGCGTGCGCCGACACTGCGCAAGATGCGCTCAAGATCGCGCTCGCGCAAATTCGAATCGAAAACCACCAGGACGTTGGCCGGCGCCGCGCTCGCCGGGGCTGCTCCGAGCGTTCGATAGTCCGCAGGCATCAAACTGCGATCAACGAGGTTCCAAGCCAGCACCGTGATGATCGCAAGCTGAGCCAGCACCGCGTAGCCGAGCCAGCGTTGGGGCGGATCAAACATGCGGCCCGCGGCAATTCGCGTTTGTCGCCGCACACGCTCCAGAAAGTTGGGGGGCGCATCCAGGCGCTCGCGCAGCTGCGCAAGGGCCAAATCCTCATCCCAAGCGCGCGAGACGGGTGCACCGCCCAATGCGGCTTGCAGCTCGCGTTCCCACTGCAAATCGAGCTGGCACGCGGCGCAGGAGCGCAGGTGTGCTTCGACGGCGAGGCGCTGATCCTCGTCGAGCTGGCCCGTCAGGTACCAAGGCAGCAATTCTCGCGCATGGCGATGCGCCGAGCGCGCAAAGTCGACAACGCGTCCACTCATCGCAGGTCTCCCATCCGTTGCGCCAGGAGCGACTTCAATCGGCGGCGCGCATAGAACAAGCGCGTCTTGACGGTATCGACCGGGCAACCGACGATTTGCGCGATTTCGCGACATGCGCACTCGTGCATGTAGGTCAGTTCAATGACCGCTCGGTGCTCGGCCGTCAGTTGCGACAGCGCCTCATCAAGTATGCGGCGGTCCTGACGCTGGATCAAGCTCGACTCGGGTTCGGCCTCGGGCGGCGCTGGCACCTCTGGGGCCTCCCATTCGACAGGATCGCTTTGTCGTCCCAAGGCGCGCAGCGCCGTGCGGTACGCGATAGAAAAAATCCAGGTTGATACCTTCGATTGCCCGTTATACGTTGCGGCTTTGCGCCACACCACAAACATCGTGTCATTGAGAATTTCCCCGACGATCTGGGGCCTGCGCACCATCCGCTCGATAAAGCGCGTCAGTCGCGGAAAATATCTGCGATACAGGTCCTCGAACGCAGCACGATCCCGAAGCGCAATGCGTTCGATCAAAATTTGTTCATCCAACGTCGGGGCGAGCGCCTCGGCTCGCAGCCCGTTTGGGGACGAGTTTCGATCCGCCCGGTCGTTTGGTACGCCTAACACCCGCTCTTCCTTCAGGTCCTTGCAGCTCCCTTGCACGTCTTATGCATTTCGTGGCCGCAAATCAAGTTAAAGTGCCCCGCGCGTTGACCGCCAAGGCATGGGCGAGAGATTCGTAGCACCCAACGGTAAACCTCGGCCCAAAAGCTGCAACCACCTCAACGGCTAACGCCTTGGCGCATGCTTGCATCGCGATTTTGCTCGGCACGAGCGGCAATCCGGGCCACGCGACCTCGCACCGCATCCGCAAGCCAGCTTCGTATTGATCTAACTGCTGCATCGCGTTACATCACTGTCAGTATCGCGTGATTGCTGGTGGTTGAGCCGTACGCGTTGGTCACGATGACGGCAAATTGCGCATTGTTATCAGCGCTGCTAACCGGCGGTGTCGTGTAGCTCGCGGCCGTGGCGCCCGAAATGTTGCTGCTGTTTTTCATCCATTGGTAGCTAAAGGGTCCGTACCCGCCTGCGACTATGCTAAAGGTGGCGCTATGGCCTGCGCTGACCGTAACGTTTGCCGGCTGCATCGTGATATTCGGTGGGCCATAGACAGCCATGGCGCCGCCACCGCCACCTGCTCCGCCGCCGCCATAGCCACCGCCTCCACATCCAGCCACCACGAGGGCGGCAAGGACTAGCAGCGACGCCCGCCAATTCGTATGTCGCCTGTGGGCACAAGAAAGCAAGGTCAGTGGTTTCATTGCGCGCTCCGCTGGGGACGCTGCGTAAATGCTTAACTCTTCGCGTTGGGTTCAATTCCATGACCGGACCATGACCCGGTTTAGTGCAGGGATTTCGCGCCTTTGTTGAACCGGCAATCGGCGGACCGGTATGAACCGGCCGCACGCCCACGCCGACCGTTGCCCGGCCCCCATTTTTAACAACAAATTTGAGGAGCTCACCATGTTTCAGTCGCGCATTGCCCCCGCGGTTTCACTGCTCGCGTCAATAATTGCCTTCCTAACTTTGCTCGGACTCTCGCCCTACGCCGCGGCAGAGCCCTTCCTGGACCACTTTTCCGTCGTAAATCGAATTTCCTCGACCGTTCCATTCAATGGCGACCAGAACCCCTACGGGGTCGCAGTTATCAATCGCTCGGTCGGTTCACTGCGTCGAGGCAACGTTCTGGTGAGCAACTTCAACAACGCCGCAAATCTTCAGGGCACGGGCACAACGATTGTTCAAGTGGCGCCAGATGGCACGGTGAGCGTGTTTGCGCGTCTGGACTCGTCGGGTATTGCCAGCGCGTGCCCTGGCGGTATTGGCCTCACAACTGCCTTAGTGGTGCTTGACGCTGGCTGGGTAATCGTTGGCAGCCTGCCAAGTCCCACGGGACTCGCGGCCAGCGCCGAAGCCGGGTGCCTCATCGTTCTGGACAGTGACGGAATGATGGCGGAGACCTTAGCCGGCGACGGCATTAACGGGCCCTGGGACATGACCGCGCTTGACGAATATGACGAGGCCATTTTGTTTGTCACGAATGTGCTAAATGGAAGCGTCACGAAGGGCAGTCCGCATATCGTGAAACAAGGCAGCGTAATTCGTATCAAGCTCACTGTGCCGCCGCAGCACGAAGGCGTTCCGCTGCGCCGCTCGACGACGCTGATCGCCGCGGGTTTTGCCGAGACCGCCGACCCCAATGCCCTCGTGATAGGGCCGACCGGGTTGGCACTGTCGTGGGATGGAACGCTTTATGTGGCTGACAGCCTGGAGAATCGAATCGCCGCCATTCCTTATGCGCTGACGCGCAATTCGCCCGTGAACGCGGGTTCGACGCTTGCCCAAGGCGGTTCCCTCAACGACCCCCTGGGTCTTGCGCTCGCGCCTAACGGCGATGTCATCGCGGCCAACGGCGGTGACGGCAACCTTGTCGAAGTTGCCCCCGACGGGCATGAGGTGGCGGTCAAGACGGTTGAAACGGCTTTTGGCGCGGGAAGCCTCTTTGGTATAGCAATCGCCCCGCGTGGCCAGGGCGTGTATTTTGTCGATGACGGCGATAACACGTTGAAACTGTTCACTGCCGCACAGGGCCAGACGCCATAGGGTTTGATGCATCACGAACGCTGGCGCGACGCGCGGGCCAACAGCGCTGCGCGCGCGCCGCCCGCCGTGCGTTTAATGCTTGTCTGCTTCTTTTGTTTGCCTTCCCCGAAGAACTATTGGGAGCACGGAGCACCGCGCGCAACCGACGCAGCGCCGGGCCCGCAAGACCTCGTAATGCACGGCCCAAGCATGATTGAAAAAAAATCATGCATGCAATTCGCTCTTTTCGTTTGCGCGGGGCTGCCTTGGCAGGCATTGTGATCACATCTTGCTGCAGGAGGACCACCATGAGGCTCCTGAGAAAATTCGATCACTTTGACGATTTGGGTTTCGCGATCTTTCTTTTTGCGCCTATCTCTTTGCTTTTCGTGGCGGCCGTCGCGTCGGAAGCACTCGCTGGAGGATTACCCCAGCAAGGCATCGCTTTTGCGCATGCACCTCAGCACCAAGTGGCTGACGCACCGAGGGGGAAAGAGCAATCGCCCTGCCCTCCGGCCTCGGCGCACACCGCGCTCGCCGGCGACTTGATTCGAAAATCGAGCCATGAGTAATATGCATCCATGGTTCAAGCGGCAAAGCAGCGCACTTCGGCGCCGCCGCCCCGTGGGCAGGCCCGCGGGCAGCGGCGGCGACCGATCAGTCTGGCAGGGCTAAGAGGCTTTGCGGCGGCCGCGCGGCATCTTTCGTTCACAACGGCTGCGCTGGAGCTTCACCTCACGCAGTCGGCCGTCAGTCGTCAAATCGGAAGTCTCGAGCGTCAAATCGGCCACAAGCTCTTTGTTCGCAAGACCCGTTCCTTGGCGTTGACCGCAGCCGGAGCACAGTTGTATCGCGTCGTGCGCGATGGCATCGCTGCCATTGACCGAAACGTCGAGCAGATTCGCGGCTTGGCATCTTCGCCGCGCGTGACCGTGACCACCTATCCTTCTTTCGCATCGCTTTGGCTCGTGCCGCGATTAGCCTCTTTCCAACGCGCCCATCCCGAGGTTGAAATCCGCATTGATGCCAGCGACCATATTGTTGACCTCGAGAAAGAGGGCGTTGACCTGGCGCTTAGACGGTGTCGGCCGGAAAGCGCCCCGAGCGGATCGATTCATCTGGTGGACGAGGAGATGACGCCAGTATTAAGCGCTGAACTGCAAAATCGCTTTGGGCCAAACGCTCTGGTGGTGAACGACCTTTTGCGAATGCCACTCATTGATCTTGACTCGCGCATGCCCTACGACCCTGACAGCTGGGAATCATGGTTCGCCCAGGCAAACGTCGATGATGCGCGCAGGGCGCGGGCGGGCAGGCTGTTGGTTGGATATTCTGACCAGACGATCCAGGCCGCC
>DASPWJ010000013.1:0-7983 GCA_035621895.1 Burkholderiaceae bacterium | reverse complement strand
GATCGTGCATTCGTTGACTGTGACCGAGCTCTTCGAGTTGCGCGGCATAGGCATGCGCAACCGCCATCGTCAAGCTACCTTCTGAAGGATGAGAAACTACGATCAGATGTTTCATACGAACCTCACTGTTGCGTTAATCGCCAGAGGCGATGCGGCTTTCGTACGCTTGGCCAGATAGATGATGCCGCGTAATTGCCTCCAGTAGTTCGAAATTGCCTTGCCTCGCGAAAACTGCGTGAGCGCGCTTGCCACGCTAGCGCGGAGCGCACAGCTGTGCGTTAATACCGCGCAAATAAGCAAATGGCACACAGTGCCGCCATCGTGCCGCCCCAAGCTGCTGTGCGCGCAGCATGTACATTCAAACAAAGCTGGCATTGCTCGTGCGTGTTTCATTCATGGTCCTCGGGTTGCCGCCCTTCTTGCTTGCGCCGTTACGTTCTGAGACCTTTGCGTTTTTGCGATTTTGCACCTTGGGGCCTATGATGCCCAACTCAATTGGCACCGGAGAAGAACCATGGGACAACATTGGAAATCTGGACTTTGTTTGACGACGGCATTGCTCATCAGCGTTGGTTCCGCCATGGCCGCAGAACAGGAACATGAGCGCGAGCGCGGTGGCGCACCGCGGCCCATGGAACACAAAGTCGAACCCCATCCGGGACCCAGTGGGTACGAGCGTCCTGCCGAACCGCGAGGATGGAATGCTCGGCCAAGCATCGTGGATCGTGGAGCCTATCAACACAATTATCAGGCGGCACGCAGCTTTCACATCGGACCATACCACCGCCCTGCGGGCTGGGTTGCACACCATTGGGTCTATGGTGAGATCCTGCCGCGCGCCTATTGGGCGGCACCATACATCATTGCCGATTACTGGCTATTTGCACTCGAAGTACCCCCAGCAGGATTTGAGTGGGTGCGCAGCGGCCCCGATGCGCTGCTGATCAGCATCGACAACGGCGAGATTCTGCAGGTCGAGTACGGCGTCTTCGCCTAAAGTAAAACGGTCCTCTGCGCGATCTGGGTTGCGCCCGGGCGAGGGGCCCTTCGCCTCGCTCGGTGGACCGATGGTATTGTCAGTTGTCACAGTTACCCGTACCGTGCGGCCATGCGGCGATGGCCGCGCGTAGGCCCTGTCGCTTTGGCGCCTTGCTCCCGATACGCAAGCCTGGTGGGAGGCATCGATGGAACAGACCCTTGAAGTTCTGTCACATATGCCAACGGCGGCAGCTCATTCCACGCCGATATTGTTTGTCCACGGCGCATGGCATGGCGCGTGGTGCTGGCAAGAACACTTTCTGCCCTATTTCGCTCAGCATGGCTATGGCGCGCACGCGCTGAGCTTTCGCGGACATGGCAACAGCCCCGGGCGCGAGCGCCTGCGCTGGACAAGTATTGCGGACTACGTGACAGACCTCGCGCGCGTCGCGAAGCGTCTGCCTAAGCCACCGATTCTCATCGGGCACTCGATGGGGGGCTTAGTCGTGCAAAAGTATCTCGAGCAGCACTCGGCGCCCGCCGCGGTACTCATGGCGTCGGTTCCTCCAAGCGGCGTAATTTCAACCGTCCTGGAAACCATCGCGCATCGGCCACTTGTCTTCCTAAAGGCGAATCTGAGCTTGAGCCTTTATCCGATTATCGGCACACCCAAGCTTGCGCGCGATCTGCTTTTCTCAAGCACGCTGCCCGATGATCGCTTCGAGCGCCACTTCTCGCAACTGCAAGACGAGGCGTACCGCGCATTCTTGGATATGCTGTTTTTGAATCTTCCGCGCCCGCAAAGGGTGAAGCTGCAACCGCTCGTTTTGGGCGCAGAAAAGGATGCCATTTTTTCCAGCAGTAAGATCGAAGCCACAGCGCACGCCTACGGCACCCGCGCCGAGATCTTTTCCAACATGGCGCACGACATGATGCTCGAAAACGGCTGGCAAGAAGTGGCGGATCGAATCTTGCGGTGGCTGGCCGAGCGCAATCTGTAGCAAATTTCGAGTTCGCTTTTTTGCGGCTGCTCTCCCCGCAACAACGTCGTGTCAGCCTAGCGCGTGCGCTCGAGCTCTTTTCGCCGCGCCGCGATGGCGGCATCCTGCTGGTGGCCGATCGCATGGGACAAATCGAGGAGAGCCTGTAAAGGCGCGTGCTGCTGCTCGCGCGCCATGGCCCTGCGTCTTGCAATCATTGGCATTTGAAGAACGAATGCCAGCGCTTGCCGGGCGAGCTTTTGGTCCTGCAAGTCCTCCGAGCGCGATAGCACGCCGACTACGCCCTGCCAGGCCGCAAGTACCTCGGCCTCTGTGGCCGCGGCGCGCTCGCTTGGCGCCATGAAATCCGCCTTACCTTCTTGCGAGTGCGTGCTTGCATCTTGCGGCCACAGTCGCGGCCGAATTTCACCTCGTGTGTAGCGACGCGTCGCACTGGCAGCAATGCCCTGCTCCATCAAATGATCGGCGAAGCACTGGCGCCACTCTCCAAGGTCCGCTTTTCGCGTACGCAAGCGCCTGCCATCTTGGCCCTGAATTCTTAGCACCAGATGCACATGCGGCCGATTCGAGCGTGCATCGGTATGCGGTTCGTGCATGACCATAGCGAATTTGTGGCCTGTCAGCGCGCTTTGAGCAAAGTCGCGTGCCGCGGCGAAAACCGCGTGCCCATCGGTACCAAGCGGCATCGATAGCATGATGTTCAAGGCCTCCCGCCGGTGGGAGCGCCACGGAATGCGGCTTCCTGCAAGGCGCCACTCCTGCGCCAGATCGCTTAACGCCTCCGTCCCCTGGATTTTTTCTCCTCGCTCGTCTTCAAGCGGCAGCGTTCCACCGCGGCTGATATAAGACATATGCGCCTTAATCGGACCCATGCCGCGTCCGCCACCGGTAACCCGGACCATGACTTCAGGCGCCCCGCCAAGAAGCGAGCGCAGCTTCGCTCGCACGGCCTCGCCCAAGGCCAAGCTCGAGGAGCTGCCGTGGCCATTGCCCGGCCCTGGCCGGTATCGGTAAACGTTGTGGCCGAACAATCGCTCGCCCCAAAAGCCAAGCGCTCCTTCCACACTGGGCCGAGCCACTTTTGATTCCCCTCGTGGTTAAAAGGTCCGCCCTCAGACAAAAGCAAGGCGGCGCGCCACCGCGCAGCATCACGCACCAGGCCCACGGCTTGCGTCTGGCACTGCGCCAAGTTGCCGCGGCCTCATTGCGTCACACTCCCCGCTTCGGGCGCGCTGAGCGGGCGGCGGGCGAGGCCACTTGGCGCCGAGTACACCTTGTCGTTTCGATGTCCTTAAGTACGGCAGAGGCGCGCAAAAGGTGCGCATTTAGCAGCGCGATCGCTTCTCGCAGACTCAGGGTGTCGGCGTCACCACCTTGCTGCGGCGCCGCCGCCCCGAGCTTGCGCAAAAGCTCTCGCAAATTGCGCCCGAGCCATGAGAGTTGATAGTTGGATTGGGCCAAGGCCTCGACCGCATCTTTGCCGGCAATTTGCGTTCGGCCCTCTTCGACGGCGACAAGCAGTGTCGCCACATAGCGTGCGGCTGGCATGCCAGCTTGGGCGCATTGCCGGCGCAGCAAGGCACATGCGTCGGCATCGTTCAGGCGCACATTCGTTTTTTGTCGATGAGGCGGCGGCGCCGGAACTTCCATCTTGGGTTGGCGAGGCGCAGTAGCCTGAACGCTGCTCACTGGTACCGGCTGCCCTGCCCCGGACCGATCGACGCGAAAGCAGCCGCCTTTCATGTGCACCCCGAGAAATCAATAAGTTCCGCCAACGGTGCCATGTGGCGCTCGCAGGTGCATATCCTCTTCTTGCGCTGATCGCTATGCCCTCAACTAAAGCGATCCAAGCGACTCACGCCGAGGCGCTCGGGCAAATCCGCTATTCCCAACGCCTGTTTCACCGACGACTTTGAAAAATGTCCGGTCGCAACTCGAACGAAAACTCGCTCCTCCCGGAGACCTCCTAATAGCCACCCGGTATATGTAAATGACGCCCCACCATTGGCGAGGGGCAACACCCGGGTTCTAAGATCTTCGGCGCCCAATCGGCTTTCGGGAGTTTTGGTGTTTGATCCGACCCTTCATGAGCTCTACGACCCTTGCCTCGAGAAGCTGGCCCTTGGGCCCTCGCCGGGTGAGGTGACGCCCAGGCACGCGTGGTCACTCGTGCAACAAGGCAAGGCGGCGCTAGTAGACGTTCGCACCGCCGAAGAGCGCAAGTTCATCGGATTTGTCCCAAGGAGTATCCACGTCGCCTGGGCTACCGGCATGGCAATGGTGCGTAATCCGGAATTTGTTCGTGACCTGGAGGCCAAGGTCCAGAAGACGGACGTGGTATTGCTGCTGTGTCGCAGCGGCAAGCGCTCGGCGCTCGCGGCGCAGGTGGCGGCCGAAGCCGGCTTCACCCGGGTTTACAACGTCCTTGAAGGTTTTGAAGGGGATTTGGACGAGGATTCGCATCGCGGCACATTCGAGGGCTGGCGTTTTCACGGCCTACCCTGGGTGCAGGAATAAATTCTCGCTCTCGCCGCTCCTGCGCGCAGCCACAATCGCTGGAGTGTTTTCTAGGGCTCATAACCCGACGCGCTTCGCGTATTGCAATTGATTATTTCCCGCCGGCCGGGTAGCGCGTATCTTTACTGCCAGAGTTCGCAAGCATTCGGAGCAATTACCATGATTCCCCAGATTAGTAGCCCGCAGCGCCCATACTCGACCATTGCGCCAAGCTGGTTTGATGAGGACGGATTTCTTTGCGACAGCCAGAACTGGACCCCAAGCCTTGCCGAAGAACTGGCGCGCGAGAGCGGAGTTAGCGAGCTGACGGCCAAGCACTGGGAAGTTATCCACTATGTGCGCGAGCGCTATTTTTCGATCGGCGCCTTGCCCGTAATGCGGCTTGTCTGCCGTGCGGCGGGACTGGATCCAAAAAACGCGCATCACCTCTTTAGCAGCTGCAAAAGCCTGTGGCGTATCGCCGGCCTTCCCAATCCCGGCGAAGAGGCCAAGTCCTACATGAATTAATCGGCGGTGGCCGGGGCGCGTTCCCGGCGTCTGCTTATGGATTTGCGCCAATAGCCGGCCAGCCCAAGGCGAATCTCTGTCATCGGCGCCAGTACCGCCCAGCGGTGCGTGTCCATGACCAATTTCGGTAGCCGCTCAAAGAGCAAAACTGCCAACTCACGCAACTGATCCCGATAGCGCTGTGTGAGGCTAGCGCGAAGCGTTAATGCGACTTCCTCGCAGATCGCGCCGCGGCGTGACGCGAGCGTTGATATGCATTTGGCCGTGGTCTCCGGTACTCCGGCCAGGTTGGCCTCGCGCCGAACGTGAAGGAGGCATTCGTCAAAAAGCGGCTGCAGTTGCGCCGGCACGTCTCGAATCAGCTCTTTGAGCGCAAACACATTGGGTACCAGTAAATCTGCCATCACGCCGTCATATTGCGTCAGCACGACCTCGGCCAGCGCGTACAGCGCGTTGCAGCAGGTGCGCAAAATCTCCTGCTCCACGCCCCCCGCTTCGGGCGACGCGTTCATCGAGCGACGGCTCTGCAAGGCTGCAACATCAGTGCGAAGCGAATCGAGCAGCCTTTGCCGCTGCCCCCGAATCTTCGCTTGCGCGGCGTCTCTAAGCCGACCCAGATCCCAGTAAAACGAGGCCGATGTCGCCTTCCATATTAGTGCCGACAACAGCAGGCCCGGTGCCGACATGCCTGCGTGGCTGGCTATTGCGCTGGGAACGAACGCTCGCTGCGGATCGATCCCAACGGCATTGCTTACGATGACGTGAGCGATCATGCCGGCTCCCGTGCCGACGAAGATCCCAACGCTGCCCAAAAGGGCAGCGCGGAAAGGACGAGTCGGCGCGAGCGCGCAAATTAACAAACCGGCCAGGAAAAAGACCCAGCCCTCGACAGCGATGCTCTCTGTCGCGGAATAGGCTGCGACCCAGGGACTAAATCCCACCAAGAGAAAAATCGCCGCAAATCCGCTGAGGAAGGGCGCCATGTCGCGTAGCGCCTGCCTGCGGGCGCGCAGTTGCTCGCGGTGCAGCGCTGCGGCAACGCCTAGGCCAATCACCTCATGCAAAAGCGCCACTCGGCCGGCGATCGGAGCACGGCTTTCACTTTTGACTAGCTCATTTAGCCCGCGGCGTTTGACCAGGTCGGAAAATCGCGCCACATCCTCAGGCAGCAACACGGGATGAAAAAGAAGCTCCGAGTGGCACTCGTAGCAAAGCACGCCAAATTGTGCTTCTCGCTTCCACGGACAAAAGGAGAAGATACCTTCGACCAAAGCTCCCCGACGGCTCTTGGTTCGGCCAAAGAAGCGCTCGGCAACGTAATAGTGCTTAGTGGCGTGACTTCTGCCGGCAATACTGTTCTGCGCATAGGTGTTGACTATGCGGTGGACGCGACACCCGCAAATGGCGCACTGCTCAGCCATCGTTTGCTCCCTCACCTGCGGGCCGTGCGGCAATCCGCGGCGCCGATGGTCAGGCCTCCTACCCTCTATGCGCTACGCCAACAGGCTAGCAGCACTGCAGCCGGATGCAACGCTCGCTCAAGATATTGATGTAATGACGCTTTTCCGATTCTGCGAGGTGAATCCAAGCATCTGATTGCCGATGAAAGAGCAACTTTGGCCGACAAACGGAGTCGGGTAATGCACTCATCGCGTTTCTCGCAACAAAATCGCAGCTGGCGATCATTCCGAGTTGACAAGATGGTCTTGCCGCGCGGCTTTAGTCCTCGCGTCTGGGCAAATCGATTTAGCAGGCTTGGCGCCGTTGCGACGCGGCTCGATCCTGGTGGCAGCGAACGCTTTTAAGAGGCAGCGCGCTCGGCCAGTTTTCGCTCCAGCGCTGCCATTCCGGCAGGCAGATCCGGACGAAGGCCGCTTGCCTCCAGGCTAAGACCCAAGGCGTGCAAGGTGCGAAAGAGGTTGTGCTCTCGGCACTGCTCGCCCATTTGGCCGATGCGAAGAATATTTAACCCAAAGGAGCCGGATATCTCCACCCGGTGAATCTTCGACATGTGGGAGCGAACGCGCTCCGTTGATATCTGCTGCGGGATGCAGATACCGACTACCGAGTTCAGCCGCCAGTCCTTGGGAATGAGTAGCGAGAGCCCAAGCGCCTCGATGCCCTCCTGCAGCGCCTCGGAGCAACTACGGTGTCTGCGAAACCGCCGAAAGAGCGTCTCGTCGCAAACCAGCCGCAAGGCCTCGTGCAAGGCAAGGATGCCCGAGACAGGCGCGGTGTAATGGTAGGAGTTCTGGTTCCAGAATCTGTCGGCCAGCTTCGCGTCGAGGCACCAGTGCGGCAGCACATCCGTGCGGCGTTCGATCGCCCTCCAGGCGTCCTCGGAGAACGCAAGCAAGGACACCCCCGGGATCGAAGACAGGCCCTTTTGACCCCCGGTGATCACCGCGTCGATTTGCCACTCGTCCATCTTCAGCGGCATGGTGCTCAGTGTGCATACTGCATCAACGATCAGCAGGCACCCGTAGGACTTAGCCAGCTTGGCGATCGCTTGCAGCTCGATGTTACAGACCGTGTTCGAGGTTTCCCCTTGGACGATCGTGAGCACACCAAACTTCGATGCGCGCAACCGCCCCTCAATAAGTTGGGGATCGGCACTCTTGTTGTCGGGAATCTCCAGCACTTCGACCTGGCCGCCCACCCGTCGCGCCATTTCGCCCATGCGTTCACTGAAGTAACCGTTGGAGACGCAAAGCACACGAGTCCCCGGTGCCACTAAATTGGTGATGGCCATCTCCATCGCGGCCGATCCGGGGCCGGCGACGCCAAGCACATGGGAGGAGCCGGTCTGAAATACATATCGCCCCATATCCTTGACCTGGGCGATCACCTTGCCCATCGTCTCACCCAGATGATTGATCACGATCGAGTTGGCGTAGGCGACCCGATGGGGAATCGGAACCGGTCCTGCGCCCATCATTAGCAGCGGCTCCTCGGGCAAGATGCTCTCGAGGGGGGTGAT
>DASPWJ010000012.1:0-40302 GCA_035621895.1 Burkholderiaceae bacterium | reverse complement strand
GCGCCGACGAGCGCGAGCACAAGAATCAGGGTCGCGAATCGGATAAATGCAGATCTAGTCACGCGACGGCGGCGGGGACGCTGCGACCTCGGATTGCTCGAGGAGTTGCCGCAACATCGCTAAGCTGGCGCGGCCGCTGCGCTCGACCGGATGCAGCAGCGGATCGGAGCTGCGCGAGCGCGCATTGGGGGCGACGCGCAACGCTTCGGGTTCGTAAACAGTCAATAAAACGGCAATTGGACCCTCGTAGCCTTCGCGGTCGCCCGACGGGAGCACAAAGCCGATGGCTTCCAGGGCGCGCGATTCGCCACTTGGCGGCTCGGCGACGCGAAAATCCACTCGCCACTGCAGCAAGGCCATCTCGACGTCCTTGGCGCTTTCCGTATACAGGTTCAGTTTCAGCGGCGAGTGTTGCGTGGCGCTGCCGTCGAGAACGGCGCCAACGAGGTACGGACGAAACTCTTCAAGCCTCTGCATCCACTGCGCCGCCACCGTGCGCAAGCGGTGCAGCATCGCTTTGTGTGGTGCGCCCACGACCGTGCGCAAATACTCGCGCAGCGCCGTGTCCATCTGTTCTTTATCGGGCAACACGGCCGCTGAGCGCGCGCGCTGACCGGCCAGCGCAGCGGCTGCCTTGCGCTTGGCCTGTGCGCTGTCGCGACCTTCCTCAACGATCATGCGCGCGGCAATCGCCGCGATCTGGCGCTGCAGTTTTTCGCGCTCCCCGGTCGAATCCACGGCTTGATGGTCCCCTTTGCGGCTGCTGCGCAGCAGCTGACCGCAGTCTACCGAGTCAGCGGCCGCGTTTGCCAGTGCTCTTTGCGGCGGTGCGAAGCAGCATTCAAGAAGCGGCCGCGCCGCTTAGAATCCTCGCCTTTGAAAGTTTGACGGGAAACGTCGTGCATTTGCATATCATGGGAATCGGCGGCACGTTCATGGGGGGCGTGGCGCAATTGGCTCTTGCCGCGGGACATCGAGTCACTGGCTGTGATGCGGCAGTCTACCCTCCCATGAGCGATCAACTGCGCGACGCCGGGGTGCAGGTCATCGAGGGCTACGATGCCGGCCAGCTCGCGTTGCGACCCGATCTGTTTGTCGTTGGCAACGTCGTGTCGCGGGGCAATCCGCTCTTTGAGGCGGTGCTCGAAAGCGGCGCGCGATTTACGTCGGGGCCGGCATGGGTCGGCGAGCAGATTTTGCACGGTCGCCATGTCGTGGGCATTGCCGGCACACACGGAAAGACGACGACTGCGGCAATGGTCGCGTGGATCCTGGATCACGCGCAACTCGATCCGGGCTTTTTGATCGGTGGCGTGCCCATGGATTTTGGAAAGACCGCGCGTTTGGGTAGTGGCCGGCCCTTTGTCATAGAGGCCGACGAATACGACTCGGCACTATTCGACAAGCGCAGCAAATTTGTTCACTACTTCCCCTCGACGCTGGTGCTGAACAATCTCGAATTTGACCATGCTGACATTTTTGCGGATCTTGCGGCCATCGAGACCCAGTTCCATCACCTGCTGCGCTGTGTGGCGCGCAATGCGCGTGTAATCGTCAACGGCCGTGACGCGGCCCTGCAACGCGTGCTCGACCGCGGCGTGTGGTGTGAAGTGCAACGCTTCGACGTGCAAGACGATTGGCATTGGCGCAGCTCGGCTGATGGTAGCGACAAGTTTTCCGTCTGGCGCGGCTCCGCCTGCCTGGGTGAGCTGGTCCAACAGCCTGCGGGCGACCATAATCGCAGCAACGCGCTGGCCGCCATCGCAGCGGCGGTGCATCTGGGGGTGGACGCGCAGCAGGCACTGCAAGCTGTGCGAGTCTTTGCGGGTGTACGCCGCCGTTTGGAGATTCGTGGCGTAGTGCGCGGCGTGACGCTGTACGATGACTTTGCCCACCATCCGACCGCGATGGCGGCGACCCTTGCGGGACTGCGCCGTCGGGTCGGTGCATCGCGCATTCTGGCTTTGTTCGAACCGCGCTCCAACACAATGCGCCTTGGGACGATGCAAGCGCAGATTGCCGGCAGTTTGCGCGATGCGGATCTGGTTTTTTGCTTTGGGCCGCGCAGCGGGCCGCACGCGCTGGGCTGGGATCCGCGCGCAGCCCTGCAGCCGCTGGGCCCAAGCGCTCGGGTGTTTGAACGGCTCGACGAATTGGTCGAGGCACTGGTTTCGTGCGTGCGCGATGGCGACCATGTGGTTGCAATGAGCAACGGCAGCTTTGGCGGCGTGCACGAGAAAATACTGGCCGCGCTTGGCGCGCCCGCTTCCCACACTGGGACGTCCGGGTGATTTTGTACCTGCACGGCTTTCTTTCATCGCCGGCATCGACCAAGGCCAAACAAGTGCGCTCGGCCCTGGCGCTAGCTGGACGGGAGGCTGATTTTCTTTGCCCGCCGCTGCCGGTTTCGCCCCGAGCCGCGGCCGAGGTTGCATTGGCGTCGGCGCAGCTCGAGGACCCGCGCAATCTGAGCCTGATTGGCAGTTCGCTGGGAGGGTATTACGCAACTTGGCTTGCCGAACGGCTGGGGGGCTGTCGCGCGGTGCTATTAAATCCAGCGGTGCGCCCGTACGAGGACCTGCTCGCGTATCTGGGCTGGCACAACGACGCCGGCGGCCGTCAAGTCGAGGTGCGGCCAGAATATCTCGATGAATTGCGCGCGCTCGAGACGCCACGCCGAACCGATCCAGGCCGCTATCTGCTGCTGGCGGCGACCGGCGACGAGGTGATTGATTATCGTCAGATGATCGCCAAATACGCACACTGTCGCATGCACGTGATCGCGGGTTCGGATCACGCGCTGAGCGATTTTCCCCAGTATTTGCCAGAAGTGCTGCGGTTTTGCGGAGTTTCTCTGCCCACACCCGAATTGGGTAACGGCTCATCCTGATGCGATTGCGCCACTTATCGACGAGCCAGCCTAGCGAAGGCACGTGCGCGCCCGCACTTGCCGGTAGCTGCCGCTGCGCTATTGTCTGAACCATGCAAGTCTTGTTTGAGGACGACGGCGACCTGAAGGCGGGCACTGTCCGATCTGCGACAGAGGCGTCGTGTCAGGTCGATTCGGCCAGCGGCAAGCGAGTCAAGATCAAGGCCTCTGCCGTATTGTTGCGCTTTGAACACCCACGAGCCGAAGAACTTTTGGCTGTCGCACGCACCGAGGCGGCGCAGATGGATGTGGACTTTCTGTGGCAGTGCGCTCCGCGGCAAGAGTTCGGCTTCGAGCAGTTGGCACTCGATTATTGTGGGCGCGACCCGAGCCCGGTCGAAGCGGCGGCGGTTCTCATTGCTTTGCAGTCGGCCCCCATCTACTTTCAGCGCAAGGGACGAGGGCGATTTCGCCCGGCCGCCCCTGAGGTGCTGCGTGTCGCATTGGCGAGCGCTGAGCGCCGGCGCATGCAAGAACAACGGCGCGCCCAGATGGTGCAGGACCTGGTTGGCGGGAGTCTGCCGCCAACGATTGCGCAAATGGGCGAGAATTTGTTGATTAGCCCCGACCGCAACAGCGCCGAGTTCAAGGCGGTGGAGCAGGCGGCATTTCAGATGCAGACCACGCCGCTGCGACTGTTACTGGATCGCGGCGCAATACGTTCGCCGTATCAGTGGCATCTGCGCAGCTTCTTGGCGCGGGCCTTTCCGCGTGGTGCGGACTTTGCAGCGGATCTGCCGGCGCCCGGCGCGCAGTCCTGGGACCTGCCGACGGCTGTTGTGCCGGTGTTTTCCATAGATGACAGCGGCACCACGGAGATCGACGATGCGTTTTCGGTTCATCGAACGGTCACGACACTGACTGTGGGAATTCATATCGCCGCGCCTGCACTCGCTGTGGTTCCCGGCCATCCGCTCGACGGGGTAGCGCGCGCGCGCCTTTCGACGGTCTATGCGCCCGGACTAAAGTACACGATGCTGCCCGATGCGTGGATCGACCAGTTTTCTTTAGCACAAGGCCGCAGCGTTGCGACGTTGTCGCTGTATCTGGAGCTAGACCCGGAATCTCTGGCGCTGCAAAGCTGTCGCAGCGCACTGGAAACGGTCTACGTTGGAGCCAATCTTCGCCATGACGAGCTCGAAGCGCTGGTGACTGAGGAGCTTATCGATGGCGGCAAGCTACAGCTGGGCTTTGGCGAAGAGCTCACGGTCTTGTGGCGACTGGCCAATCGATTGCGATCGGACCGCGAGCAGGCGCGTGGCCGAGCAGAACCCAAAGGACGCGAAGAAATCACCGTGATCCTGGAGGGCGAGGGCGAACAGGCGCATGTGCGAATGCACGTTCGCCGGCGCGATGCGCCGCTGGACCGCATCGTCTCCGAGCTCATGATTTATGCCAATAGCTACTGGGGTGCTTGGCTCGACAAGCTGGGACTGGTGGCAGTGTACCGATCGCAGGCCCTCGGGCGGGTGCGCATGTCTACGACGCCCTCGTTGCACGAGGGCATCGGCGTGTCGCACTACGCCTGGTGCACATCGCCGCTGCGCCGGTATATCGATCTGGTCAATCAGCGCCAATTGATCGCTGCGGTGATGGGTACGCCGGCGCCTCACCGGCGCGGGGACGCGGACTTATTTGCAGTGATCTCCGCGTTTGATGCCGCGTATAGCGCGTACGCGGAATTTCAGGAACTGATGGAGCGCTACTGGAGCTTGCGCTGGCTGCAGCAGGAGGGGATACACCACATCGAGGCGCGCGTGATCAAAGGCGAAATCGTGCGGCTTCAGGGCGTGCCGATGACCACGCGACTTGCTGGTGCAGCGTCTTATGAGCGTGGACAGCGGCTGGAGCTGGAAATCAACGAGATTGATTTGATCGATCTGACGCCGAACGCTCGCATTTTGCACACGCTTGCGTCAATCGGGCAGGGTTTTGCCGTGGACGATGCCTTGGCCGAGACCGCCGACGACGTCTCCGCGGGCGCGGGCATCGAGGCCCCAGCCGAATGAAGCGCCATCAAGTGATCCGCAAAATGAATTACCCTGTGCGCGATCAGACCGTGCGCATGGCTACAATTCGCGCCCGATAGGCGATTTTGCCCAAGTAACGATCGGGCCCAGCGGCGCGGCAATGCGAACTTTCGTAAGATCAACCGACGGATTGTTTGGCAACCGTGTTTTGCTTTCCGCGTTGGTCGTGTCGGTAGGCTTGCATGTGGCTGTCATGGCGATTCGATTCGTCGACCCCGAATTCTTCCGTCACATCGCCTCGGCCCCACCCCTGGAGGTCATCCTGGTCAACGCTCGAAGCGATAAACGTCCGCCGGCGCCGCAGGCCAACGCACAAGTCAACCTCGAAGGCGGCGGCGTCAATGAACAGGGTCGCCGCAGCTCGCCACTACCCAATTCCGCGGTCATCGCCGATGGCGACGCCCTTGAGGCCGCGCGACGCGCGGTCGAGCAACTCGAAGAAGACCAGCGCCAACTGCTGGAGGCCTATAAGGCCAACTTGTCGCTGACGAAGTCCGAGCGCCACCCCGAGCCAGCCACCCGCGACACAAATGAGGTGCGCCGAACGCAACAGCAGCTCTCGCGCATGCAGGCCGAAATCGCCAAGGAGATCTCCGACTACCAAAAACGGCCGCGAGTGCACCATTTTATGCCGAGCGCGTCCGCGTACCGATTCGCACGTTATTTCGAGGATTGGCGCGCCCGAATTGAAAAAATCGGTAACGATCATTACCCGGAAGCCGCGCGCGGGAAAATCTACGGCAGCTTGCGTATGACAGTTGTCATCGACCGAGATGGTTCCTTGGTCGACTCAATTATCGAACAATCTTCTGGTTCGGCCGTGCTTGACAGCGCCGCGCAGCGTATTGTTAAGCTATCAGCACCTTTTGCACCCTTTCCGCCCGACATGGCACGTGACACCGATCGATTGGAGATTACCCGCAGCTGGATCTTTACCAACGACCAGTTCGCTACCCGCGCAGATGTTGCAGAGCCGTCTCATTGACCGATGAAACCCCCGGACCGCTACGCCGTTGTCGGCAACCCGATCGCACACAGCCGCTCGCCGGAGATCCATCGGTTGTTTGCGCGCATCACGGGACAGGGCGTGAGCTACGAGAAGCTTGAAGCACCGCTTGATGGCTTCGACGACTTCGCGCTGGCCTTGCGCGACAACGGCTACCTGGGGTTAAACGTCACCATCCCATTTAAGATTGATGCAGCAAAGCTTGCCGATGATCTGAGCGCGAGGGCTCGGCTTGCCGGGGCCGTTAACACACTAAAGTTCGATGGCGATGTGATTCTCGGAGACAACACCGACGGCATTGGCTTTGTCCGCGACCTGCGTCATCGATTGGATTTTCGGATTGCGGCCTCGGCGATTTTGATCTTGGGCGCGGGCGGCGGTGTTCGCGGCCTGGTTGCATCGCTGCTAGAAGAGCGGCCCAAGTGGATTGCTGTGGCCAACCGCACCCATGGTCGGGCGCAGGAGTTGGCCGATGAATTTGGCGTGGAGGCCATCCGTTTTGACGAGGTCCCCGCGGAGCACTTTGACCTCATTATCAATGGCACATCGAGCAGCCTGAACCATGATGCGCCCTCGATCGACCCGGAAACATTCGATGACTGCATGCTGGCCTACGACCTTGTGTATGCCTCGGCGGCCACGCCCTTCATGTGCCTGGCAAAAACCGGCGGCGCGAGGCGCGTAAGCGACGGCTTGGGAATGCTCATTGAGCAGGCGGCCGAATCGTTTGCGCTGTGGCGCGGAGTTCGGCCCGAGACGGCGAGCGTCTACCGCGAAATGCGGCGCATGCTGGACCACGGCGCGGCGCCGGGCTGATGTCGGCAGCGCCCCGGGCGCGGGTTTGGATCGGACGTGCCGCTGTTGCGCTGTTGGCGTCGATCCTGGCGCTGCAACTGTGGTTTGTCGCTTGGATCGTCTTTTGGAAGTGGCATAACCCCGCGCAAACGGCGTTCATGCAGCTAGAGCTCGAGCGCATGGAGCGCCAATCGTCGACGGGACCGCCGCACTCCCCGCGGCCACTGCAAAAAATGTGGGTCGACTACTCGCACATTTCGGTCAATCTTAAGCGCGCGGTCGTCTCCTCGGAGGACCAGCGTTTTGTCAGCCATGAAGGCGTCGACTGGGAGGCAATGCGCAAGGCCTATACGAACAATCTTCGCCGCGGCCGCGCGGTGCGCGGCGGATCTACGATCTCACAGCAACTGGCGAAAAACTTGTTTTTGTCCGCGCATCGAAGCTATCTGCGCAAGGCACAGGAGCTGCTCATCACCCTGATGATCGAGACGATGTGGGATAAGCGGCGCATCCTTGAGGTGTACCTGAACGTCGTGGAGTGGGGTGACGGAGTGTTTGGTGCCGAAGCCGCCGCGCGGCACTATTTCGGCATCTCTGCGCTGTACCTTGATCCGGAACAGGCCGCACGCATGGCAGCAATGCTGCCGAGCCCCCGGTTCTTCGACCATCACCGGGACGCGGCCTATCTTTCCCAACGGGCCGAAACCATCGAGAGACTGCTGCCCGCCGCGCAGATTCCGTAGCTCGCAGCGCCCTTTGTTTACTTTTATATACTGCGTCGGCGCGCGCCGGCCCGGATGCGGCGCAAACGAAATCATGGTGGGCCAAGCATTTGGCGCAACGGGCAGGGGCCTATAGAGATGACACCGTCGGAGCAATCCAATCGGTATACCGACGTCGCAATTGCTTTGCACTGGCTGCTTGCTCTAGCCCTGGTGGCGTCGTTTTGCGTTGGGCTTTACATGGCGGACTTGAAGCTTTCACCCACGCGCGTGCGACTCTTTAACTGGCACAAGTGGGCTGGCATATCGATCCTCGTTCTATCGGTGTTTCGGCTCGGATGGCGCTGGGCACATCGACCGCCTAAAGCGCCAGCGAGCATGAGCGCAGTGCAAACGCGGTTTGCCCACTGGACGCATGGGTTACTGTACGTGTTGTTTTTTCTCGTTCCCATCGTTGGTTGGGCATACAGTTCGGCTTCCGGGTTTCAGGTGGTCTGGTTCGGGCTTATTCCTTTGCCCGATTTCGTGCCAGTGGACAAACCACTGGCTCGTGTCCTGGTGCAAGTGCATGCCGCGCTCGCATACACGTTGGCCGCCGCTGTGGCCCTTCACGTTGCCGCTGCCCTCAAGCACCATTTCGTCGAGCGTGACTCCCTGTTGTGGAGAATGTCGCCCTTGCGTCTGCACGATTCAATGCAGCAAAAAGGGCAATGACTCCGATGGCACGGACGCTGGGGGCGGGCCTGGCGCTGCTGCTGGCGCTGGGCCAGGCGCAGGCCGGGTCGGAAGCGCCCGCACTGGTGGCAGGGCAAAGCGAAATCTCTTTTGTGTCACGGCAAATGGGGGTGCCGGTCGCAGGGAACTTTCGCAGTTTCGATGCGCAGGTGAGTTTTGACCCTGCCAATCCGCAAAAAGGACACTTTCTTATCGGTGTAGATGTGGCCAGTGTTCAACTGCCCACGGATGACGCGATGAAAGAAGTCGTCGGCCCGGGGTGGTTTGATGCGGCGCATTTTGCGCGCGCGACGTTCCAATCAAGTGCGATTCGAGCGTTGGAGCGAGGACGCTTCGAAGTCGCCGGGCGCCTGTCGATCAAGGGACGCGCGCAAGATGTTCTCGTGCCGGTTTTCCTTGAGCAGACGGGCGCTCTTACCGTTGCTTCCGGATCGCTCGTGGTGCGTCGTCTGGCCTTTTCCATCGGCGAGGGCGAGTGGACCGATACCTCCATGGTTGCCGACGAAGTGCAGATTCGCTTTCGCCTCGTGCTCACCGGTATCGCCCCGATTTAAGTGCGATCCAAACGCGCAACGCTCGACAGCACTAACGGCTGCGGCGCGAGGGATACTCCTCTTCAATGTTGTCCTTGTAGTAGCTTGCCGGCGCCGCGCTGGTTAAAAACCGCCGCGCAATCTCCTCGCCGACACCGCTGTGGCGGACGATCGCTCCAGAGTCCAATTCGATTTCCAGTTCACGGGTGCTGCGATCGTAGCCCGCTGAGCGGATTCCTCCGCGACCAATTTTTTTTCGCTCCATGGCAATTGCCTATCGTTCGTCTTGACCTTTGCCGTTCAGACCTAGTTGATCCCAGATCTGATCGACTCGCGTCCTTACGTCCCCGTTCATCACGATCCGCCGTCCCCAAGGCCGCTGCGTCTCACCGGGCAGTTTATTCGTTGCATCCAAGCCCATTTTGCTTCCAAGGCCCGCCACCGGGCTGGCAAAGTCCAGGTAATCGATCGGTGTATTGTCGACCAGGACCGTATCGCGCAGGGGATCGACTCGGGTGCAGATCGCCCAGATCACGTCCGGCCAGCTGCGAACGTCAATATCCTCGTCAACGATGACGACGAACTTTGTATACATGAACTGACGAAGAAAGCTCCAGATACCGAACATGACGCGCCGCGCGTGTCCGGGATACTGCTTGCGCAAGGAGACGATAGCTAGGCGGTAGCTGCAACCCTCGGGCGGTAGATAAAAATCGACGATCTCCGGGAAAGCGCGCTGAAGTATCGGCACAAATACTTCATTAAGTGCCGCGCCGAGAATGGACGGCTCGTCGGGCGGGCGGCCCGTATGGGTCGAAAGATATATTGGCGCTCGGCGCATCGTGATTCTCTCGACCGTGAACACGGGAAATCGCTCGGTCTCGTTGTAATACCCCGTGTGGTCGCCGAAAGGACCCTCCACGGCCGTCTCAAAGCCCTGGTTCCCAGGGCTAATTGCCCCCTGGGCGTTTGCCGGATCCGGCAATATGTGGCCTTCGAGCACAATTTCCGCTTTGGCAGGAACCTCCAGGGAACTGCCAAGGCAGGCAGCAAGCTGTGTGGGTAAGCCGCGCAGCAGACCGGCGAACTGGTACTCCGAGATTTGGTCCGGGATCGGCGTAACCGCCGCAAGCAGCGTCGCGGGGTCGGCGCCCAGTGCAACAGCGACCGGAAATGGCTGAGCGCCCTTTGCCAGGCGGTGATCCCGAAAATCCAGCGCGCCTCCACGATGTGACAGCCAACGCATGATGAGCTTGTTTGGTCCGATCACCTGCTGGCGATAAATCCCAAGGTTTTGCCGGGACTTGTGCGGACCACGGGTTATCACGGTTGCCCAGGTCATCAGGGCTCCGGCATCATCGGGCCAGCATTTCTGGACGGGCAGTTTTCGTAGGTCTACGTCACTGCCCTCCCATACGACCTGCTGGCAAGCAGGGGCATGCACCCGCCGGGGAGCCATATCCCAGAGCGCTGCCTTAAGCAACCCTACTTTGGATAGCGCATCACGCAGCCCGGCCGGCGGCTGCGGCTCTTTGAGGTTGGCCAGTAGCTCTCCGACCTGTCGCAGCTCGGCTGTTGACTCTAGACCCATGGCAAGGGCCACGCGCCGCTGTGTTCCAAACAGGTTGGCCAGCACTGGGATCTCGTAACCCTTGGGTTGTTCAAAGAGGACCGCAGGGCCCCCGCGCTGCAGCAACCGCTGGCAAATCTCCGTCATCTCAAGCTCCGGGGAGACGGGCGCGGCAATCCTTTTGAGCTCCCCCAGCGGAGTCAATTTTTCAACGAATTCTCTTAGGTCCGTGTATTTCATAGCTCCGCTCTCCGAGCACGTCGGCTGGAAACAGCTTAAATGACTTGTCCAACGGTCGCTAGATTTAGACAAAAGTTAGCCGCTGTTTGCTACTTTTGGCCACCTTTTCTCTAATTAACAGCTAAAACATTGTGGTCTTTGGGCGACATCCTTCGGCGGGTTTTATGACGGGCGGCCATTGACGCAAACACGCGAGAACGTACAATCGCTCCTAACGAAAGGGTTCTTCCCCGGCTTTGGCCGGCGACATGGTGCGGCGCATGAATGACGGCCGTAGTCGATGAGCAAGAACCCGATGCTCGGTCTGCACGTAGTGCCGAGTATGGCTTGTACCGCAGCAGAGTCGGCGCCTTGTAGCGCGGGACGCAACGCGGTTATCCCGGGGACATGGCGCTCTTTGGTGGACATGTCACTCGTGTGTGATGACTCACTTTAAAAGAGTCACTAAAACGGGGTTGGAAGAGGTGTTCGAATGTTTGAAGCGAGCGTTATAGAAGCACGCCCGCAATCTTTGGGCGTACAAGCGCGCGGTGACGGCGGGCGGCGCATGCAAACATGGCGCCAGATTGCCTTGGGAGCACGGGCAGCGCTGGAAGGAATTGGCTTGATAAGCCTTCTGGTGTTGGTGTGCTTTGCGATTGCGCCCGAACTGCGCGGACCAGTGGAAAAAATCAGCGCGGACGTTGGTACTTCGCTCCAAGACCGGCGGGCCGAGCAGGGTGCGCCCGATGAGGAGACCGCAGACGAGGAAGACGGGCCGCAATTTGGCCGCCCGGTCGATCTGGCGCCAGCCCAGGCCAATGTGGCGGTGTATCTAGCTCGCCGCTACCACGTGGCCGACGAGGCCGTGCGAGTAATGGTGGCCACCGCCGAGGCCGCAGGCCGGCAACAGCAGATTGATCCTTTGTTGATCTTGGCGGTCGTTGCCGTCGAATCGAGCATGAACCCCTTCGCGCAAAGTGCCGTCGGCGCCAGGGGTCTTATGCAAGTGATGCCGGGTTTACACGGGGGCAAGTTTGTCGATGGCAACGTGGCCATGGCTACCCTTGATCCGGTCGCGAACATACAGGTCGGTTCACAGATATTGAGCGACGTCATTCGGCGAGGCGGTTCTGTCGAGCGCGGCCTGCAGCTGTACGTGGGTGCGGGCAACCTTGCCGGTGATGGCGGCTACGCAAGTCGGGTTTTGGGAGAACTCGGTCGGCTCAAACTCGCGGCCACGGGCGGAGTCGCAGCTGCCCTAGCGGCTGGTTTGCGCTCCGATGCCCGCACAACAAGCGAAAGCGCCGATCCCCTTACGAGTGCGGCTCCTGCACAACCGTCTGCGCCGCTAGCGCGCCAGCAGCGAACCGTCTGAGGCCTTTTACGCGCTGCTCGGCCATCCGCCATGGATGGCATTTTTTTTCGCGGCGCCCACGCACGCGCGCCGGCTAAGCAATAAAAAAGAGCCTGTCGACCAAGCGCACCCTAAATCGGCTGAGGAGGGAGGGAGGAGAGGCACCGAGTAAAGGGTCAGCCCGCTTGGACGTAAGGACAGGCTCTAGGAAACTTGGCGCAACTATATCCCTCCAGGTAGGTCAAGGTCAACTTTCGTCCAGGACAAAATGGGGTTTGGCCTGAACAAACCGGGTGTGCGGAAAGCTGGCCTTGTGCCCGCCACAGGCTGCGTAAGCGAGCCCGCGATTGCGCACAGGAGCCCCACGCGCGCGCCCGCGGATCCGCGTAATGGCGCAAGCGCTGCGCGCGAGCCGCTCCCGATCGACCGATAATGGTTTTTTTTAGTGAGCTCACCGCCTATGCCGACCCTGCCCAATGCTGACCTGCGTCTTGCGGCGCTGGAGTACCACGAGTTTCCGCGACCGGGAAAGTTATCGATAACTCCCACCAAGCAGCTGATCAATCAGCGCGATCTGGCGCTGGCTTATTCGCCAGGGGTTGCTGCGGCTTGCGAAGCAATTGTCAAGGATCCCGGCAGCGCCGCCCGATACACCACGAGGGGCAACCTCGTCGGCGTTATCACGAACGGCACCGCCGTTTTGGGCCTTGGCCCGATTGGCCCACTTGCCGCAAAGCCGGTCATGGAAGGCAAGGCCGTGCTGTTTAAGAAATTTGCCGGGATCGATGTGTTTGACATCGAGATCAACGAGACCGATCCGGATCGACTCGTCGAGATCATCGCCGCGCTGGAGCCGACATTCGGAGCCATCAATCTGGAGGACATCAAGGCGCCGGAGTGCTTTCGCGTCGAGCGGCGCTTGCGCGAGCGCATGAAGATTCCCGTCTTTCATGACGATCAGCACGGCACAGCGATCATTGTCGGTGCCGCCGTGCTCAACGGCTTGCAGTTGGTCGGCAAAACGCTCTCGCAAGTCAAGCTCGTATGCAGTGGCGCGGGCGCCGCGGCTCTGGCGTGCCTCGAGCTACTCGTCGAGTTGGGATTGCCCAGAAAAAATATTTGGGTCGCCGACATCGAAGGCGTCGTCTATCAAGGACGAACCAAGCTGATGGATGAAGACAAGGCGCGCTTTGCTCAATCAACGCAGGCGCGCACGCTGGCCGAATTGATGCGCGAGGCGGACATTTTTCTGGGTCTGTCCGCTGGTGGCGTCTGCACCCAGGACATGGTGCGCACCATGGCGCCGGCGCCGTTGATCCTGGCTTTGGCCAACCCGACACCCGAGATTCTTCCGGAGCAGGTCAAGGCCGTGCGCGATGATGCGATGATCGCCACGGGGCGCTCCGATTATCCGAACCAGGTCAACAACGTGCTTTGCTTCCCGTTCATCTTCCGAGGCGCGCTGGATGTGGGTGCAACGACCATCACCCGCGAAATGGAAATCGCGGCGGTCCATGCGCTCGCCCATCTGGCGCAGGAGGAGATCAACGACGAGGTGGCCACGGCCTACGGCATCAGCAATCTGAGCTTTGGTCCGGAGTGCATTATTCCCAAGCCGTTTGACCCGCGGCTGATGCTGCGCATCGCGCCAGCCGTCGCCAAAGCGGCAATACAAAGCGGCGTGGCCACGCGCCCCCTGACGGATTACGACGCGTACCACGCGCAACTGCAGCAGTTCGTGTATCACTCGGGCACGTTCATGAAACCCATCTTTGCGATGGCGAAAAAAGCGCACGCCGTCGGTGGCGCCAGCCGGGTTGCGTTCGCAGAGGGCGAGGACGAGCGCGTAATGCGTGCCGCGCAGGTCGTGGTTGACGAGGCCGTGGCCCGTCCCATACTGATCGGACGGCCTGCGGTGATCGAGCGGCGCTTGGAGCGCCATGGCCTGCGGATGCGGCCGGGGGTCGAGTTCGACGTGGTAAATCCCGATTCGGACCCTCGCTATCGGCAGTACTGGCAGGCCTACCACCGAATGACGGAGCGCCGCGGTGTCACGGAGCAGTACGCGCGCATCGAGATGCGCAGACGTCACACCTTGATTGGCGCCATGCTGATTCATCAGGGCGATGCCGACGCAATGATTTGCGGCACCTTCGGCACGCATGGGATCCATCTTCGCTACATCGATCAAGTGCTGGGCCGGCGCGCGGGCGCCAAGGTCTATGCGGCGATGAACATCTTGATGGTTCCGGGGCGGCAAATTGCATTGGTTGATACGCACGTCAACATCGACCCAACCGCCGAAGAAGTCGCCGAGATTGCAATTAACGCAGCCGAGGAGCTGCGGCGTCTAGGAATATCGCCGCGCGTTGCGCTGCTTTCCCATTCGAATTTCGGCACTAGTGACGCAGTTTCCGCGGCCAAAATGCGCCGCGCGCTGGAGCTTGTGCGCGCGTTGGCTCCCAGTTTGGAAATCGACGGCGAAATGCATGCCGACTGCGCAGTCGACGCATCCCTGCGCAAGGCCATCATGCCCCATTCGACGCTCAAGGGCGACGCCAATTTGCTGGTGTGTCCTGGAATCGACGCGGCCAACATCGCCTACAACCTGCTCAAGACGATCTCGGGCAACAACGTTGCGGTGGGCCCGATATTGCTGGGCGCTGCTCGCCCCGTGCACATCCTGACGCCATCGGCTACCGTGCGCCGGATCGTGAACATGACGGCGCTGGCGGTGGTGGACGCCAATTCGCAGCGCTAAGACAATTGCCTGTCAGCGCCAAGGACCGTTGCTGCGATGAGCGAACGAAATTTCGATCGGGTGCGGTTGCGAACGACGCCCGCGGCGCTCATCCTCATGGGCGGCGGTGCGCGGGCGGCCTATCAAGTCGGCGTTCTCAAAGCGGTCGCGGCACTGTTGCGCGACGCCCGCAGAGGTATGGATCCGGGTATCGCCCAGGGTCATAACCCGTTTCCCATAATTGTCGGAACTTCGGCTGGCGCAATTAACGCGACCGCTTTAGCCAGCCGCTCCGAGAATTTCCAGGACGCCATCGCGCAGCTCGTGGCGGTCTGGGAGAACTTCCACGCGCACCAGGTGTATCGGGCCGACATGTTCGGGGTCATGCGCACAGGCGCGCGCTGGCTCTCGCTGCTGTCCATCGGCTGGATTGTGCGCCGCTCTTTGCGTGCGCGCCCCCGGTCTTTGCTGGACAACGAACCGCTGCGCGATCTGCTGTCGCGGCTGATTGATTTTTCGCGCATCGATCTTGCGCTCGAGCGCGGACACCTGCGTGCGCTGGCCGTCAGCGCCTCGAGCTACAGCTCCGGCAAACACGTCACGTTCTATCAGTCACTGATCGAGCATGCCTTCCCAAGCAAGCTCCAGCGCGTGTCGCTTCGCGCAAAGATCGGTGTGCCGCACCTCTTGGCATCTTCTGCCATTCCGTTCGTCTTCCCGGCCACAGCGCTGGATCTGTCCGACTCCTCGGCCGGCGGTGTCGAATATTTTGGCGACGGCTCCATGCGGCAACTATCCCCGACGAGCCCGGCCATCCATTTAGGCGCTGAACGCATCATGGTGATCGGGGTTGGGCAAACGGGGCATCCCGGCGTGCTGCCAAATTTCGATGCGGCGTCCTACCCCTCGCTCGCACAGGTCGCCGGTCACGCCATGTCGACAATCTTCCTCGACGCGCTGGCCACAGACGTGGAACGTCTGGAAAAAATGAACCAGGTCGTCGAGACGATGACCCCGCACGCACGGCGCGCCGCGGGGTTGCGGTCGATCGAGACGCTAACGATCTCGCCTAGCGAGCGGCTCGATGGCATCGCGATGGAGTACATCGGTGCGCTGCCAGGGCCAATCCGCGCACTGCTTGAGGGGATCGGTACGTACCGCTCCAGTGGCGCGGGCCTCGCAAGCTACCTACTCTTCGAAGCGCCCTTCACTCGCGCCCTCATCGACCTGGGCTATCGCGACACGCTCGCGCGCCGCGACGCAGTGATGGAATTTCTTACCGAGCGTCGCGAACCGCAATCGGCCACTCCCTCGCGAGTGGTCGTCGTCTGAGTGCCGGGGGCTGCAAACCACCGATACCTGACTCGCCCGCTAGGAGTATTCGCCCTCCAGAGCGAGCAGGGCACAGATGGCCGTCAGCGCGGCTGTCTCGGTGCGAAGGATCCTTTGCCCCAGGTGTGCGCTGAGGTAACCAAGGGAATGGGCGAGCGCGATTTCCTCGGGCGCAAATCCGCCCTCGGGTCCGACCGCGAGTGCTACGGATCCGCCATGGGCCGCTCGAAGACCGGTCGGCGCGCTCGGCTCCAGCAGCCAACGCGAGCTTGCGTTTTGTGCCGCATCCAAGGCAGCGCCCAGATTCTCAGCAATCTCGATCGCTGGCAAGTGATTGCGTCCGCACTGGGAACACGCGGCAACCGCAATGTCTTGACAGCGCTCCAGGCGCCGCTGTTGCCGCGCGGCACTAAGGTGAACGATGCTGCGCGCTGCACGGACAAAGATGATGCGATCGGCGCCAAGCTCGACGGCTTTTTCTAAGAACCAGTCGATTTTTTCCTGAGCACTGAGTGCCTGCACGATCGTTACCCGCAGCCGTGCTTCGCGGTTCACTGGGCCGCCGCGCGTGATTTTCGCGCGACACTGCGACGCACCGGCCGCCTCCGGGAGCAAAAGCGCCTCAAATTCGTTGCCCTTGCCATCAAAGAGCGTCACCGCGTCGTGTAGGCGCAACCGTAGCACGCGCAAGGCATGGTGGCTGCAGTCGGGCGGCAAAACGATGGTTTGACCCACCGCGAGGCCGTCGGAAACGAAAAGGCGCGGCGCCCTCATTTGGCGCAGCGTACTCG
The DNA here is from genome assembly GCA_035621895.1 of Burkholderiaceae bacterium. Taxonomy (GTDB): domain Bacteria; phylum Pseudomonadota; class Gammaproteobacteria; order Burkholderiales; family Burkholderiaceae_F; genus GJ-E10. The sequence continues at coordinate 23,543 of DASPWJ010000012.1, read as the reverse complement.
AATCCCCCGGTGCGCCGCGGGCGCGTTGCATCCGTCGCAAAAACGGCCTCACTTTTGCCATTGCTAATGCGCGGGCGCATGACGAAGATCAGCCTTTGCCCTGCTAGAATCTGTACCCTACGCGCTAGGCGGTGCACGAGGAGCCGACGGGGTTGCGGCATTTAACCTGTCGGGCAGCGCCGGCCCCGGAATTGTTCTGCACCGGTTCCCACTGGGGGACGTTTCAGCACGTCTCCGTGAATCGGTGCGCTAGCAGGTTCATTGAGGCAGGAGATCCAGACCATGAGCATCAAAGTCGCAATCAACGGCTATGGGCGCATCGGCCGTAACGTGTTGCGCGCCCATTATGAGGGCGGTAAAAAGCACGACATCCAGATCGTCGCAATCAACGATCTTGGTGACGCCAAGATCAACGCGCACCTGACGCGCTATGACACAGTGCACGGCCCGTTCTCCGGTACGGTGTCGGTTGAAGGCGACTCGCTGATTGTCAATGGGGATCGAATCAAGGTCCTGTCCCAGCGCGATCCCTCGCAGCTGCCGTGGGGCGCGATGCAGATCGACGTCGTGATGGAGTGCACCGGCCTGTTCACGACCAAGGAGAAGGCAGGTGCCCACATCAAGGGCGGCGCAAAAAAGGTCATCATCTCCGCTCCCGGTGGCAAGGACGTGGACGCGACCATCGTTTACGGAGTGAACCACAACGTTCTTACGCGCAACCACACGGTGATTTCCAACGCGTCGTGCACGACCAACTGCCTTGCGCCGCTGGTCAAACCGTTGCATGAGCGCATAGGTTTGGTCAACGGCCTGATGACGACCGTGCACTCGTACACCAATGATCAGGTGCTCACGGACGTCTACCACGAGGATTTGCGTCGCGCTCGCTCGGCAACACAATCGATGATCCCGACCAAGACGGGCGCCGCTGCGGCCGTCGGCCTGGTCCTGCCCGAACTAAACGGCCGGCTCGACGGTTTTGCCGTTCGTGTGCCCACGATCAACGTGTCACTTGTGGACTTGTCGTTTGTTGCCGCACGCGAAACCAGCGTCGATGAAGTTAACCGGGTCGTACGCGAGGCAGCCGATGGAGCTTTGCGGGGAATTCTTGCCTACAACGACCAGCCGTTGGTGTCGGTCGACTTTAACCACAACGCGCATTCGTCGATCTTTGACGCGACCCTCACGAAGGTGTCGGGCCGCTTAGTCAAAGTAAGTAGCTGGTATGACAACGAGTGGGGGTTTAGCAGTCGGATGCTGGATACGACCGTTGCGCTGATGAAGGTCTGAACAAGCCGTTGGGACTCGGGCCGGGTTGCCCTGGGCGGCAATCGGGCCCGAGGCGGGCCTGTAGCGCGTGCACGCGAAAACGCCTTGTTTGGCGGCAAGTCGCAAGAATGGGGGTTTTGCCTCGTGCACGCCAAGCGCGTAGCGCCGATTCGCCTAGCGCATAACGAACCAATCCTATAATCCCGGGGGTTTCAGTACGCATGCGGACGGTGCGACTTTGGCTCGCATGGCCGCCGTGGCGAGACGCCTCCCATATAAGGAAAGCACCGTCATGACCGTTCTGACTTTGGATGCACTTTGCAAGCAAGGCAAGCTGCGTGGCAAGCGGGTCTTTATCCGCTCTGACCTCAATGTCCCGCAAGATGAGAACGGCAAAATCACCGAGGACACGCGTATTCGCGCATCCGTGCCGGCGATTCAGGCGGCTCTGGGCGCTGGTGCGGCTGTCATGGTCACCTCTCACCTGGGGCGCCCGACAGAGGGCACGCTCACCGCGGCCGACTCCCTTGCCCCGATTGCGGCGCGCCTCTCGGAGCTTCTCGGGCGGCCGGTTCCGCTTGTTGCGAACTGGGTTGATGGTGTTACGGTAGCGCCCGGACAGGTTGTGCTACTGGAGAACTGTCGCGTCAACAAAGGAGAAAAGAAAGACAGCGAAGAGTTGGCGCGCAAGATCGCTAAGCTTTGTGACGTTTACGTTAACGACGCATTCGGAACGGCGCATCGCGCCGAAGCAACGACGCACGGCATAGCTCGATTTGCTCCTGTGGCCTGCGCCGGTCCGCTGCTTGCCGCCGAGATTGATGCCCTGGGCCGCGCACTGGGCGATCCCAAGCGACCCCTGGTCGCGATCGTTGCTGGGTCGAAAGTTTCCACCAAGCTGACGATTCTCAATAATCTGGCGCAGAAGGTCGATCGCCTGATCGTCGGCGGTGGCATTGCCAACACCTTCTTGCTCGCCTCCGGTTTGTCGATCGGCAAGTCATTGGCGGAGCCCGACCTTGTCCCCGAGTGCACGAAAGTGATTCAGACCCTGCAGTCAAAGGGCGCGACTTTGCCACTCCCGATGGACGTCGTGGTCGCTAAGCGCTTTGCCGCCGATGCGCCGGCACAGCTGCGCCGATCCGACGATGTGCAGTCCGACGAAATGATCCTGGACGTAGGACCGCAAACCTCTGCGCACCTGTCGCGCATCGTGCAGGAAGCCGGAACGATCATCTGGAACGGCCCACTGGGTGTTTTTGAGTTCGATGCGTTTGCGCAGGGAACGCATGATCTTGCCTTGGCAATTGCTAGTGCCACGGCAAAGGGTGCTTTCTCGATTGCCGGTGGCGGTGATACGCTGGCTGCGATCGCAAAGTACGGAATTGCCGAGCGGGTGAGCTACATTTCTACAGGTGGTGGGGCGTTTCTCGAGTTCCTCGAAGGCAAGGCCTTGCCGGCGGTGGCGGTTTTGGAAGAGCGTGCAGCGGCGCACTGAAGCGGCGAAGACGCCAAGACGGGCGGCGGCAAATGGACACGTGCACGAAATGAATTGAAAGGAGACGGAAATGGCCTTGATTTCTTTGCGTCAAATGCTCGATCACGCAGCCGAGCACACGTACGGTGTTCCGGCGTTTAACGTAAATAACCTTGAACAGGTGCAAGCCATCATGGAGGCCGCATCGGAGGTCAACTCCCCGGTCATCATGCAAGCGTCGGCGGGCGCGCGTAAATACACGGGGGAGGTCTTTCTGCGCCACCTGATCGAGGCGGCGATCGAGACCTATCCCAACATCCCCGTCGCAATGCACCAAGATCATGGCGCCTCGCCAGCAGTGTGTGAGTCGGCAATTCGACTGGGGTTTTCTTCCGTGATGATGGATGGCTCCTTGAAAGAGGACGGCAAAACGGTTGCCGATTACGACTACAACTGGCAGGTAACGAAGAAAGTGGTCGACGCCGCGCACGCCGTGGGAGTCAGCGTCGAGGGCGAGCTCGGTTGCCTGGGGTCGTTGGAGACGATGCAAGGCGACAAGGAAGACGGCCACGGCGCCGAGGGCAAGATGACCCGCGAGATGCTGCTGACGGATCCGAACCAAGCAGCCGATTTTGTCAAACGCACGCAGCTCGACGCACTTGCAATTGCGATCGGCACGTCGCACGGCGCCTACAAGTTCTCGCGCAAACCGACCGGCGACATCCTGGCCATCGACCGCATCAAACAGATCCATACGCGCATACCAACGACCCATCTGGTCATGCACGGCTCATCGAGCGTGCCGCAGGACCTGCTGGAGGAAATCCGGCAGTACGGCGGGCAAATCAAGGAAACCTACGGGGTGCCTGTCGAGGAGATCCAGGAAGCGATCAAACACGGCGTGCGCAAGATCAACATCGACACGGATATTCGCCTGGCAATGACGGCGGCGGTGCGCAAATTCCTGGCGCAAAATCCCAGCAAGTTCGATCCGCGTGATTATCTAAAGCCCGCGCGCGAGGCGACCAAGAAGATCTGCAAGCAGCGCTACCTCGAGTTCGGCTGCGAGGGCATGGCGGCCAAACTTGCCGCGCAGCCGCTGCAAAAGATGGCGCAGCGCTATCGGGCGGGCGAGCTCGCGCAGCAGATCCGTTAACCGCTTTGATGACTCCGGAGTCCTCGTTCCCGAGCCCTTCGGCGCCAAGCGATAGTCGGGCGCTGAAGGGCAAGCGCGGTCTGCAACGGATCCTAAATGCCTGTCGATATTCGGTCGATGGCTTGCGCTCGGCCTGGACGGAGGAGGACGCGTTTCGGCAAGAATTGCTCTTGGGAGCGGTTCTCGTGCCGCTCGCCATCTTGCTACCCTTGGGCCTGGTCGAGCGTTTGCTGCTCATCGGATCGGTCTTCCTGGTCTTGATCGTCGAGCTGGTCAACACGGCAATCGAATCGGCGATCGATCGTCACAGTTTCGAGATCAATCCCTTGGCCAAGCGAGCCAAGGATCTGGGCAGCGCGGCGGTCATGCTCTCGCTGGTGCTTGCGGGTGCAGTCTGGGCGTGCATTCTGTGGGCACGATTCGGGTGAGACCCGACGCGGGCCCCTCCGATCAACCGGGGGAGCCCGCGCCGATGTACGAATCACACCTGCAATCGCTGCCGCTTGTTTACCGCGGCAAGGTGCGCGATACCTACGCGCTGGGCGAGGATCGACTGCTGATCATCACAACGGACCGCATATCGGCGTTTGACGTCATCATGCGCGAGCCGATTCCCGGCAAGGGGCAGGTGCTCAATGCCATGTCCAATTTCTGGTTTGCGCGGTTGTCGGCGGTCGGTCCCAATCACTTAAGCGGTATTGATCCTGAAACTGTCGTGCCGGCACACGAACGCGACCAGGTGCGGGGGCGTGCAGTGGTTGCGCAGCGCTTAACGCCACTGCCCATCGAGGCGGTCGTACGGGGGTATTTGATCGGTTCGGGTTGGAGCGATTACTGTCGCGACGCACGGGTGTGCGGCATTGCCCTGCCGGCGGGTTTGCAGCAGGCGCAGCAGTTGCCCGAGCCGCTGTTCACCCCGGCCCATAAGGCGCAACTCGGGATGCACGACGAAAACATCACGTTCGACCAAGTCTGCGAGCTGATCGGCCCCGCACGGGCTCAACGCGTGCGGGACTTTTCGCTGCGCCTTTACCGCCAAGCACGCGAGATCGCCCGCGGGCGTGGAATCATCATTGCCGATACGAAGTTTGAGTTCGGGCTCGACAGCAAGGGCGAGCTGCGCCTGATGGACGAGGTTCTCACCCCGGATTCATCGCGCTTTTGGCCGGTGGACCAATACCGCGTCGGGATCTCTCCGCCAAGCTTCGACAAACAGTTCCTGCGCGACTGGCTGCAGTCCCAACCCTGGAACAAGAGTCCCCCGCCACCGCAGCTGCCGCAAGATATCATCGAAAAAACCGCTGCGCGCTATCGCGAAGCCTTGAACCGCCTGGTGAGCGAGTCTTGAGAGCAATCGACGTGTCGTTCGATGGGAAGGAGCGCTCCTGTGGCGCCTCGTAGTGCTGTGCTCGTAGGCGTTGTAATGGGGTCCGAGTCGGACTGGGACACGATGAAATACGCCTGCGAGTTGCTGCAGGAGTTCGGCATCGCTTTTGAGGCCAAGGTCATTTCCGCACACCGCATGCCAGACGATATGTTTGCGTACGCGGAGGGCGCGCGCGAACGCGGCCTGCGGATCATCATTGCCGGTGCCGGCGGCGCCGCACACCTTCCGGGAATGCTTGCGTCCAAGACGCTCATTCCTGTGCTGGGGGTGCCGGTGCCGTCGCGCTATTTGCGGGGCGAAGACAGTCTTTTGTCGATTGTCCAGATGCCCAAAGGCGTGCCCGTGGCCACCTTTGCGATCGGCGAAGCTGGTGCCGCCAACGCCGCGTTGTTCGCCATCTCGACACTGGCGCTCGATGATCCTGTGGTGGCGATGAAACTTGCACAGTACCGCGCAACGCAGGGTGAGAAGGCACGCAACATGACGTTGCCGCTGTGACGAGCCACAAGGGCCCAGTAGCACTTGCGCCCGGAAGCTGGCTCGGCGTCCTTGGCGGTGGTCAGCTGGGACGAATGTTCTGCATGGCGGCGCAGTCCATGGGTTACCGCGTCTGTGTACTGGACCCGGTGGCCGACGGGCCCGCTGGCGCCGTGGCTGAACGCCAGATCGTTGCCGCTTATGACGACGCGGCAGCGCTCGAACAGATGGGCACGCTGTGCGCGGCCGTAACCACCGAATTTGAAAACGTCCCCGCGCCCAGCTTGCAGTTGTTGGCGCGCCACTGCCTAGTGCGGCCGCGAGCCGATGCGATCGCGGTGGCTCAGGACCGAATCGCCGAAAAGCGCTTTATTCACTCCTGTGGCATCGACGTTGCGCCGCATGCGGTTGTCACGGCGCACACGCAAGGGCAATCAATTGATACGGCCCTGTTCCCTGCAATCCTAAAGACGGCGCACCTTGGTTATGACGGCAAGGGCCAGGTTGATGTTGCCGAACGCGCTGGCCTAGCAGCGGCGTGGCAGCAATTGCGCTCGGTGGACTGCGTTTTGGAACAGCGCCTAGCATTGCGCCGGGAGCTTTCCGTCATCGTGGCCCGCAGCACGGATGGTGCTAAAGCGTATTTTCCCGTAATTGAAAATGAACACCGCCGTGGGATCTTGGCGGTCTCGAGGATCCCGGCGCAGCTAGAGGCGGACCAGGCACAGCAGGCACGCGCGATTGCCGCGCGCATCGCCGACGCGCTGCAGTACGTGGGCGTGCTGTGCGTGGAACTCTTTGAATGCGGCGACAGGAAACTGCTCGTCAACGAGATTGCTCCGCGCCCGCACAACAGCGGACACGCAACGATCGAGGCTTGCGCAAGCAGCCAGTTCGTGCAGCAGGTGCGCGCGTTGGCCGGCATGCCGCTGGGTGACACTGCGTTGCTGGCTCCCGCGATCATGCTCAACTTGCTGGGCGACTTGTGGTTCCGTAGCGATGGTACGGCGCAGACGCCGGCCTTCGAGCAGGTTTTGGCAATTCCCGGCGCGTGTCTGCATTTGTATGGTAAGCGCGATGCGCGGCCGGGAAGAAAAATGGGCCACATCACCGTGCTCGGGCCGTCGCTCGAGCATGCAACGCAGCGTGCCTGCCGCGTGGCCGATGTCTTGGGCCTCGAGCAGCCGCAATTATTTGCTGCGGGTGCTTCGCAACGCGCGCCGCAATGAGCGACGTGAGTGCTGGGGGCCCAAACATGGTTGATGCTGCGACCGTGCGCCGTGCGGTCGAGGTACTGCTGCGTGGTGGACTGGTTGCGTTTCCGACGGAAACCGTCTACGGGTTAGGCGCCGACGCAGACCAGCCGCGGGCGGTGGCGGCGATTTTCCAAGCCAAAGGTCGTCCCAAAGCGCACCCGCTGATCATCCACGTGGCGCAAGCTGGCGCGGTGCAGCGCTGGGCACGACAAATCCCCGCGCCTGCACAGGAGCTTATGCGCCGCTTTTGGCCCGGGCCACTGACCTTGGTGCTTGCGCGCAGTGCTCGGGCCACGGACTTGCTAACCGGTGGCCAGGACACCGTCGCATTGCGCTGCCCGGCCAATGCCTGGGCGCAGTCCTTGATCCGGGGACTGAGTGCTGCACGAGGCGACGAGTCGGCAGCAATTGCGGCGCCCAGTGCGAACCGTTATGGCCGCATCAGCCCAACGAGTGCCGCGCACGTGCGCGCTGACCTCGGAGAAAAGCCCGATGGGCTGGTGGACTACATCATCGATGGGGGCCCAACGGAACTGGGTATCGAGTCGACCATCGTGGACTTTGCCGGCGAAGGCACGCGGATCCTTCGACCGGGGTCAATCGATCGTGTGCAGATCGCTGCAGCGCTCGGCGAAGAGGTGCAGGTTGCTGCGCAGACTGTAGCGACACCACGGGTGTCGGGTCGTGTAAGTGGTCACTACGCGCCAAGCAAGCCATTGGAGCTTGTCGAGCCACGCGACCTAACTGCCCGGGTCAAATCCCTGCAGCCCCTTGCGCTGGGCGTTTTGGCACCACAGGAGCTGCTCGTGAAGCTGAATGCGGCAGATCTGGCAATGACGATTGCCGCGGCCCTCACGCCCCAAGAATACGCCCACTGGCTCTATGAGCACCTTCGGGCGCTCGATGCCAGCGCTGCGCAACGCTTGCTGATCGCCGTGCCGCCAAGCGGCGAACCTTGGGAAGCTGTGCACGATCGCTTGCGTCGCGCGGCCGCCGGCAGTGACGGGCGGATCGTCGATGCCGATTAGCTAGCCCGCCGCTTTACTTACCTTAGCGGTCAAATCGCAATTTCATCGCCAAGATAAATAGCGCCAGAACGAGCGTGATTGCATTGGCAAGGATCACCGGCCAAGCGTTCAGCGCTAGGCCGTAACAAAACCACAATGCAACGCCGAGCGTATACAGGCACAGCATGCCTAGCGAAACGCCGCCTGCATGACGCGTCTTCCACGTGTGCCAGGCTTGCGGAACAAAGGAAATCGTCGTCAGTATCGCGGCGGCGTATCCGACCGAATCAGAAAATTGCATTGCGCGCAAGGATGGGTCGTACCAAAGTGCGTGATTAGAGCACGTGCACCGATCCGTAGAACGCTTCGCCGCCGCCGACAGAAGCTGTGCGATGCCGGCCCCGTGTGCGAATCAGGCAGCCCGCTGCCGTTCGCGGCAGGGCCGGCAATGGTGTGCGCCGAGGCTACTGGGGTTGGCCTCAACGCTCAGGCGGCAAGAAGATCCGCGGGCACGCGGCGCGCCGGGCTATGGAGCCTATTCGCGCATGAATTCGAGCATTTTCTCGCGCACGTCGTCCGGAATGAGAGTCGCCTCGCGTGTTTCCTGCGAAGTACACACTGCCGTTCGGTTCATGCGCACACGCTGCTCCCCGTCCTTGTCCACCCCCATGGTAAAGCGCACCGAGGTGCGCCCCACGTGTGAGAGCGTTAGCCAGAAGTCCACGGTTTCGCCCATTTTCGTCGGCTTGGAGAACGTGGCCTCCATGCGCACGGTGGGTAGCGCCAAGCCCCGCGACATCAGGAATTCGTCAAAACGGATGTCGATCGCCTCATAAAACCAATCTTCGACCAGGGCATTGAAGATATGAAAGTAATTGGGATAAAACACCGTGCCCGTTGGGTCGCAGTGCGAAAGTCGAATCAGATAGGGTTTGATGAACGTCATCGAATTGCTCCGCTTGTACGCTCCGCGGTGTCGATCGTCGCCGTGCCTCGTTGATCCGGTGGAACGAGGCGCGCCGGCCGTCACGCCGGCACGGGATCGGTCCCCATGCTCGCGTAATCGGCATCTCTGTAGGCGGTCTTGAGCGCGGGCAGCCTCAGAATTGCACTGCAAAAACGCAGCGTCGCATCCGGGGGTAAGCTAGGAGCGCCGTTGCAGTCGACGGCAATCCCGGCAAGACCCCCCAACGCTTTGCACCCGCTGTGAATCCTCTTTTATAGCGGACGCAACCGGCAACGCAGCGAACGGGACTTGCGGGGCGCGGGCACGCCCGAGCCACAGCCCTGAAGGAGATCGCCATGTCTATTCGCAATCCGCTTGCGAGCACGCCGCAGCCGGGTCACGAGTTTGCGACCCTCGCTGGCGGTTGCTTCTGGTGCCTGGAGGCGGCGTTCGAGGAACTTGACGGAGTGGTCGACGTCGAGTCGGGCTATTCCAATGGTCGCACCGAGCGGCCCGACTACCGTCAGGTCTGCAGTGGTGAGACCGGGTATGCGGAGGTGGTGCGGATCGAATTTGATCCCTCGCGCATTTCCTTTCGTGACTTGCTCGATGTCTTTTTCGCGATCCACGATCCAACGACCCTGAACCGGCAAGGAAACGACGTGGGCAATCAGTATCGGTCGGCGATCTTTTATCACGGTGAGGAGCAAAAAGCGGCCGCAATCGAGTTTTTGCAAGAGGCGCAACATCTATTTGATGATGAGATCGTCACGCAACTTGAGCCGGTCGACCGATATTTTCGTGCCGAGACCTACCACCAGGAATACTTTCGGCACAATCCAACGCAAGGCTATTGCATGTTCGTTATCGGGCCGAAGTTGGAGAAGTTTCGCCGCGCCTTTGCCCGCAAGTGCCGCGCCAGCGTCAGTTAGTGCGTCTTCACCGCTTGCGCCCCGCGATGATGGCCGCGCAGGTGCGCTCGTGACACGGATCGGTTTGCAGATCCTTTCTTTTTTTACTGCTGCCGCGCGCGCTCGATGATTGCTTGCGTGTTGAGCACCGTCTGTCCGGGCTTGGTCGTTGGGCTGACGGGTCCAATGCGTGTGCGCAGATGCACCGTGGTGCCCACGTTCGGCGCGGTAGCGATCTTTAGTTGCGCGCCGATTTTCTGCGCGCGGTTGCGCATGTTTAGCAGTCCGCGTCCACCGGCCCGCTCCTCCGTAATGCCGCGGCCGTTGTCGGCAACGCGAATGTCCAGACACTGCGCATCGCCGGTGCCCTCGACCGCCAGGGTCACGCGCACCGCCTTAGCGCGACTGTGTTTGAGCGCGTTGGTCAGAGCCTCTTGGACGATACGCAAAATCGGCAGCACGACGTCGGGATGCAGACCAATTTCCTCGGGCAATTGACGCGCATCCCAAGTCAGTTCCATTCCCGCCGCGCGCAGCCTGGGCTCCATGCGAAAGCGCAGGTTGCCCAACGCGGCCGCCAAGTCGGCATGCTCGGCCGAGAGCGCATCGATGGCCAAGCGCATATCGTCGATCGATTCACGCAATATCTGCGCGAACTGCTCGTTGCTCACGGCCCCGCGCTCGACAAGCATCAGCGAGGACATCAATTGGGAGCCTAGGCCATCGTGCATGTCTTGCATGATGCGCTGACGCTCCTGAACCTCGACTTTGACCCGTTCGCTCTCACGTAGCCGCTCGAAGTTTCTCTTTAGCAGCTGTTCACGCTCGCGCACACGAGTCTCAAGTTCAGCGCGCGCCGCCTCGGCTTCGCGCATCATCTTGATGAACCCATCGACCAGCGGGGTGGCCAGCGCCGCTAGCATCACCGGCGCCGCGAAGTTCGTCGCGGGCACCCCGCCCAAGAGGTCCAGACCAAAGACCGGGCCCAAGTCGATCAGGCCGGCCAGCACCAATGCGACTGCGACTACCAGCACCAGCGGGTGGGGTGCCGGCAGGCCACGTGTTCGCCGGTACAAGCCCACGCCGGTCGCAATTGCGACGATCAGCAGCAGCGCCGGCACCCAAGAGACTTGCAGGTACGGATCGGCCTGCATCGAGCTCACGAGGGAGAGCGCCGGCCCTAGCGCTGCGAATAACCCGATTCCCCATTCCTCGCGTCGGCGTGCAAGCGAGGACAGGCGCAGCAGGGTAATCACGAGCGTCGCGTCGAATGCGGCCATCGCCGCCATGCCACCGAGTCGCACGGGTGGACGAAACGCCGCTGGCATGACCTCCACCAGCCACGTGGCGCAATACAGCAGCCAACACAACCCGGCAACCGCCAGCAGCAGTGAAATGCTCTCGCCCCTTTGTAACCACAAGGCGCCAAACACGAGTGCTGTCAGCAGCGCCACCGTCGCGCCGATCCAGGTCGAAACGTAATCGAGCGTGAACCGCAACGCGTAACGGCTCCATAGCTCCGACAAGGGGCCAACCTCGACCCCCGCCAGTACGTGCGCACCCGGCCCGTACATCGTCTGCACCTCGAGCTCGTTGTCGCCCTCAACCAGCAGGGGTGCATCGATGGAAAGCAGTTGTGGGCGCCGCCAGATGACGTGACGTGCTTCGCTCTCGGCCGCAATGGCACCGATGAAGTGCCCATTGACACTAAAGCGCCCACCCTCGGACGACTGCGACAGAAGAACCGCCCAGCTTTGGTCGGGAACCGATTCCAGGCGAAAGTGCATGCGCAGCGCCACCGCGCGCAAGGGCGAGCCTTCGACGCTGGACCAGTGCAGCGGCAGATCAAAGGAGGTAAGCGTCTGGTCGGAACCGGCGTTGGTTGCGGCCACCGCATCGGATGGCGTATACGACCAGTCGAGCTTGCGGATCGGTATTGTGGCAGCGTGAGCCAAGCCCACGCAAAACAGCGCCACCGCGGCGGTCAGTGTCCGCGCAGCGATTCGCAATCGGGTTTTTCTGGGCCGGGTGGTGGCGCGATCGGGCAAACCCGGTGTTTTCGACATGCAGCGGGCGACTCAGGTTTTGAGCAGACCCATCTGGCTGGCTTCGTAGACGGCCTCACCACGTGAATGCACCGCGAGCTTGCGATAAATCTTCTTGATGTGCGCGGTGACCGTGTGTGGAGAGATACCAAGGATCTCGCCGATTTCATTAAAGCTCATACCTTTGGCGAGCAACTGCAAAATCTCGGTCTCGCGTGCCGACAGCGGATTGTTCTCGGCACTGGTCGATCGGGCTGGCGTGGTCGTACTACTTCCCGTAGTCGATCCACCCATACGCGAACGGATGGCACGCAGGACGCTGCGCGCAACAACCGGGCTTACGGGAGAGCCACCCGCGCGCAGCAGTCGGATGCACGATATGACGTCAGCTGGCGTTGAATCCTTGAGGATATAGCCCGTTGCGCCCGCTTCGATTGAGGAAACGACGTGCTGCTCATCGCCAAAGACCGTTACCACCATAATGTCCACGTCGGGTTTGCGCTGGCTGACACTGCGAATCAGGTCGATACCCGTTCCATCGGGCAATCCCAAATCGATCAGCATGACATCGAAGTCTTCGCGATCGATCAGCGCCTGCGCTTCGCGCTTGTTCGCCGCAACGCCAACCAAGCGCATCGTGGGTTCGCTATCGATGATCTGGGCGAAGCGACGACGAAACTCGGGTTCGTCCTCGACAATAATGATCGAAATTTGGTCAGCGCTCATGGTTTGTCGATTCCCGCATGCGGTCAACCTATATCATAGCCCGACGCCAAGCCCTCGACGAACCCCGCGATGGCGCGGCAAACTTTCGGATCCCCGGTGGCGCCCCCAGGGGCGTGGGGCGTGCGCGCTTAAGGAGCAAGCCGGACAACGTCCCACTGCGTCCCGCGCCGTGTATACAGTAAGCGGTCATGGAGCCTGGACGGTCTTCCCTGCCAGAATTCCAGCGACTCGGGCACCAGTCGGTAGCCACCCCAGTTCGGCGGGCGGGGCGGCGCCGATTGGCCGGCAAAACGCTGTTGCACCTCAGCAAAACGCCGTTCCAGGGCTTCGCGATTGGCGATGGGCTCGCTTTGCGGCGATGCCCAGGCGCCCAGTCGCGCGGCCAGCGGCCGTTCGCCAAAGTAGGCATCGGAGTCAGCTGTCGAAATGATCTCGACTTGCCCGTCGATGCGGACCTGCCGCTCCAGGTCCGCCCAGTAAAACAGCAGGCAGGCCTTCGGATTTTCGGTCAGCTCGCGGCCCTTGCGACTGGCATAGTTGGTGAAAAAGACAAACCCCGTGCGATCGAATTCCTTGCACAAGACGATGCGTACGCTGGGCCGGCCGTCGGCACCGGCGGTGGCTAGCGACATGGCGTTCGGATCGTGTCCTCCAGCGTGCACGGCGTCGTCGTACCAGCGCGCAAACAACGTAAAGGGGTCCTGACCCGCGTCTTGTTCGTTCAGCGCCGAACGAAGATATTCGGTGCGAAGATTCGTTTTGGGCATGATATGAGGCAGCGCAGCGGGCGCGCTTTTGCGTTTGGCCAACTCCGAGCGCACGCATTTGCAGCATCGCCCGCAGCCATTGCATTGTACTGATTGCACGATGAATGCGAGTTGCACCCCCGCAGATCTGGACCGGCGCTTTGGCGCCGTCGCGCGCCTGTACGGCCAAGCTACCCTTGCGCGCTTTGGCGGCGCGCGCATCGCCGTGGTAGGACTCGGCGGTGTGGGCACGTGGGCGGCCGAAGCCTTGGCGCGGTCAGGCGTCGCCAACCTTACGCTGATCGACCTGGACCATATCGCGGAAAGCAACGCCAATCGCCAGATTCATGCGCTCGAGCCCGAATTTGGCAAGGCCAAGGTGCAGGCGATGGCCGAACGCATTCGGGCGATCCACCCGGCGGCCGCCGTCCGTACGATGGAGGAGTTTCTCTCGCCCGAGAATGTTGAGCACTGTTTGCAGGGGATCGAACTGGTGATTGACTGCATCGATCAGGTCGCGGCAAAGGCTGCGCTCATTGCCCACGCGCGACAAAATGCGATTGCGGTGGTGACCTGCGGCGGTGCTGGCGGCCGCAAGGATCCCGCGCGGATACGCCGCGACGATTTGGCTCGGGCGCAGGGCGATCGGCTTTTAGCCAAGGTGCGGTATCGTTTGCGACACGACTACGGCTATGCCGCCGCGGGCCGCGAAAAGCGAGCGCCACGCTTTGGGGTCGAGGCCGTCTTCTCCGATGAGCCCCTTTGTCCGCCGGCGCCGGGCTGTGAGGCCGTAGACTTCACGCCGGGCAGTCCTCTGGCCTGCGGCGGATATGGCTCCTGCATGACCGTCACGGCGACCATGGGTCTGGCGGCAGCCGCGTGGGCCCTGGAGCAGTTCCGGGCCCCTTGACCGCTGTCAAGCTTGGTGTTGCGGGAAGCTCTAGGATCGCTTGTAAAACCCCCGACGCCTTTCTGGCGTTGCCAAATGGGAGCAGTCCATGTTTAGCAAAATCCTCGTCCCGACGGACGGATCCGAACTGTCGGTACGCGCCGTACAAGGCGCGGTGGAACTGGCGAGCAAACTCGGCGCGCGCTTGGTTGGTCTGACCGTCGTCGAGCCCTACGCCTATGCCAGTTTGTCCGAGTACCGACCCGAGACGATTGCCGAGTATGAGCAGCGGGCCGATGAGGTCGCACACGAGCGACTGGCGACGTTCGAGCACTTGGCGCAAAAAGGGGGGGTGCCGGTTGAGACGACCGTGGTACGGTCTTTTTCGCCATTTGACGCGATCATTGAGACTGCAAAGCGTTATGGCTGCGACGCAATCTTCATGGCCTCGCACGGGCGCCGCGGTATAAGTGCGGTCCTGCTGGGCAGCGAAACGCAAAAGGTGCTGACCCACAGCTCGATCCCGGTGATGGTGTACCGCTAGTTGCGTTTGATATGTCTTTGCGCGATGCAGCAAAAGGTCAAAATCAAGATGTGGCAGAACCCTGACCGGTGCATCCGTTTGGCGCCTGAAATAGGTGATTGGCGCTCGCCGCTGCGACGCGCACGCTGTTTGCAGGAGCAGCCTTTTTGTTGGCGCTCCCTGGGGCAAACGGACCGCAAACCAAATTCGTCGTCGGAGGATAGATCATGACTAGCAACGAAGAATCGGTTTCCGATCTCGGTTATTTTGAGGTGGGGTATGCGCCGATGGATGATGTGCACCGGGAGTTCCACACTTTGCTAACGGCGTTGCAGCAGCCCGGGGATGAAGGCGAAAAACTCTTGGCACTGCATGAACACATGCTGCGGCACTGTGCTCAGGAGGAGCGCTGGATGCGCGAATCAAATTTCCCGGCGTGTCAGTGCCATCAGAACGAGCACGAAATGCTGCTCGAAGTCATCGCGGAGGTGCGCCGGCGCTTTGATGCCGGTGATTCGGAAATTGTCGCGCGTCTGGCCCAGGAACTGCCACAATGGTTCGAGGTCCACGCCAACGCCATGGATGCAGCGCTTGCCGTGCACCTGCGCGAGTGGGAGGCGGCGGGCGCGCAGAACGCAAAGGCCGCGCCCATCGAAGAGGCCACCGCCTAAGACGAGCAAGGCGGCGCGCTGGCATGCTGCGGTTAAACGCGGGCGTTGGCCAATGCACTAAACGCCGGGTGCACACGCGTTAGCGCGCTGCCGCGGCAGGGTGCGATCGCGTAGCTGGCGCGCCCCCAGGCGAGGACGGGGTGTTGGGGCAGGCTTGATCCGAAAACGACACCCGGCCTTGTTCCTCGCATCGGAACACTCGTCCGGGATCCATCAGAACCTGGTCGCCGTGGGTTGATCCGGCAACTGCGGGAGCAGGTGTGTTGGGAGGAGGCGCAAGTTTCGTTGGTACCGGTCCACTGTCGGTCTGCGTAAAACGCGGAGCGAGCCAGCGGTACGCCAGAAAACTCACGCTGCCGGCCAATGTCACCAAGATCAGCGCAGTAAGCAGGCGCAAGGACAAGTCAAAGCTGCGATCATCGGCGCTCGGTGTGGCGACGTCGGTCATGTCGTGGTGTCGGGTCCGCGTGTGTCGAGGGTGGCAATTATGACCGAACTGCCCGCCCTCCGGCACCCAAGGGCACGCCCGGCCGGCACGCGATAATCCCACCTGTCTTCACAGCGCAGCGCCCACTGCAAGGCATTAGCAGGCATGGTTGGAATCCCTACGGGGCGAGGAATTTTAGCCACCGTCGCAGGCCGCTTGTTGCTCGCATACGCGTTCTGGGCGCTACTTGCGATGGCGCCCTGCACGCTGCCTGCGTCTGCACGTGAGCACGCGGAACCTCGCAGCGTGTCCCCGCGTGGTCCCTTGTTGCCGTCGGAGCAGGCCATGGTCTCCGTGTTTGAGGGTGCCGCTCCCTCGGTTGCTTACATCACAACAGAGGTGATACGCAGCGCGGGCTTTTTCGGCGCCGAGGTGGCGCACGGTGCGGGCAGCGGTTTTGTCTGGGACGGCGCCGGGCATATCGTCACCAACAATCACGTCGTCGAAGGCGCATCGCACGTTTATGTGCAGCTTGACGCCGGTGTAGCGATCGAGGCACGAGTCATCGGGGCGTCGCCGGAATACGACTTGGCAGTCATTAAGCTGCTGCACACTCCGCGCGGTCTGCGGCCGATCGAGCTGGGCACTTCTAGCGAGCTAAAGATCGGCCAGTCGGTGTACGCCATCGGCAACCCTTACGGGCTGCAGCGCACGCTGACCCACGGCATCGTCAGCGCGCTGGACCGCCAACTGCCCACAAGCAACGAACGCGAGATTGCGGGAGTGATACAGACCGATGCTGCCATCAATCCCGGCAACTCCGGGGGCCCTTTGCTAGACAGCGCGGGCCGGCTCATAGGAGTGAACACCGCGATTCGCTCGGAGAGCGGCGCTTCGGCGGGAATCGGCTTTGCAATTCCTGTCGACCTGGTCAATCGAGTCGTCCCGTCGCTCATTGCGCGTGGCCGAGCCCCTTTGCCGGGCATCGGCATTACTCCGGTGCGCCCCGACCTGGTGGAGCGCGCGGGGATCGCCGGCGTCGTGATCGCCGAGGTGCGCAAGGGCACACCCGCGGCGGAAGTGGGATTGCGGCCAATGAACCCCAAGACCGGGGATTTGGGCGACGTGATCATTGGCGTGAACGGCAAACGGGTGGAAGCCCTGTCGGATTTTGTCGGAGAACTCGGCCGCAGCGGCGTTGACAGCGTCGTGGAACTTACGCTTTTGCGCGACGACCACGAGCGAAAAGTTCGCGTCAGGGTCATCGAAGTGGGGCGCTGACTACAGCGGCTGGGTCGAGCGATCCAACCAGGCAAGCGCGGCCGCGCTTACCAAAGGAGTCAGGCGCTCGCGCACCTGGCGGTGGTAGTCGTTGAGCCAAGCCACTTCGTCGTCGCGCAACAGGCTGCGGTCGATGCAGCGCGTATCGATCGGACACAGCGTCAGAGTTTCGAACTTAAGGAACTCTCCAAATTCGCCGGCTACGGAGGGCACGGTTGCCAACAGGTTCTCGATGCGTACCCCCCAGCGGCCGGGCCGATAGATTCCCGGTTCGTTGGAGGTGATCATCCCAGGCTCCATCGCCGTTTGCGGATCCGGTGCCAGGTGCGGGGATATCGACTGTGGGCCTTCATGAACGTTTAAGAAATACCCAACGCCATGTCCGGTCCCGTGTCCATAGTCGATGCCGGCCGCCCAGATGGGCGCGCGCGCCAATGCATCGAGCATCGGTGAACGAGTTCCTCGCGGGAAGTGCGCTCGGGACAATTGGATCATGCCTTTAAGGACCAGCGTGAAGTCGCGGCGCTGCTCGTCCGTGGGCTCGCCAATTGCAACGACGCGGGTAATGTCGGTCGTGCCGGTTTCGTACTGTCCGCCCGAATCGATGAGCAGCAGTCCGTTGCCGTGGCCTGCGGGCTCACATATGACTGCGTGCGACGCCGCGCTCGCGCTGTAATGCGGCGCAGCGGCATTGGCGTTAAACGCCGCGATGGTGCCAAAGCTCGGGCTGACGAACCCCTGACGTCGGGCGCGCTGCGCCGTCACCTGCTCATCGATGCTGAGCTCTGTGACGCGCTCGCACCGATCCAAAGCCTGCTCCAGCCAGGCGAAAAATTCGCACAATGCCGCGCCGTCTTGCTCCATGGTAAGGCGCACGTTCGCCAGTTCGGCGTCCGACTTGCGTGCTTTGAGCAGCACCGTCGGGTTGGTTTGTTCGATGATGCGTACGCCAGCGGGAACGGAGCGCACCGTGGCTAGCGTCACGCGCCGCGGGTCGATCAGCAGGACATCTCCGGCTGCGAGCGCCCCCAGTGCGGCGCGTGCTTGGGCGTAATCGACGATCGATACGCCGTCGGAAAGCAGTTGCTCGCGCAGCGGCGGCGCGACTTTCTCGGGCGCAACGAACAGTCGCACCTCGCTAGGACCGATCAGCACGTGTGCAAGAAATACCGGATTAAACGGTACGTCAGCGCCACGAAGATTCAGCAGCCAAGCGATGTCGTCCAAGCTCGAAATCCAATGCCACTGGGCACCGAGCACGGCCATTTGCTGACGAACCGTGGCGATTTTCTCGCGACGATCCAGGGTCTCGAGCGTGCGCCGCCGCTCGCAAACGGCCGCCAAGGGCAAAGCTGGACGCGCCGTCCAGATCTCGTCAAGTAAATCCAGATCCGTGCGCAATCGCGCGCCGCGCTTTGCCAGCGCCGCTTCGATGGAACGGGCCACGGACAAACCTAGCGCCTGGCCATCGGTGCCGACCTCCGAGTTGCTCGCAACGTTTTGCGCAAGCCAATCAAAGAGCGCCGTACCTACGGCACTGCTGGCTCGAACGATCTGGATTCCCGATCCGGCCAGTTGCGCTTCGGCCTCCACCCAATAGCGGCTGTCAACCCAAAGTCCTGCGAAATCCGCGGTCAGCACCAAAGTGCCGGCGGAGCCGGAAAAACCGCTGAGCCATTGGCGCGATTGCCAGCGCGCGGGCAGGTATTCGGACAGATGCGGATCGGATGACAGTGCAATCCACGTGGACAATCCGTGTGCGCTCATGCTGGCGCGCAACGCATCGATACGGGCACGGACCTGCCCGACAGAATCAACTACGGTATCCACGGTGCACTACTTCTTTTGGCCCGGATTCTCAACGGATAGACAATAGCGCTAACAGTATCGGCTCGCGTCCGCTAGCGCGCGCGCGAGTCCCTCAGTGTCGCAATGCGGTTAAACACCGGTTGCTGAGCTCGGTGATCTACCCGATCGGCGACGAAAAAGCCATGTCGCTCAAACTGATAACGGTCCTCGGGCTGCGCCGCACTCAGCGAGGGCTCGGCGTACGCCGCCAGCACCCGCCGACTACCCGCATCGAGCAGCGTGCGGTAGTCCGAAGCGCTCGAGTCCGGATCGGGCTGAGTAAACAGCCGGTCGAAGATTCGCACCTCAATGGGCAGCGCATCTGCCACTGGGAGCCAGTGGATTGCGCCTTTGACCTTTACGCTGTTTGCCCCCGGCGTGCCGCTGCGCGTCTGCGGCAGTATCTGCGCATACACCAGCGTTACTTTGCCCGTAGCGTCCTTCTCGCAACCCGTGCAGCGAATTACGTACCCGTAGCGCAGGCGCACCATGCCCCCGGGGGTCAGCCGGAAAAAATCAGCGGGAGGGTTTTCAAGGAAATCGTCGGCATCGATCCAAAGTTCGCGCCGCAGCGTGATCGAGCGCGAGCCCTGCTCGGGCCGGTGCGGATGAATCGGCGCTTGGCAGATCTCTTGCGTGGTGGGATCGACGTTGGTCAAAACCAGACGCAAGGGATCCAGAACGACCATGGCGCGAGGCACGCGCGGATCGAGTTCCTCGCGTAACGCCTGCTCGAGCACTTCGAAATCGATACGCGAATCGGCCTTGCTCACGCCAATACGTTCGGCAAACAGCGCCAGGCTCTGGGGTGTGTAGCCGCGCCGACGCAATCCGATCAGTGTTGGCATCCTCGGATCGTCCCAGCCGCCGACCAGTTGCTCCTCGACCAGCTGGATCAGCTTGCGCTTGCTCAAGACCACATAGTCGAGGTTAAGCCGCGAAAATTCGTACTGATGCGGAAGCTCGAAGGGATCGGGTCGCCGCTCTTCCAGGGCATGTGCAAGCAACGGCGCAAATTGGTCGGCCTGATCCAGGAGCAGGTCATAAAAGGCATTCAGATCGCGCAAAACCGCGCTGCGTCCATGCTCCCACGCGGCGAACATGGCACGCATCTGCGCCTCGGCTTCGCTGGCAAAGAGCTTGTGCGAGAAATTGTGGCAATGCAGGGCGAACTCTCGGGCCGCCTCCACCCCCTGGCTTCGAACCGAGCGCACAAGCTCCAAGGCCTCGTGCCATTGCGGCTCACGAAGCGTTGGCACGCAGCGCTCCAGGCACCAGTCGTACAGCGGCCGATGATCCTCGAATTCGAGGGTACAAACGCTATGCGTAATGCACTCAAGAGCATCCGAAAGCGCGTGGGTGAAGTCGTACATCGGGTAAATGCACCACTGGTCACCCGTGCGGTGATGGTGCGCGAAGCGGACCCGGTACAAGGTGGGATCGCGCATATTGATGTTGGGCGAGGTCATATCGATTCGCGCACGAAGCACCATGCTGCCTTCCGGATGCTTGCCAGCTCGCATTTCTCGCAGCAGTTCGAGGTTTTCCACGGGCGGGCGGTCGCGGTAGGGCGAGTTTCGCCCGGGCTCGGTCAGCGTGCCGCGCGCAAGTCGCATTTCCTCGGCGCTGAGCTGGTCGACGTAGGCGTGGCCACGCGCAATCAGGAACTCGGCGCATTCGTACAGGCGCTCGAAGTAGTCCGAGGCAAAATACAAGTTGTTTTGCGTGGCATCGGCCCAATCAAAGCCGAGCCAGCGAACCGCATCGAGGATCGAATCGACGTACTCCTGTTCCTCGCGTGTCGGATTGGTGTCGTCAAAGCGCATGTGGCAGCGGCCGTGAAAGTCGCGTGCCAGTCCGAAGTTCAGGAAGATCGATTTTGCGTGCCCCAGGTGAAGGTACCCATTGGGCTCGGGTGGAAAACGAGTCCGGATTCGTGCCGCGTCCACAGCACCGCGTCGTTGAAACTCTCCGTCACCGGGCTGGCCATTCCAGTGCCGACCGGCAAAACGGTCAACCGCCAAATCGCTGGCGACGATGTTGCGAATGAAATTGGTCGCAGCGAGCTCTTTTTTTAAGGCCTTTTTTTCCATGGTCAGCGCCATTGTAACGGCGCCGCCAGCAGGTACTGTGTCGCGCGCGGGAGCGCAGTCCCCCATGGGGCGCCCCAGCGGCGGTCAGAACGGCCCTTGATTTGTGCTGGCATGCTCCCCGGGTTCGAAGCCCACTGCTACGGCCAGCCTTTGCCATTCGCGACGAACGATCGCGCGGGAAACGACCGCCCAATTGCCCGCGCTTATGCGCACCAGTGCGCGCTCGCGCAAAACAATCGGGGCTCCGAGCTGTCGCGCACGCCGCGAAAATTCAATGTCCGCGCATTGGGTGGCCACGGCAAAACCTTCCAAGGCGAAGAAGGCCGAGCGGGAAATGAAAATCGCCTGCTCCCAGGTGCAGATGCCTGTCGCGCGCGAGCACCAGTTGGCAAGCGCCGCAGCCAGATCGAGCGGACGGCTCGAATCGCCGTGCCGATTGCGATACGAGATGTCAAAGCGACCCCAAGGACTGGAGGAGTTCGATAGCGCGCGCGCAATCGTGCGGTCCGCCTGTTCGGGCAAGCGCACAGTCTCCGGCAGAAAAACGAGCGCGTCGGCTTGTTCGGCTTCGGGCACGCGGGACGCCGCGTTTAGCTGCGATGATAAGTTTTGTGAAGCCACAACAACGCGGTCGGCGAGCGCGCGTGCGCGCGCCGCGCCGTTATCGCTGCTTCCGGTGTCGACAACGATTATGTGGTGGCCGCGGCGGCGCACGTCCGCCAGCGCCAGCAGGCTCTCTTCGATGGTCTGGGCCCGATTGTGAATCGGGATGATCAAAGCAAGGCGCACAATTGTCGCGCTCGGGTATCAGCGGTCCAAGCGTCGCACCGCCTGAGATAAAAACGCAAAATTTCGTTGCACGATGCTGCACCAGTCGCAAACACGAAGGTGCAGGCGTAACGCCAAGCGCTCTGACCAGCGCAAGGGGGCGTCGCGCTCGCGCGAGAGCAACCAATGCGCCTGGCGGCAGTCAATGATCAGTCTAGCCATTTTGCCCTTTGCCCTGCACGCCAAACCAATTCATATCGAGGCATTCGCGCAGGCGCAGCCGTGCACGGTAAAGCATGACAAAACAATTGGTCGAAGTCACCTTCATTTCCTTACAGATTTGCTCCGTGTCCAAGTCGAGCCATTCGCGCAGCAAAAAGATGCGCCCCAAGGGCGCCGGCAGCTGATCGATACAAGCCTGCAAGACGGCGAAAAACTCGCTGCGCTCCAAGTGCGACTCCGGATCCCCCCAATCGAGCGGCGCCGAGACGCGGTGTCCGCTGTCGTCAAAGAGCTGCTCAAGGGCGTCGGGCTCGGCCACCTGGTCCTGTGCTTCGATCTGAATTTCGCGGCTGCGGCGACGAAACTGATCGATGATCTTGTGCTTGAGTATTCCAACGACCCAGGTTCGGATCTGCGACTTGGCATCGAAGCCCGGCAATCCCTCCACCGCGGCCACAATGGTCTCTGAGACCGCATCTTCCGCCCAGGTGTGGTTGCGCAGCTGCAGTTGAGCGATGCGCAGCAACATCGGACGCAATTCAGCGATTTGCTGCGCGGGATCTTTGGCAAGCGCGGGCATGAGTCGCCGAGGGGCTAAGAGGTGGCGCTTTCTTGCCGGCTTAGGTTTTGGAGCGCAAGTGACGCCCAAGCGTAGGCCGCCGAAGGCTCGTGCAGCATGAGCCGCTCGCCATTGCAGCGAAACGACGGCCGAGCGCCGCCCGAGTGCGTTGTGCCCCGCGCGGCGGGAGCGCGCGCCAGCCCAACATTGGACCCCTCTTCGCGGCCGGTGCGATCGCGTCAACCGTCGGGCGGGTTGGTTCAGGCTGTCTTGTCCTCATTTGCGGCTCGCGCCTGGTTGTTGGGAATTTTCGCTCTGAGGGCGGTGCCGGCTCTTTTTTAATACCCGCAAGCCTGGCCGTCTCGACGGCCGTCGCTTGCGGCGACGTAGCCCGCGGTCGCGGCATCGCCTAGACGCCATATGAATTGGCCGGATCCGAAATCCATGTAGGAATCGTCAACGGTGACGATGCGGTGGCCGCGGCGGGACAACTCTTCTCGCGCGGCCCCATCCATGCTTGCCTCGACTTCGATTTCCAAAGCCTGGTTCCACTTCCAGCGGGGTGCATCGCACGCGGCCTGTGGTTGCTGCTGCGCAAGGAGCATGCGGCATAGGGTCTGCACATGGCCTTGCGGCTGCATGTTTCCCCCCATCACGCCGAAACTCATTTGTGGTTGCCCGCCTTTGGTCAAAAATCCCGGGATGATCGTATGGAACGGCCGCTTGCCAGGCGCCACACAATTTGGGTGCGCGGGGTCGAGGGAAAATGCGTAGCCGCGGTTTTGCAGCGAGATTCCCCAACCAGGGACAACCACCCCAGACCCGAAGCCCATGAAGTTGGATTGAATCAGGCTCACCA
>DASPWJ010000011.1:0-65608 GCA_035621895.1 Burkholderiaceae bacterium | reverse complement strand
TATCCCTACCCAATCTACCCCTGGCCCGATCCGTACCTACCGCCTGATCTACCGGTGCCGGCCGTTCCGCCTCCACCGACGCCAAGCGCCTGGTATTTTTGCAAATCGACTAATGGCTACTATCCCTACGTGACGTCGTGTCCCGAAGGCTGGCAGCCAGTGGCACCGACGCAGGCTGCGCCGCCGCCTCGATGAGACAATTGGTTTTTCCAGGGAGATCGTTCGTAATGTTGCGCTTTTTCACTTTCTTAGGAGTTTGAACATGCAGCCGCTAAAGTGGGCCGCGGCCTTGAGCCTGGGTACTATCGTGCTGGTCGGGTGCGCCGTTGTGCCCCAAGGGCCGAGCGTTCGCGTTATGCCGGCGCCTGGCAAACCATTTGAGGTCTTTGCCGCTGACGATCAGTACTGCCGCAATTACGCCGCGCAGAACACCGGCAATGCCCAGGAGGCGGCAAACACCGCTGCAGTGGGCTCCGCGGTCGTCGGGACGGTAGTCGGCACAGCAGCCGGCGCCTTGATCGGTGGCGGCAGTCGCGGTGCCGGTGCCGGTGCCGGTGTGGGATTGCTGGCTGGTTCGGCCATCGGTGCGGGCGAGAGCCAACGAAGTGGCTACTCGGTGCAGCGTCGTTACGACATTGCGTACGAGCAATGCATGTACGCAAAGGGAAACTTGATACCTGGGCAAGCGGTGCCGTACAACCCGCGTCCCACGGCCGCGCCCGCAGCACCACCCCCTGGGTACCCACCTCCGCCGCCGCAAGCCGGGTATCCACCGCCGCCGTCGCCGCCGCCTGGTTACCCACCACCACCGCCGCCACCGCAGTAACGAATTGTGCGGTGCCGCCTTGCGCGTAGCGGCGCCGCGTTTGTACCGGCGAAAGCTGCCCGGCCGCAAATTGTCGGCCGGGCGTGCCGGCGCGAAGTTTATAAGCTATGTGTTTGGGTGCGTAATCGGTGTGTCCGGTTCGGACACTGAGCGGTCGGTGCCGGCAGAGGGACTCGAACCCCCGACCTTCGGTTTACAAAACCGCTGCTCTACCAACTGAGCTATGCCGGCCCGCAGGATGAGACCTACCTTGCCTACTTGATTCGCGTCAGGCGGGGCCGATCTCCAGAGGGACTTGGCGTCGGATCCGGCGGTTGCTCGTCGGTCTCGCGTGCCGGCAACCCTCGCAAGGGTCGGACCGTTGCGCTGGAGGTCGTGGGCGCAGCCAAGGAGCCCTCCTGGGCTGGCGCGCTAGAAGGCGCTTGCGCAGGTCCCTCAAAGGCCATTCCCTGGCCCGTTTCCCGCGCGTAGATCGCACGAATGAATTCCACGGGAACGCGCACCTCGCGCGCAACTCCGCCAAACCGTGCCTGAAATTCCAGCAGCTCGTTGCTGATGGTCAGCCGGTTGGTCGCGAGCGGGGAGATATTGAGCACGATTTCGCCGTCCTTGACGTATTCGGCGGGCACTACCACCTGCTCGCCGACCGCGACCGTCACATAGGGCGTGTAGCCACAGTCGTTGCACCAATCAAACAGGGCGCGGACCAAGTAGGGCTTGGCAGAGACTTCGGGCATCGAGGGCTTTTCGTCGCGAAAAACGGGTCGGCGCCTTAGCGACGCATTACCTTCTCGCTTGGCGTGAGGGCCTCGATGTACGCCGGGCGACTAAAGATGCGCTCGGCAAACTTCATCAGGGGAGCAGCGCTCTTGGGAAGTTCGATTTCATAATGATCCAGGCGCCACAGCAAAGGAGCAATGGCAACGTCGAGCATCGAAAATTCGTCACCCAGCATGTACTTGTTCTTGAGCAAAATTGGCGCAAGCTGCGTCAGTCGATCGCGGATCTGCAGGCGCGCCTTCTCGATGGCCTTCTGATTGTTGCTATTTTCAAGCGTCTGCACATGCACGAACAACTCGCGCTCGAAATTGAACAAAAACAGGCGCGCACGCGCGCGCATCACCGGGTCCGCGGGCATCAGCTGCGGGTGAGGAAAGCGCTCGTCAATGTATTCATTGATGATGTTCGATTCGTACAAGGTCAACTCGCGCTCGACGAGTATCGGCACTTGTCCGTACGGATTCATCACGGAGATTTCCTCCGGTTTGTTAAAAAGATCGACGTCCTTGATCTCGAAATCCATCCCCTTTTCAAAGAGCACGAGTCGGCATCGTTGCGAAAACGGGCAGGTTGTACCGGAATACAGCACCATTGTTAAATCGCCTTTTGTATATCGTCCCGGGCGCCGGGCGGCGGGGGAAGGGACTTTGCCCCCCAAGTGGGCCGGGCGCGGTTCGGGGAGCCTGCTATTCTACTTCACTACCTCATATACCCGCAAAAGCGGGCTAGGAAGCCTATCGAGGCGGGCGTTAGCCATCAGGCCGGGTTGAGCTTCATGACGGCCGAAAAAATGAGAATATTGAATGAGTTCCGTGCCTTTGCCGCTGTCGGCGGCGACACGCGGACACCCTATCCAGGCAATTACTTGAACGAGGCGACCGTCACAATGCAAGAGTCGACCCTGCTGGGCGCCGCACACCCGCGGGCGAAAGGGCGGTAATGCTGCGGCGCGTTTGGCTCGTCTTTGCACAGGCCACCACGGTAGGGATGGCGCTGTTGTTCGTTGTCTCTACGCTCAAGCCGCAGTGGATATCGCGCGAGAGTGCAACGAACCGAACCGTGGCGGGGAGTGCTGCGCCGGCGCCGAGTCCGGTCGCGGGTACTTCAATTCGCCAGATCCCGGCCGATGAACCGGTGACCCGGGCCAATGCCCTGGGCTCCTACGCCGACGCGGCGATGCGGGCGATGCCCAGTGTGGTCAATGTCTATACGGCTAAGCAGATCACCCGTGGCGGTGCCGACGATTCCATTGAACGGCAGTTTTTCGGCGAATCGGCCAATACCGAACCACAAAGCGTCGCACGCTTGGGCTCCGGAGTGATCGTTACTGCCGACGGCTACGTACTGACCAACAACCACGTCGTACAGGCAGCCGATGAGATTGCCGTTGCACTGAGCGACGGGCGCCGCGTCGACGCGCGCCTCGTGGGCTCGGATCCAGAAACGGATCTGGCCGTTTTGAAAATCGATCTGCCGGATCTGCCAGTCATGATTTTCGGTCGCTCGGAGACGCTCAAAGTGGGCGATGTGGTGCTTGCCATTGGTAATCCGTTTAACGTCGGACAGACCGTGACAATGGGTATCGTTTCAGCCTTGGGCCGCACCAACCTGGGCATTAACACGTTCGAAAATTTCATTCAGACCGACGCCGCTATCAACGAGGGCAATTCGGGAGGCGCCCTGGTCGACAGCAATGGCCATTTGGTTGGAATCAACACGGCGATTTTTTCGCGCACCGGCGGATCCATCGGTATTGGTTTTGCGATCCCCACCTCGATCGTCACCCAGGTGATGGACCAGATCGTCCAAAATGGCCGTGTCAAGCGCGGCTACTTCGGCATCGAACTCTATGACATTACGCCGGAGCTGGTCGACGCGTTGCGCCTTAAGCGCAAAGAAGGGGTAGTTGTGCGCGGCGTGCTGCGCAATGGTCCAGCGGGCAACGGCGGCATGGAGCCCGGCGATGTGATCGTCTCGATCAACGGCGTCAATGTAAGCGAGCGCCGCGCGATGCTGAACCAGATCGCGCAGCTCGAACCCGGCGCCATGGCCAGCGTGCATGTGCTGCGCGACGCCAAGGACATGAATCTGAAGATTCGAGTCGGCGAGCGCCCGCCGCCGGCTACACGCTGAGCGCGCGGCCAAGCGCCGTCGTCATTCCGCGGGCGCCTCCTGCTGCCGGCGCTTGCCGCCGACGAGCGTGCCCAGTAATACCCCCAACTCATACAGCAGCCATAGCGGCAGCGCCAGCAGCATCTGGGAGAGCACATCGGGCGGCGTCACGATGGCCGCAATGACGAATGCGCCCACAATGACATACGGACGCACGTGGCGCAGCTTGGCAACGGACGTGATCCCAAGGCGCACCAGCAGCATCACGGCTATGGGTACCTCGAACGCCAAGCCAAAGGCAATGAACATACGTATAACAAAATCGAAGTACTGTTCGATATCGGGTGCCACGTTGACATTCTCCGGAGCAAACCCGGTGATGAAGCGAAAGACAACCCCAAAGACGACAAAATAGCAGTATGCGATTCCGGCAAAAAACATGAAGACACTAGAGACCAGGACCGGCAATGCGAGGCGCTTTTCGTGCTGATAAAGGCCCGGGGCGATAAACGCCCAAGCCTGGTACAGGACAAAAGGCAGGGCCAGCAGGAACGCCGCGAACAAGGTGACCTTCAGGGGCACTAGAAAGGGCGTAATGACTCCTGTGGCGAGCAGTTTGGCGCCTTGGGGCAAAGCACCGATCATCGGGCGCGAGAGCAGGTCGAAAATCTGCCGCATGAAAGGCCAAAGGCCCAAAAACACAATCAACACCGAAAGGGCTGCGCGCACCAGGCGGGTACGCAACTCCACCAGGTGCGAGAGAAACCCTTCCTCTTGCTCTGGCGCGCTCATTGGCGTGGTCGCCGTGGTCGCAAACCACCGTGCCGGCTCATAGCGCTCGCCGCTCAGCGCCGCACGCGCACGCGGTTGATGCGAGCGCGCGGCGCCCACTTACGGTGCGCTGCCGAACCCCCGTCGGGAAGGGCCAACTGCCGCTTCAGGCGCTCGATTTCCTGTGTCAGATCGTCGATCGACGGCCGCGGTTTGTAGCGCCGCGGAAAGTGCGTAGGCGGCGGCGTGGGACCACCGCTGCTCCACGAATTCTCGCCCAGTGCAACCATCGTATCTGAGGCCACCTTACCGACCTCCGATTCCACCCCCGAGGCCACAGAGCGCAGTTCCGTTTCGACCGAGCGCGCGCTGGCCCGGGCCTCCTCGCCAAGGCGCCGCAAATCGGCCAGATGAAATTCGCGATCGAATTCGACCCGCATCTGGCCAACGTAATGCTGCAGCTTGCCGATCCATTGCCCGAGCGTGCGCGCCGCCTGCGGCAAGCGCTCCGGCGGTAGTACGATCAGCGCCACAACGCCGATCACCAATAGCTCACCAAAGTCGAACATGGGAACCCCGGGCTTTGATAACAGGGCCCGATGATTGCATCCGATTGACAGGTCCTCGGGCTGCCGCGACGTGCGTGCGCCACAGCGGTCCTAAGCCAAATTTAACTGCCGCTTTTTTCGCGCGCGGCCACGTCAATTGTGTGGGCAGCCGAACGTGACGAATCTTCGACCTTCTGCGGCGGGTTTGAGGAGTTGGGAGATTCAGTCCCCTCCTTGATTCCTTCCTTAAACCCTTTGATCGCTCCACCCAGATCGCGGCCCAGGTTCTTGAGTTTTCCGGTACCAAAAACCAGGACGACGACCAGCAAGACAATGAGCCAATGCCAAATGGATAGCGAGCCCATAATTACCTCCCGACAGACATATGGCGCCAAGGCCGTGGGCCGCCAAGCACGTGGAAGTGCAAATGGAAGACTTCCTGCCCGCCGCCCCCACCGTTGTTGACGATGAGGCGAAACCCGTCCGTCGCGCCTTGCTCCCGGGCCAGTTGCGGTGCCAGCAACAGCATTTTACCCAATAGCGACTGCTGCTCGGAGGTGGCGTCGAGCAATGAATCGATGTGCAACTTGGGCACAATGAGCAAATGCACCGGGGCGGCGGGGTGAATGTCGTGAAATACAATGACCTCGTCGTCCTCGTAGGCCACTTGAGAAGGCACCTGGCGCCGGACGATACGACAAAACAGGCACGAAGTGGACGTGGTATCAGCCATTTTCTTTCTCCGGTGGCACTGGGCTGCCGCGTTCGCGTCCCAGGGCCTTGCGCAGGGCTTTTTCCTCCAAACCCGAGACGCCGGCGCGCCGATCGAGCTCGGCCAAAACCCGCTCGGGCCGCAGACCATAGTGGACAAGCATCACGAGACAGTGAAACCACAGGTCGGCAGTCTCCGCAATGATGCGTTCGCGATCGCCGTCCTTGGCGGCCATGACCGTCTCGGTCGCTTCTTCGCCGATCTTCTTCAGGACCGAGTCCGGCGCCTGTGCCAGTAGCCGCGCCACGTACGAACGCTCGGCGTCAGCGCCGCGTCGTGATTCGATGACGTCGGCTAGGCGGATCAGCACAGAGGTGGCATCGCTGGGCTTCATGAGTTGGGCCTACGGTACATTTTCTCGGGGTCGATGAGCACCGGATCGGTCTGCTGCCATACGCCGTCTTCGAGGCGGCGGTAAAAACAGCTAACGCGGCCGGTGTGGCAGGCAACTCCGCCCTGCTGGTCGACCACGTAGAGCACCGCATCGCCATCGCAGTCGATGCGGATTTCGCGCACTCGCTGCGTGTTTCCTGACTCTTCACCCTTGCGCCATTGGCGCGCACGCGAGCGCGAATAATACGTCGCAAGGCCCGAACGCTGGGTTTGCTCCAAGGCTGCGCGATCGGCCCATGCCAGCATGAGCACCCGGCGGTCACTCATTTGTTGGGCGATGACCGGCACTAGGCCGTTGGCATCGAATACGACCTGGTCGAGCCAGGCAAGGTCGCCACCGCCCGCGGGGGCGTCTGAGGCGGCGTTCACGACAACCTCATCGGAATGCCGCAATCGGCCAGATAGCGCTTGGCTGCTTGCACGGTGTACTCCCCATAGTGAAAGATCGAAGCGGCAAGCACACCATCGGCATGTCCGAGCAAAATGCCATCGGCTAGGTGCTGCAGCGTTCCAACGCCGCCCGACGCGATGACGGGGACGCTCACGGCGTCCGTGACGGCCGCGGTGAGCTCAATGTCAAATCCCAGGCGTGTTCCGTCTCGGTCCATACTGGTGAGCAGGATCTCTCCTGCGCCAAGCTCTACGACACGACGGGCCCACGCGACCGCATCGATCCCGGTCGCGGTGCGCCCACCATGCGTATAGACCTCCCAACCGCGGGCCGGATCGGAATGGTCACGGCGCCGGGCGTCGATTGCTGCCACGATGCATTGATTGCCGAAGCGGTTGCTGGTCTGGGCAAAAAGCTGCGGATTGAGCACGCCGGCGGTATTGATGGAAACCTTATCGGCTCCGGCGTTAAGCAGGCGGCGCACGTCCTCGACTTTGCGCACTCCGCCGCCGACAGTCAGCGGAATGAAGGTTTGCCGTGCCACGGCCTCAATGACGTCCAAAATCGTCTCGCGCTGATCGGAACTTGCGGTGATATCGAGAAAGGTGAGCTCGTCGGCGCCCTCGCCGTCGTAGCGCGCTGCAATCTCAACCGGATCGCCGGCATCGCGCAGGCCCTGAAAGTTGATTCCCTTGACCACTCGACCTGCGGTCACGTCCAGGCAGGGAATGATTCTCTTGGCGAGCATCGATAAGGGCTCTATGGCAAGGTGGCGCGGCGTTGGGCACCGCCCGATCCGCAGCGTCGGAAGACCGTGCCTGTGGTCCTCACTACTGCGCCAGCGCGGCCACTCGCGCCAGGGCAGCCTTAAAATCGAGCTTTCCCTCGTACAGGGCGCGTCCCAATATTGCTCCCTCGACGCCCTCGCCCTCGATCGCGCAAAGCCGATCGACGTCGCTCAGGTCGGCAATACCGCCGCTGGCAAGAATCGGGATGCGCACCGCGCGTGCCAGTGCCACGGTTGCCTCGATATTCACGCCGCTGAGCATGCCGTCGCGGCCGATATCCGTGTACAAGATCGCATCCACCCCATAGTCTTCGAATTTCACCGCCAAATCGATCACGTCGTGCCCGGTCAGTTTGCTCCAACCATCCGTGGCCACTTTGCCATCGCGTGCGTCCAGGGCAACGATGACATGGCCGCCAAACGCGCTGCACGCGTCGTGCAGAAATCCGGGGTTCTTTACCGCGGCGGTTCCGATAACGACGTAGGAGATGCCGTTGTCGATGAACCGTTCGATCGTATCAAGGTCGCGCAGGCCGCCGCCGAGCTGCACCGCAACGTCCGGACCGGCAGCACGAGCGATCTTTCGAATGACGCTTTCGTTGACCGGCTTGCCGGAGCGGGCCCCGTTCAGGTCGACGATATGCAGCCGTTGGGCCCCCATTTCCACCCACTTGCCCGCCATCGCGACCGGATCCTCTGAAAAAACCGTCGCATCGCTCATGTCGCCTTGGCGCAAGCGAACGCATCGCCCGTCCTTGATATCAATTGCGGGAATCAGCAGCATGAATGGGCTAATCGGTTTGGACAGCAGACCGGCCGGCACAGGCCAGGCAAGTGCCCGTCAGGGTTTCCAACATACGAAGTTGGCGTAGAGTCTCAGGCCAGCGGCGGCGCTTTTCTCGGGATGGAATTGGACAGCGAAAATATTATCTTGGGCAACCGCGCAGGTAAAGATGCCACCGTACTCCGTTTGACCCGCAATGACGCTTCGCTGTGCCGGTTCAACATAGTAGCTGTGAACGAAGTAAAAGTAGCTCTCATCTGCTACGCCCTGCCATAAGGGATGGGGCTGGGTCTGCCGGACCCGGTTCCAACCCATGTGCGGAATCTTGCGTCGCCGCCCTTGCTCGTCCACCGACTCAGGGAACCGTACGACTTGCCCCGGGATGAGTCCTAAGCCAGGGGCGTTGCCTTCTTGCGAGCGGTCAAAGAGCATTTGTTCGCCGATGCACACAGCCAATACCGGTCGAGTTGCTGCCGCGCGCCGCAAGGCCGGCTCAAGTCCCGAAGCCGCCAGGTTGTGCATGCAATCGGGCATCGCTCCTTGCCCGGGCAGCACAACGCGCTCGGCGGCATCGATCACTTCTGGGTCCGACGTTATGCGCGTAAGAACCTGGGGAGCGACACGGGCAAGCGCCTGTTGCACCGAGCGCAAGTTGCCCATTCCGAAATCAGCAATCGCAATCAAGAAATCAACCTCGGGAAACCTTCCTATGCCACTGCCGAGCACGCACGCAGCAACGCGGCTAGGCTAAAGTGCTCCCTTGGTGCTGGGCACCATGCCAGTGGCGCGCGGATCCATCTCCAGGGCATCGCGCAGCGCCCGCGCAAACGCCTTAAAGATCGTTTCGCACTGATGGTGCGCGTTATTGCCGCGCAAATTATCGATGTGCAGCGTCACCTGCGCATGGTTCACAAACCCCTGGAAAAATTCGTGGACCAGTTCCAGATCGAACCCCCCGATTGTGGAACGCGCGAAATCCACGTTCCAGAACAAACCAGGCCGGCCGGAAAAATCGACCACCACCCGAGTTAGCGCCTCATCCAGGGGCACGAAAGCGTGCCCGAAGCGACGGATGCCCTGCTTATCGCCCGCGGCACTATAGACCGCGCGGCCCAAAGTGATGCCGACGTCCTCTACCGTATGGTGGCCGTCAATGTGCAAATCGCCAATTGCTTCGATCGTCAAGTCCAGCGCACCGTGGCGCGCAATTTGCTCCAACATGTGGTCGAGAAACCCGATCCCGGTCGATACCTTGCACGCCCCGGTTCCGTCTAGGTCAACCGTCACGCGGATCTTGGTCTCTTTCGTATCTCGTGCGATTTGCGCGTTGCGTTGCGGCATTGCTGATTCCATCAGATGCTGGCCCGAAGGGCCTCGAAAAATCGGGCGTTTTCCTCCGCGGTCCCAATTGTGACACGCAGGCAGTTTTGCAGCAGCGGATGCGCGCCCGACACGTCTTTGATGAGAATACCCTTCTGCAGCAGTTTCGCGAAAACATCGGAGGCATCGGCAACGCGGAAAAGCAAGAAGTTAGCAGCCGAATCGAAGACCTGTATGCCCGCCAAAGACCGCATGCGTGCGAGCAACTGTTGGCGATCGGCCCGCACGCGGGCCGCCTGTTCGTCCAGTACAGCGAAGTGATCGAGCAAAAAATCCGCAGCCGCCAGCGTCAGGACGTTGACGTTAAAAGGCGGCCGCACCTTGTCGAACTGCTCGATTAGGGCTGGGAGCCCGCACAGATACCCCAGACGCAAGCCGGCCAGGCCCAACTTGGAGAACGTGCGCAGCACGAGCAAGTTGGGGCGTGCTGGCAACTCGGGCATCCACGTCTGCTGCGCAAACGGCAGATAGGCTTCGTCAATTACCACGATTCCCGGCGCTTCGAGCATGATCGCCTCGATCGCAGTGCGATCGAACAAGTTGCCCGTGGGATTGTTCGGATACGACAGAAAGATCACCGACGGACGGTGCCGGCGGATCGCGGCCATCATTGCGGGCAAATCCATCGCGAAATCCGGTTGCAAACTTACATCAACGAAGCCGCATCGATCCAATCCGGCGCTGATTCGATACATCGCGAAGCTTGGCCAGGGCGAGAGCACCACCGCACCGGAGCGCGCACAAGATTGAATGACAAGATGAATCAACTCGTCAGAACCGTTTCCCAGCAGCACTGCACTGCCCTCGGGAACGGCTACGCGCGCCCGCAGGCGTTGCTTAAAAGCGCGCGGTTCGCCCGGTGGATAACGGTTTAGCGCGACCTTGCCCAGGCGCTGCCCTAAATCGAGTGCAAGCTCCTTGGGCAATCCGTATGGGTTTTCCATCATGTCGAGCTTGACCAGTCCCTCGGCGGAGGGCACCGGATACGCCGTGAGCATGCGAACGTCGTCGCGCACTACCGATAGCGGCGCGGCCGCCGGATCACTCACCTGCCGCCTCGCGAGCCGGGCGGCGGCGCGTCCATTCGAAACTGGGCGCTGCGCGCGTGCGCACCGAGCCCCTCGGCTTGCGCAAGGTGCGCGGCGGTAAGACCCAGCACTTGGGCCCCAGCACGAGAGATTTCAAGAACACTGCTGCGCTTTTGAAAATCCGCTACGCCAAGCGCGGAAGAAAATCGCGCGGTGCGCGAGGTTGGCAAGACGTGATTGGGGCCAGCGCAGTAATCACCCAGTGCTTCGCTCGAATACGGCCCGAGAAAGATCGCACCCGCGTGGCGGATACGGTCAAGCCAGTTGCGTGCAGCCACAGTCGAAATCTCTAGGTGCTCGGGCGCGATCCGGTTGGCAATCTCGCACGCCTGCTCCAAATCGCGCACCAGGATTAAAGCACCGCGCTTGCGCAACGACGTTTCAATGATTGAGCGACGCGGCATCGTAGGCAGCAAGCTGCCGATTGCCGCGAGCACGGCATCGCGAAAGCTCCGATCGGGCGTCAGCAAGATGGCCTGCGCCATTTCGTCGTGCTCGGCTTGCGAGAACAAGTCCATCGCGATCCATTGCGGATCGGTGGTTCCGTCGCAGATGATCAGAATCTCGCTTGGCCCCGCGAGCATGTCGATGCCCACCGTGCCAAAAACCCGCCGCTTGGCGGCCGCGACGTAGGCGTTGCCGGGTCCAACGATTTTGTCGACCGCAGGAACCGTTTGGGTGCCGTAGGCCAGCGCGGCCACCGCCTGCGCGCCGCCGATCGCAAACGCCCGATCGACTCCGGCCAGCGCCCCGGCGGCCAGCACCAGTGGATTGCGCACGCCATCGGGAGCTGGCGCCACCATGATGATCTGCCCCACCCCAGCCACCCGCGCAGGAACGGCGTTCATCAGCACCGAAGAAGGGTACGAGGCCTTGCCGCCCGGAACGTAAATGCCGACGCGGTCCAGTGGCGTCACGCGAATTCCAAGCGTCGTACCGTCGGGCTCCTGCACTTGCCAATCGTGCGCACGGGCTTGCTCATGAAAGCGTCGGATCCGCTCGGCCGCCTCCTGCAGCGCCCGGCGGTCATCGGCTCCTAGCGCCGCCAGCGCAGATCGCATTTGTTCCGCGGGGATCTCCAGTTCGCTGACCGCGGCCGCGTGCATTCGATCAAACCGCCGCGTGTAATCGAGCAGCGCGTCATCTCCTCGATGACGAACGGCTTCAATGATTTCGTCGACGCGAGCCTCGATTTCGCGATCTGGCGCCGTATCGGTAGCGATTAATTGCGTCAGCGCCTGGTCAAAATCCGCAGCGCTGGCATCAAGCAGCTGGATCATCATTGCACGACCGCCTTCGCAAGAGCGCCAATCAGTGCTGCGAGCCGCGTGCGCTGGGTCTTGTAGGCCGCCTGATTGACGACCAGCCGCGAGCTGATTGGCGCGATCTGCTCGACCTCCACAAGATTGTTGGCGCGCAGCGTCGCCCCGCTGGACACCAGATCGACGATCGCGTCAGCAAGCCCAGCAAGCGGCGCAAGTTCCATCGAACCGTACAGCTTGATCAGATCAACGTGCACTCCCTTGCGCGCGAAGAACTCGCGCGCTGCCTGCACGTACTTGGTGGCCACACGCAGCCGCGCACCGCGCCCGACGGCGCCGGCGTAATCAAAGCCAGAGGGCGCGGCTACGCACAGGCGGCAGTGACCAATCGACAGATCGACCGGCTGATAAAGACCGTCGCCGCCGTGTTCCAACAAGATGTCAGCCCCTGCGATGCCCAGTTCTGCGGCCCCGTACTGTACGTAGGTCGGCACATCGGAGGCGCGCACCACGACGATACGCAAATCCGCGACGCTCGTGCCGATGAGAAGTTTTCGCGTTTGCGTGGGCGACTCCTCGGGCACGATGCCCGCACGTGCTAGCAGCGGCAGCGCCTCCTCGAAGATGCGGCCCTTGGGCAATGCCAGCGTAATCACCGTCGAACTCTCACCGAACCCGTTGGATATCCGCACCCAGACTGCTGAGCCGACGCTCCATCGCCTCGTAGCCACGATCCAGGTGATAGATGCGATCAACCGTCGTTTCCCCGCGCGCCACTAGCCCTGCAATCACGAGGCTAGCTGAGGCCCGAAGATCGGTCGCCATCACGGTCGCGCCCGACAGGTGATCGACCCCACGCACGATCGCCGTATGGCCGTCGATATCGATCTGCGCACCCAGCCGTTGCAATTCGAGCACATGCATAAAGCGGTTTTCGAAGATATTTTCGCTGACGCGAGCAACGCCATCGGCGATACAGTTCATTGCCAGAAACTGCGCCTGCGCGTCGGTGGGAAACGCAGGGTACGGAGCCGTGCGCAGGCTCACGGAAT
Source organism: Burkholderiaceae bacterium (assembly GCA_035621895.1). Taxonomy (GTDB): domain Bacteria; phylum Pseudomonadota; class Gammaproteobacteria; order Burkholderiales; family Burkholderiaceae_F; genus GJ-E10. The sequence continues at coordinate 52,662 of DASPWJ010000011.1, read as the reverse complement.
GGGGCCTGCGATCCATGCGCAGACGCACCCAGTCCGGACCCATCTGTATCGTCGCACCGGCCTCGCGCAGCTTCTCCAGAACGGCGTCGAGTGTATCGGGTGCGGCGCACTGCAGCGTGATATCGCCGCCTGTGGCCGCGGCGGCCACCAGAAAGGTCGCGCTCTCGATGCGATCGGCGATCACCCGATGGTCGGCTCCATGGAGCCGTTCTACGCCCTCGATCACAATCCGATCCGTACCAGCGCCCCGAATTGCCGCCCCCATGCGATTTAGGCACGTCGCCAGATCGACAACCTCGGGCTCGCGGGCCGCGTTCTCGATAACCGTCCGGCCCTCGGCAAGTGTAGCGGCCATCATCAGGTTTTCCGTGCCGGTCACCGTGACCAAGTCGGTGATGATGCGCGCGCCGCGCAACCGTCCCGCGGCTCCGCGCCGCGCGACGATGTAGCCGCCTTCGATCTGTAGATCCGCACCCAGAGCCTGCAAACCCTTTAGATGCTGGTCGATGGGACGCGCGCCAATGGCGCATCCGCCGGGCAAGCTGACGCGGGCCTCGCCCTCGCGAGCGAGCAATGGACCCAAAACGAGAATCGAGGCACGCATCGTCTTTACGAGCTCGTAGGGCGCTTGCACGGATCCGAGCTTTGCTGCGCGCAGCGCCATACGCTCGCCGTCGCGTTCCACAGAAACGCCCATCCCGCTGAGCAAACGGCTCATCGTCGCCGTGTCCGCCAGGCGCGCGACGTTCTCCAGCCGCAACTCCTCGGGCGTGAGCAGCGCCGCAGCCATGATCGGCAAAGCGGCGTTCTTCGCCCCCGCCACGCGCAAGGCCCCCTCGAGGCGGTTACCACCGCGAATTCGCAACTTGTCCATGTGGCGGCTATCTTCCTGCGGGGCGTGCCGCGCCGACGGCGTCGGCTTCTTGCGGCGTAAGTGTGCGCATAGAAAGCGCGTGAATCTCCTGGCGCATGCGATCGCCTAGTGCCGCATATACCAGCCGATGACGTTCGATGCGCGAGCGCCCTTCGAAAGCGGCGCTGACAATCAGGGCCTCGAAGTGATGGCCATCGCCGTCGACCTCGAGGCGCTCACAAGGCAAAGCCTGCACGATGGCGTGCCGAATCGATTGCGCAGTTGGTATCTGGTTCATGTTCGCAACTTATAACCCCGGTGCAGCATGGTCACGGCGATGGCGGAAACCGCGAAAAATGACAGCCCGACTACCAGCAAGCTGAGCCAGGGCGACACGTCCGACCGGGCGAAAAACCCGTACCGGAATCCATCAATGATGTAAAAAAACGGGTTGACCCGGGAGAATACCTGCCAAAAAGGCGGCAGTCCGTGGACCGAATAAAACACGCCGGACAAAAAAGTCGCTGGAAGGATAAGAAAATTCTGAAATGCCGCCAGCTGATCGAACTTCTCCGAGACAATGCCGGCGATCAACCCCACGACGGCCAGCATCGCCGCCCCGATCAGCGCGAAAACCGGAATCCACCAGGGAGCCTCAAAGCCGGCCGGCGCGAGCCACACGGTAACGGCAAAAACGCCTACGCCAACCGCCAGGCCGCGCAGGACCGAGGCCAGCACGTAGGCGCCAAAAAACTGCAAGGCCGACAGTGGCGGCAAGAGCAAAAACACGAGGTTGCCCATGATCTTGGACTGAATCAGGGACGAGGAGGAATTGGCAAACGCGTTTTGCAGTATCGACATCATCACCAAGCCGGGAACCAGAAACGAGCTGTAGTGCACGCCTGCGAACGGCTCAACCCGGGTATCGAGCATATGACCAAAGACTAGCAAGTACAGAACACCCGTGAGAACCGGCGCGACGATCGTCTGAAAGCTCACCTTCCAAAAGCGCAGACTCTCTTTGTACAGCAGGGTGCGAAACCCAACCCAGGAGCTCGCCGCGCCAGCCGTCGGTACCGCAAGCGCGGTCATCGGCATCGGCGGGTTCACGGCAGGCTCCGCTCGGAAGGCTCCGACATCAGTTGCAAGAAGACGTCCTCCAAATCCGCGGGGCCGACCTCGAGCTCCTCCACCTCGCTACCGAAACTGCGGCATGCCTCCAATGCGGCTCCAACCTCGCGCGGATGTGGCAGACGCAGCACGACGTGCTCGGGATTCTCCGCAATGACCTGGTCGCGCAGCGCGGGCGGCAAGCCACCGCGCAGGCGAAGGGCAACCAGTATGCCGGAGATTCGCCGCAACAACTCGCGTGTAGGCTCCAGCGCGAGAATGCGACCGCTCTTTAGCATTGCGATGCGGCCACACATCTGTTGGGCCTCTTCCAAGTAATGCGTTGTCAGCACAATCGTGTGACCATCACGGTTGAGGCGACGCATGAACTGCCAAAGGCCTTGGCGCAGTTCCACATCGACACCGGCCGTTGGTTCATCGAGGACGATAACCGGGGGTCGGTGTACGAGTGCTTGCGCCACCAGCACACGCCTTTTCATGCCGCCGGATAGCGCCCGCATGTTGACCTCGGCCTTGTCGGCAAGATCGAGGTTTTCCATGATCTCCTCGATCCAGGCCTCGTTGCGGGCAAGACCGAAGTATCCTGACTGGATACGCAACATTTCGCGTACCGTAAAAAACGGGTCGAATACCAGTTCCTGAGGGACAACCCCAAGACTGCGGCGCGCCCACCGGTACTCGTCGACCACATCGTGGCCCATAACCCGGACTCGGCCGCTTGTTGCGCGCGCCAGCCCCGCGACGATCGAAATCAGTGTGGTCTTGCCAGCCCCGTTGGGTCCGAGCAGACCGAAGCACTCGCCCTGGTTGATCGACAGGTCGACGGCGTCGAGCGCGGTGACCTGCGCATAGCGCTTGGTCAGGGCGCTAACTTCGATTGCGGCGATGGACATGGGATACACGCGGGCCGGATCGAGCCCGGCCGAAACGACATCATCATTGTAGGGCAGCCCGACCGCCGCCCGGCCTTACGCGCGGTTGATCAGTGCATGTACCCCGTAGAGCGTTGCCAAGCTCTGCAGCTCCTTGGGGACGGCGATCAGCTCCAGCTTTCTGCCATTTGCGTGCGCCGTACGCATCCAAGCCAGGACGCACGCCACCGCCGCAGTATCACATCGAAGCACGCCGGAGAAGTCGATCACGCAGTCGCCGGCGAGGATCGCGCTTTGCCCCGCTTCAACGACCTGCATCGCGTTTTGGTTCGAAATGGTATCGGTGGGGATTTTCATCGCGCGTTTCTCAGGTCGCCTTAGAGGCGCTAGCGAGTCGGCGGTTTTTCTCGGTCAGCGCCTTGATTAGCGCATCGACTCCGCCCTGGCTGATCGACTCCGCGAATTCGCTTTTGTAGGTCTCCACCAGCCAGACGCCCAGAATGTTCATATCGTAGATCTTCCAGCCCTCGGGCGTCTTTTCGAGGCGATAGTCCAGTGTGATGGGCTCGCCTTGCGAGGGCACAACTTCCGTGCGCACGATCACATCGTTGGGGGAGTCTTGCCCACGTGCCGGACGCAATCGCACTTTGTGGTCTGTCACCTTGGATAGGGCACCGCTGTAGGTGCGCAGCAGCAGCGTGCGAAACTGATCGATGAGCTCGCCACGCTGCTCAGAGCTCGCGCCGCGCCAGGAGCGCCCGACCGCCAGCCTTGTCATCTTGTCAAAATCCACATAGGGAAGGATCCGTTCGTTGACCAGCTTCTGCACCCGGTCAAAATCACCAGCGCGGACCGCTTTGTCATTTCGAATCGCATCGAGCACGTCCGCCGATACGCGCAAGATCATTGCGTCCGGCCTCTCCTCGTCGGCGGCGAGCGCATCGCTTAACGGCATCCAAAACACAAGGACCAGCACCGCCGTAATCAGCAAATTCAGTCGTGCCACCGCTGCAAAGACCAATGATCCGCCGACCGCGGTAGGCAAGTTGCTCATAGCCTGATCCTCCTATGTCGATTCGTCAGTGCGCCGAGTCCGTCGCGGGCACATCCTCTGGTGGCTTTCCAGCCGGCGGTAGGGATTCCGAAGACGGCATCGGCGCCGAGCCCGCAGGAGCGTTGCGGGCAGGTGCACCGCTCGAAGGGTTATCCGGATCTTCCTCTTCCGGCGGTGGCGGAGCACTATCGCCGCTGATTCGGCTGCGAGTCCGCTGCAAATATGCGTCGCGCACGAACTGGTAGGGATCAAGCGCCGCCTCCTCAACGAGGTTGGTCGCCTCCAGCAGCTGCGCGCGTTTGTCGACGAAACGCACCGAATAGGCGAGATAGTACTCCTTGACCGGAGTGATGTAGGACATCGGATCCGTGAAGTAATCCGGTATTTCGCCAAAAGCATCGCGTACGCTGCTCGGTCCCAGGAAGGGCAGCACGAGGTAAGGTCCAGCGCCGATTCCCCAGTGGCCCATTGTCAGTGCGAAGTACTGTTTATTGTGCTCCAAGCCAACGTGCGTCGCGACGTCAAAGCAGCCCAAGACTCCGACTGTCGAGTTCATCAGGAAGCGGCCCGCGTTGACGCCGGCTGCCTTGGGTTTGCCCTGCAGCGTTGAATTGATCATGCTGGTAAGTTCAAAGAGGTTGTCAAAAAAATTGGCGAAGCACGCGCGCACGGGTTTGGGAATCACCGTGGTGTAACCCTTGGCAGCGGGCTTGACGAGGGCCCGATCAAAATGATCGTTGAACGAAAAAACCTGCCGATTGACCCGCTCAAATGGATCGATGGGATTTTTACCCGCGTCCGGCGGCACACTGGCGCAAGCCCCAAGCAACGCAACGATCGCACAACCGCACAGCCATTTGAGGCCGATTGCGCTGGCGTTCACTTTTGGCCTGACCCTTCCTTGCTCGGTGGCTCGGCTGCCTTGTTGTACAGGAACTGGCCGATCAAGTTTTCCAGTACGACTGCCGACTGCACCATCTTGATCGTGTCACCGGGCTGCAGATTCTTATCGTCCGCGCCCGGCTCTAAGCCCACATACTGGTCGCCCAGCAGCCCGGCAGTGAGGATCTTGGCCGAGCTATCGGTCGGGAATTGGTACTCGCGTTCGATGTCCATGGTGACCAGACCTTGGAAGTTCTTGCTATCAAACGTGATCGAGGCAACGCGCCCGACTTTCACGCCGGCGCTTTTGACAGGCGCATTGACTTTCAGGCCGCCAACATTGTCAAAGCGCGCCAAAAGTGGGTACGTAGTGTTAAAGGAGAAACTGGCGAGGTTCGCGGCCTTAAGAGCAAGTAAAACGATGGCCAGCATCCCCAATAAAACAAACAGTCCAACCAGGGTCTCGATCTGCTTTTTTGACATAGCTTGTGCCTTCGCCGAATGCCTGCGCAGTTTTAGGGCGTGCTGAACATGAGCGCCGTCAAAACGAAGTCCAGCGACAAAACGGAAAGGGACGACACGACCACGGTTTGGGTCGTCGCCTGAGCTACCCCCTCCGGCGTCGCCTCGGATTCGTAACCGATGTACAGCGCGATAAACGTCGTTGCAACCCCGAATACGATGGTCTTGACCACGCCATTACCGAGATCCTTGAACACGTCCACCCCATCTTGCATCTGCGACCAAAACGCGCCCGAATCGATACCGATCATCAGGACGCCAACCACGTACGCGGCAATCACCCCAACGGCCGAAAAAATCGCTCCGAGCAGCGGCATCGAGATGATTCCGGCAACAAAGCGCGGCGCCAGAACGCGCACGCGTGGGTCGACGGCCATCATCTCCATCGCCGCGAGCTGCTCACCGGCTTTCATCAGGCCGATCTCTGCCGTCAGCGAAGTGCCCGCTCGACCCGCGTACAACAAGGCGGTGATCACGGGTCCCATTTCGCGCACCAGCGCCAGGGCCACCAGCAGCCCGAGCGACTCGGCCGCACCGTAACGGCTCAAGGTGATGTACCCCTGCAAGGCCAGCACCAGCCCAACCGTGCCGCCTGAAGCGGCGATGATGATGAGCGATCGATTGCCGATCGCGTGCACCTGCGCCGTAGTCAGGTAAGGCCTGCGCAGGCTCTGAGGGCTGTTACGCACAAGATCAACGAAAAACGCGGTGGCGTGTCCCAGCGTGGCCAGTGTCGCCAGCGCCCAATGGCCCAGGCTTGTGACGAACTCGCTCACCTCATGCTCCGACGCCCAGGTCCTGAGCAATGGGGACGGCCGGATAATGGAACCGGACCGGCCCGTCGGGCTCGCCGCGAATGAACTGGCGCACCTCCGGGTCCTCGGCGGCTTGCAACTGCTGTGGCGTGCCGCGGGCAACGACGCGCCCGCCCGATACGAGGTAGGCAAAGTCGCAGATGCGAAAGCACTCCTCGACATCGTGCGAGACGATCAGCGAGGTGGCACCCGTGGCATCGTTCAGGTGGCGGATAAGGTTCGCCGTGACCCCCAGCGAGATTGGGTCTAAGCCCGCAAAGGGTTCGTCGTACATGATGATTTCTGGATCGAGCGCAATTGCGCGCGCCAATGCAACGCGGCGCGACATACCCCCGGAAACCTCCGAGATGCGCAATGTGGCCGCCCCGCGCAAGCCAACCGCATCGAGCTTCATGAGGACGATATCGTGGATCATCTGCTCGGAGAGTTTTGTGTGCTCGCGCAGCGGGTAGGCGACGTTCTCAAAGACACTCAGATCGGTGAACAGGGCGCCAAACTGAAAAAGCATTCCCATACGCCTGCGCAACGCATACAAGGCCGCACGGTCGCTGGTATCAATTGGGGCACCGGAAAAAAGGATCCGGCCCGCTTGCGGCGTGATGACGCCGCCGATTAGGCGCAGCAAGGTCGTCTTGCCGCAGCCCGAACTGCCCATGATGGCGATGACTTTTCCGCGGTCAAATTCCAAAGAGACGTTCGACAGGACCGCGCGACTGTCATAGCCGAACGTCACCGCCTGGATACTCACCAGGGCATTGCTCCCCGCTGCACCGATCGATTCGTGCGGCTGCGCCAAGGAAATTTCCTTCCCGCCCATTACGCGGCCGCTGCTCCAACCGCTCATTTTTTATTGCGGCGGATTGTCGCACAGGAAAATGCGCTACCGCGCCGCTGACGCGGTCATAAGCGCAACACTTTGTTTCTGCAACCTATCTGACCCAAGTGTCGGCGCTGTCAGCGTGGCAATTCCGAGGCTCCCATAAGAAACTCATCAACCGCGCGCGCGCATTGGCGACCTTCGCGGATTGCCCACACTACGAGCGATTGGCCGCGGCGCATATCGCCGGCAGCAAAAATCTTCGGTTGCGAGGTCGCGTAGGGCGGGCGCGGCGCACCCTCTTCCGTGGTTGCCAGGACGTTGGCGCGCGCGTCCTTCTCCACACCGAAGGCGTCAAGCACCATGGAAAGGGGGGAAACGAACCCCATCGCCAGCAATACTAAATCGGCCGGCAACTCGAATTCGGAGCCTGGCACCTCGACCATCTTCGATTGGCCAGTGACCGGATCTTTTTGCCATTGAACGCGTGCGGCCACGAGCGACTTTACGTTGCCTTTACCGTCGTCGCGAAAGAGCTTTGTGGTGACGGCCCAGTCGCGCTCGCAGCCTTCCTCATGCGAACTCGAGGTGCGCAAGCGTAGCGGCCAATACGGCCATACGAGCGCCTTGTTCTCCGAGGCCGGCGGCTGCGGGAGCAATTCGAATTGCGTGACCGACTTGGCGGCGTGCCGATTGGACGTGCCCACACAATCCGAGCCCGTGTCGCCCCCACCGATGACGATCACATGCTTGTCCTTGGCAAGAATTTGTGTCGCCAACTTCTCGCCATAGTTGACGCGATTTTGCGCAGCAAGAAACTCCATTGCGAAGTGCACGCCCTTGAGCTCGCGCCCTGGCACCTGGAGGTCGCGCGGCTGTTCGGAGCCTCCGGCAAGAACGACCGCATCAAACTGTTGCGTAAGCTGTTGCGGCAGCACCTGCTGCATGCCGGTACGCAACACCGTGCCCAGATCGGTCTTGCCTTCAGGCGCAACCAGCACGCCCGTACGAAAGATGACACCTTCCTCGGCCATTTGTGCAATGCGTCGGTCGATGTGGTTTTTTTCGAGCTTGAAATCGGGTATCCCGTAGCGCAGCAGTCCCCCGGGTCGGTCGTTTTTCTCAAACACGGTGACCTCGTGTCCAGCCCGCGCAAGTTGTTGCGCACACGCCAGGCCTGCTGGTCCACTGCCAACGATGGCCACCTTCTTGCCGGAGGAGCGCGACGGCGCCTGCGCGCATACCCACCCTTCGCTCCAGGCCCGATCGATGATGGCATGCTCGATCGACTTGATGCCTACGGCGGTGTCGTTGAAGTTCAGGGTGCAAGCTGCCTCACACGGCGCCGGGCAGACGCGGCCCGTAAACTCAGGAAAATTATTGGTCGATTGCAGCACCTGGCTCGCCTCGTACCATTGCTGGCGATACACGAGGTCATTGAAATCCGGAATGATGTTATTCACCGGGCACCCGTTATTGCAAAAGGGGGTGCCGCAATCCATGCAGCGCGCGGCCTGGATGCGAGATCGCTCCGGATCGAGGTGAACAAGAAATTCGTGCCAGTGCTGCGTGCGCTGTCCGGGCGGCTCTGCGGCCTCCTCTTGGCGCGGGTATTCCAAAAATCCAGTGACTTTTCCCATATTCGTGGCGCTCTTGCGCAAATATGCGTCGGTAAGGGGGCGGCGCCTCAGGCGGCCAGGCGCGCCGGCGGCGCAACCCGCACGGCTTCGGAGAGCTGCTTGAGCGCGCGCCGATATTCATGCGGGAAGACCTTGCGAAAACGCGTGCGTTGACGGTCCCAATCGGCAAGGATCTCCTTAGCCCGAAAGCTGCCCGTATAACGGAAGTGGCGCTCCAGCAACTCGCGCAAGATGAGCTCATCGCTCATCGGTTCGCCTCCTAGCGAGTGCCAAATCGTGCGCTCGATTTGTTCCTCTTGCTCTTTGCGTGCCAACACGGGTTCGATGGCAACCATCGACGTATTGCAGCGAGCCGCAAATTCACCATGCTCGTCATACACATAGGCGATTCCGCCGGACATGCCGGCGGCAAAATTGCGACCGGTGCCCCCTAGGACGGCAACGGTGCCTCGTGTCATGTACTCGCAACCGTGATCCCCCGTGCCTTCGACCACCGCGACAGCGCCGGAGTTGCGCACGGCGAAGCGCTCGCCCGCGACGCCGTTAAAGTAGGCCTCGCCGCCGGTTGCGCCGTACAGCACCGTATTGCCGACAATGATGTGCTCGGGTCCAAAGCCTCGGAAGTCGTTAGGCGAGCGCACGACGATGCGGCCGCCCGAGAGGCCTTTGCCGGTGTAGTCGTTGGCATCGCCGACGAGATCAAGTGTGATGCCGTGCGCCAAGAAGGCGCCAAAGCTCTGACCCGCCGTCCCCTGCAGTTGAATGTGAATCGTGTCATCGGGCAGTCCCGCGTGGCCGTAGCGCCGCGCCACTTGCGAGGAGAGCATCGTTCCGACGGTGCGGTTGATATTGCGAATCGGATGAATGAAACTAACCCGCTCGCCGCGTTCGATCGCGGGGCGGCTTTGCTCGATCAGCTTGTGATCGAGCGCCCGCGCCAAGCCGTGGTCTTGCTCCTCGCACTTAAAGCGCGCGACCGTGGCGGGCATGCTGGGCTGATAAAAGATGCGCGAATAGTCCAGCCCCTTGGCCTTCCAGTGCTCGATGCCGCGGCGCGTATCGAGCAAGTCGGTGCGACCAATCAGCTCCTCGATGCGGCGCACGCCCAATTGCGCCATGATCTCGCGCGCTTCCTCCGCGACAAAGAAAAAGTAGTTGACCACGTGCTCGGGCTGACCCTTAAAGCGGCGCCGCAACACCGGGTCCTGTGTGGCGACCCCCACCGGACAAGTGTTCAGGTGGCACTTGCGCATCATCAGACAGCCCTCAGCGACCAGAGGCGCAGTTGCAAAACCAAACTCGTCCGCGCCGAGCAAGGCGCCGATGATCACGTCGCGTCCCGTCTTGATCTGGCCGTCGACCTGCACGGCGATGCGGCCGCGCAAGCGGTTGAGCACCAATGTTTGCTGGGTCTCCGCTAGGCCGATCTCCCAGGGAGTGCCGGCGTGCTTGATCGACGACAACGGCGAAGCCCCCGTGCCTCCGTCATGACCGGAAATCGTCACATGGTCCGCTTTGGCCTTGGACACGCCGGCCGCGACGGTTCCCACGCCGACCTCGGAGACCAACTTCACGGAAATCGATGCCAGCGGGTTGGCGTTCTTCAGGTCATGGATTAGTTGCGCAAGATCCTCGATCGAGTAAATGTCGTGATGTGGCGGCGGGGAGATGAGCCCAACCAGGGGAACCGAAAAGCGCAGTTTGGCGATGTACTCGGAGACCTTGTGGCCAGGCAACTGACCGCCTTCGCCAGGCTTGGCGCCCTGGGCCATCTTGATCTGGATCTGATCGGCCGAGAGCAAATACTCGGCAGTCACGCCAAAGCGCCCCGAGGCCACCTGCTTAATGCGCGAGCGCAGCGAATCGCCCTCTCGAAGGGGAATGTCAACCTCGACGACATCCTTACCCAGATGGGTAGCAACGGTATCGCCATCATGAATCTTTACGCCGCGCAACTCCTGGGCGTAGCGGCGCTGGTCCTCTCCGCCTTCGCCCGTATTGCTCTTACCACCGATGCGGTTCATAGCGATCGCCAGCGTGGTATGCGCCTCAGTCGAGATACTGCCTAGCGACATGGCACCGGTGCAGAAGCGCCGCACGATGTCTTTGGCCGGTTCGACCTCTTCCAGAGGAATCGCCTTGCTTGGATCGACCCGAAATTCGAACAGGCCGCGCAGCGTCATGTGCCGACGCGATTGATCATTGATGATTTGCGCGTATTCCTTGTACGTCTGGTAGCTACCCGAGCGTGCGGAGTGCTGCAGCTTGGCGATGGCATCGGGCGTCCACATATGCTCCTCGCCGCGAACGCGAAACTGGTACTCGCCGCCTGGATCGAGCATGTTGATAAGGACCGGATCGGTGCCAAATGCCGCCTTGTGCATGCGCACCGCCTCCTCCATCACGTCAAACAGGCCGATACCATCCACGGCGCTGGCAGTGCCCCGGAAATATCGATCGACCAAGGTACGCGACAGGCCAACGGCCTCGAAGATCTGCGCACCACAATAGGACATGTAGGTCGATATGCCCATCTTGGACATGACCTTCTGCAGCCCCTTGCCGATCGCCTTGATGAAGTTCTTGACGGCCTGCTCCGGGTCCACACCATTGGGCTTGTCACGAAACAAATCGCGCAGCGATTCGATTGCCAGATAGGGGTGGATGGCCTCGGCACCGTAGCCCGCCAGCAGCGCAAAGTGGTGAACTTCGCGCGCCGAACCGGTCTCGACCACCAGCCCCGTGGAAGTGCGCAGACCGGCCTGGATCAAATGTTGGTGCAAAGCGCTTGTTGCCAGCAGCGCGGGGATGGCGACGTGGTCGGCGTCAAGACGCCGGTCCGTCACGACCAAGATATTGTTGCCCGCGCGCACCGCGTCGACGGCCTCGGCGCACAGTGAAGCAAGCCGGGCCTCGACTCCTTGGCGGCCCCAGGACAGCGGATAGCAGATGTCGAGTTCGTAGCTGCGGAACTTGCCGGAGGAAAACGTGGCGATGGTGCGAATCTTGCGCATGTCACCGGTGTCAAGAACCGGCTGCGACACCTCAAGTCGCATTGGCGGGTTGATGTTGTTGATATCGAGCAAGTTGGGCTTGGGGCCAACGAAGCTCACCAGCGACATGACCAGTTGCTCACGGATCGAGTCGATCGGCGGATTGGTCACCTGGGCGAACAGCTGCTTAAAGTAGCCATACAGGGAGCGATTCTTGTTGGAGAGCACGGCCAGGGCGGTATCGTTACCCATCGAGCCGATCGCCTCCTCGCCGTCCTGGCCCATCGGCATGAGCACGATCCGCAGGTCTTCCTGCGTATAGCCGAAGGCTTGCTCGCGATCGAGCAGGCTCGCAGTCGGCATCGATTCCTGCTGGGGCGTAGGCGTGGCCAAGTCGTTGAGCTTGATGCGGATTCGCCGGTTCCATTCGCGATAGGGCTTGACCGAGGCGAGTTGCGACTTAAGCTCCGCATCATCGATGATCCGCCCTTGCTCGGTGTCGATGAGAAACATCTTGCCGGGCTGCAGGCGCCACTTCTTGACGATCTTCGATTCGGGCACCGGCAGCACTCCAACCTCGGAGGCCATCACCACCATTCCGTCGTCGGTGATGACGTAGCGGGCCGGCCGCAGGCCGTTGCGGTCCAGTGTGGCGCCAATGCGCACGCCGTCCGTAAAGGCGATCGCGGCAGGACCGTCCCAAGGCTCCATCATCGACGCGTGGTATTCGTAAAACGCGCGTCGGGACTCGTCCATCAAGGTATGTTGTTCCCAGGCCTCGGGGATCATCATCATCATCGCGTGGGCCAAGGGATAGCCCGCCATGACCAGCAGCTCTAGGGCGTTGTCAAAACAGGCGGTATCCGATTGCCCTTCGTAGATCAGCGGATAGAGCTTGGGCAGATCGCCGCGCAGTACCGGAGAGGACATCACGCCCTCGCGTGCGCGCATCCAATTGAAGTTGCCCTTGACGGTATTGATCTCGCCGTTGTGCGCGATCAGCCGATAGGGGTGAACGAGTTCCCAACTCGGAAAGGTGTTCGTGGAGAAGCGCTGGTGCACCAGCGCGATGGCAGTTACGACGCGCTCGTCAGCCAGGTCGAGGTAATAGCGACCGACCTGGCTAGCGAGGAGCAGACCCTTGTACACGATTGTCCGGGTGGACATCGATGCGACGTAATACTCCTTGCCGTGCTGCAATTGCAGTGCCTGGATCTTATGGCTGGCGGCCTTGCGGATGACGTACAACTTGCGCTCGAGCGCATCGGGAACCATGACATCGGGGCCGCGGCCGATGAAGATCTGGCGAATGACGGGTTCGCGCTCGCGCACGAGCGGCGACATCGGCATATCGCGATCCACGGGCACGTCGCGCCACCCCAGCACCACCTGCCCCTCGGCACGAACCGTGCGCTCGAGTTCCTGCTCACACGCGAGGCGCGAAGCGCTCTCGCGCGGGAGAAAGATCATGCCCACGCCGTACTCGCCCGGTGGCGGCAACTCCAAGCCCTTGGTGGCCAGCTCGGTGCGATAAAACTCGTCAGGGATCTGCAGCAAGATGCCCGCGCCATCACCAAAGAGCGGATCGGCGCCGACCGCGCCACGGTGATCAAGGTTACGCAGGATCAGCAGGGCCTGCTCGACGAGGCCATGGCTGCGCTCGCCGCGAATGTTGGCGACAAAACCAACGCCGCACGAGTCGTGTTCCTGGCAACGAGCATACAAACCCGCGCCCTCGGCGTATGTGCGGGCCTGCTCCACGTTGTATGCGCTGACGCCAAGCTCGTGCGCCACAAGATGGCCCTGCCCCGCTTCATTTTTTTCGTGCCCCATTTGACACTCCTAGCCCATGCTCGAGCTTGCGTCAAAACGCGCCCTGCGCTGCGTTCGCGACCGGCACCGGTCGCTGTGACCAAGCAATGAAATGTATCGCAACGCACCAAAGCGCTCAATGGATATAAAAGGGGTCAGAGTACTTTTTTACGGTACATCAATACTGTTTCAATTTAAATGGGGACAGAGTTATGACCGATCGGCGATTTTGCGGGTTATGGCGCTTAGAGCTCGGTAAAAGACAGCGCCCTGATCCGTCGCTGGCCGACGTATAGTTGCCAACCTGCGCCGCATCGCCGCAAAGAGAAAAATGTCTGAGCCTTCCGCCGATACAGCCTCGTCAAGCGCCACCGCCCCCTTGGCGCCGGGCGCTGGAGCACCCACGGCAATTCAGCCGGCCAGCGCGCAGCCTCGGCTTACTTCCCTTGCGCACGGCGGCGGTTGTGGATGCAAGGTTTCGCCCGCCCTTTTAGCGCAAATTTTGCGCGGCACGGCGCGCCTGCCCATTCCGCCCGAACTTCTCGTTGGCATCGAGACGGCGGACGATGCCGCGGTGTATCGGCTCAACGAGGAGCAGGCTCTGGTTGCCACCACGGACTTTTTTATGCCCATCGTCGACGATCCCTTCGACTTTGGCCGCATCGCCGCGGCCAACGCGATTTCGGACATTTACGCCATGGGCGCAAGGCCCATTTTGGCGCTCGCGCTGGTCGGTATGCCGGTAAAGGTTTTGTCGACCCAGACCATCGCTGCGATCATGGACGGCGGCGCTTGCGTCTGTGCGAGTGCAGGCGTTCCGGTTGCCGGGGGCCACACCATTGACTCGGTCGAACCAATCTACGGCCTTGTTGTGATCGGACTTGTGCACCCGCGGCGAGTTGCGCGCAACAGCGGCTCGCGCCCCGGCGATCGCCTCATACTGGGTAAACCGCTCGGCGTGGGCATCTATTCGGCAGCGCTCAAAAAAGATGCGCTCGACGCCGAAGGCTACGCCGGCCTGATCGACACGACGACACACCTAAATACGGCGGGACCGGAACTCGCCGCCCTCGACGGCGTGCACGCGCTCTCCGACGTCACGGGATTTGGGCTGGCGGGACACGCACTGGAATTCGCCCAAGGCGCATCTTGCGTGCTGCAGATCAATTGGCCGCACGTGCCATTGCTGCCCCGCGCACGCGAGCTTGCGCTACGGGGCTTTATTACCGGTGCATCGGCGCGTAATTGGGAAAGCTACGGCGGGCAGGTTCATCTGCCTGCGGGTTTTACGCTGGTCGACCGAGCGCTGCTTACGGATCCACAAACCAGCGGCGGACTGCTGGTGAGCTGCGCACCCGGCGCCGTTGCATCGGTGCTGGAGACGTTTCGACGACATGGCTTGGGGGCGGCCGCCGAATGCGGCGCCGTGCTCGACACGGGCACTCCAACTCTGCACGTACTTGCCTAGTTACCGCACGCCGTGCATCCAGCGGCGCAACAGCGGGCTTAATAACAGCGCCAGCACCGCCGAGGCCAAACCCAGCCACACCATGTGGTGAAACAAGCCACCGTATTTCTCCGCCGCCTGTGCCATGTCCACGCGCGCGCCAGGCGCAATCTGCAGCGACGCGAAGCTGGAGAACAAGGCAGCGAGCTGTTCGGAAAACGAGGTTGCCAGCAGCCATCCGCTCATCATCACTGCAGCGACCTTGGGCATGCTGAGCTCGGAGACGGCGGCCAGCGTGATGGGCGAAAGACAAACTTCGCCCACTTCCAAAATAACGTACGCCAGCGCCAGCCACCAAACGCTAGCCAACCGCCCCTGAGCGGCGACGTCATTGGCCCAAACCAAAGGCAAGAACGACAAACCGGCCAGCATCAACCCAATTACGCATTTCGTGCTCTTGCGCGGGTTGGCGCCCAAGCGATCCAGAAACGGCCAGAGCCATGCGAACAGCGGCGCGAGCAGCACGATGAAAAAGGCACCCAAGTAGGTAAGCGAGCCCGCGGTCTGAGGCAACACGACGCTGTCGCGCAAAATGAGGGCGAAGCCCGCGATCGTCAAAGCGGCAAGCGCCATCGCGGCCACACGCGACGAGCGCTGACGCAAGGCAAAAGCGGCAATCAGAGGCGAGGCCGCAAGCGGCGCGACGGACCAGGGTAAGGGTTTGCCTTCACGGATCACAAGATCGGGAAATAGGTCCTTGTTGAGCATGCGGTCGGTAAATGTCACCCACGACGCATAGGTCTGCTCATACAGCGCAAAAAAAAGCAGCACGAAGGTGATGAAAACGATGATGCTAATCATGCGACCGCGCTGCACGCGATCGGCGTGGGTGCGCAGATACCACGCTAACCAAAGCAACCAAATCGCAAGCATGGCGCCTTGCACGCTCGCGACAACGCGCGGCGCGTTGAGCAACGTCGCGATGAGCACGACCGCAAGCAGCGTGCCCCCGTAGATGGCGCTCTGTACTCGAATGGGGCCGAGCAGCTTGGCGCTCAGCCGCTGCGGGTCGGGCGGCTCGCCAACATCAAGCAGATAGCGTTGGCCGGTCAGAAAGACCGCAAGGCCTGCGAGCATGCCAACGCCCGCGGCACCAAAGCCATAACGCCAGCCGTAGACTTCGCCGATGTAGCCGCAGATCAGGCTCGAAAAGAGCGCGCCCAGATTGATGCCAGCGTAATACAGCGTGAAACCCGAATCGCGCCGCGGATCGCTGGAGGGGTAGAGCAAACCGACGATGGTCGCGACATTGGGTTTGAGGAAACCCACGCCGCAGATAATTAACGACAAAGACACGTAAAACGCCGCCAGCGCGGTACCGTCTCGGGTGATAAGGCCAGCGGCATCGACCGTTGCCGCCTGGCCCTCGTAGGCCATGCCCAGGTGTCCGAAACACAGCAAAATTCCGCCGAAGACCACCGCCTTGCGCATCCCCAACAGGCGGTCGGCAATCATGCCGCCGAGCACCGGGACGGCATACACCAGGCCCGCGTATGCTCCGAGAACAAGATACCCAAGCTCGTCGCCAAATAGATGGTGCTTGAGCATGTACAGCAGCAGCAGGGCCTTCATGCCGTAAAAGGAAAAGCGCTCCCACATCTCGGTAAAGAAGCACACGAACAAGCCCTTGGGATGACCGAACAATTCGCCCTCGACGGCCCCGGAGCGAACGCGTATCTCGGGTGGGGCTACGGAAATGGCGGCACTTGTCGGTTCCATAGGGCATTAAGCGGCACAAAGACGACCCAAGGGTAATTGCTGTCCCAATCGGTGGCGAGAATGTAAGGCAGCGGCGCGCTAACCAGACAAAGCCGGTGGAGCCGCCAAGGCGCTGGCATCGCGTTCCGCGCTTGGCAGGGTGCGCAAGTTGCGCAGTATCGGCTGGCGCGCAGCCAACAGTGCCAGCAGCAAACCCACGCCGCCCGAAAATCCCATCGCCGCCTGCAAGCCCAGATGCTCGCCAAGCCAGCCACCGAGCAGCGCCCCGGGAGGACCTGGCAGCAAGATCAACCAGCGCATCGTGGTAGTCATTCGTCCCAGCAGGGGCGCAGGCGTCACCGCCTGCCGTAGCGCGAGAAAATTGATGAAAAGAAACACCGCGCCGACTCCAAAGCAGGTAAGCATGAGCGTAAAAGCGATGACCCCCAGCGCGCCCGCCGGAGCGAGTGCCAGCAACAGCCAGCCCACGGCGCAAAGCGCGATCCCCAGCACCAACGCCGGCCCCGGCCCGATGCGTCGCGCGAGCGTGTGGCCGACCGAACTGGCAAATATGGTGCCTACGCCCTGCGCAACGTAGCAAAGTCCGATCGCGTGTTCTGATAGGTGCAGCAGCCGCGTGGCAATCAGGATCTGCACAACCAAAGCAGCTTGGTAGCACATCTGGAACGCCCCGACCGCCACTGCCATAGTCACCAGCAGGCGATGACGACTGACAAAGCTCAGGCCGGCACGCATCGAGCGCCAAAAGTGCGTTCGTCGGTGTCGCGGCCCTTCCTTCACTCCGATA
The DNA here is from genome assembly GCA_035621895.1 of Burkholderiaceae bacterium. Taxonomy (GTDB): domain Bacteria; phylum Pseudomonadota; class Gammaproteobacteria; order Burkholderiales; family Burkholderiaceae_F; genus GJ-E10. Next base: position 35,258 of record DASPWJ010000011.1, on the reverse strand, counting down.
CCGCGCAGGATCCCTGCGGAAATTGCCAGCAAAAAGACATTGGCAAGTAACGCTAATGGTGCGCCGGTAAGTTTGATTAGCGCGCCCGCGGCGCCCGGCCCCGCGACCTCCGCGGCCGAGGAGGCGAGCGCGTTTCTCGCGTGGGCCTCGACGAGGCGAACGCGGGGAACGATTTGCGTCAAGACGATCTGCGCGGCGCTACCGGCCATCGTATAGATGGACCCGATCAGGAACGCGACAACGTACAGCCAGGGCATCGAAAGCCAGCCCTGCCACCAGGCCAGAGGCACACTGCCAACAACCAGCGCCAATAGCACCTCGCCACTGACATAGACGGGCAGCTTTCGAACCCGGTCAAGCCAAACCCCCGCGGGTAGCGAGAAAAGAACCAGCGGTATGGATTCCATTGCCGTCAGCCATCCCATTTGCGTTGGCGAGGCATTAAGCAGCGCCGCCGCAGTCAGTGGCACGGCAAGAAGCGTGATCTGCCCCGCCAATGAGCTGATAAGGATCGAAATCCAAAGGCGCCGGTACAGCGCATCGCGCAGCAAGTCGCCGGGCCCAAGCCTCACAAGCGGCAAGCGTTTGCGCAACCACACGGACAGCGGGAGCACGCTCATGACATCGATGAGAAAGCGGATCGTCCCTTCTCCTAGGGTGCCGGCGCTGCGGTTTTGCGCCGCGGCCTTCCAACCGGCCGGCGGGCCAGCGGTCGGGCGGTCTTGCGTGCGAGTGCTTCGATGAATTCGCGCGTGCCCAAGGGCCAACCGTGATGAATACTCGCGCGCAGCTGCTCCAACACCGCTGGCTCTAAAGGCGCAGCGCACAGCCGCCGATACGCGGCCTGCCGTTCAAACGGTGTGTTACCCAGCGACCAAAACTGCGGGTGATCGGTGATGAGGGGATCGATGCGCAGGCCCAGGTGGTGTGCCATGCTCGACCAAGGGTAAGAGGCCGCGTCGGCAACCAAGGCGGAGCGCATCGGGTTTAGTTCGATATAGCGCATGCAATCGACCAGATAGCGCTCGGGCTCGAGCACCGTACTGCGGAAGCGACCTTCCCAAAGTGTGCCCGAGCGGCCGTGCCGCTCGTTAAACCAGCGCACGTAGCGCCGGCCCAGCGCCTGCATGCCGCGGCTTAATGCCTGGGCGTCGCCCGGCGTGAGCAGCAGGTGAAAATGATCCGGCATGAGCACGTAGGCATGGATCGCGAAAGGGCCCTGTCGTGCGACGCCGGCAAGATCGTCCAGCATACGGGAAAAATCCGTCGCGTCCCGAAAGATCGGCCGACGGTCAATGCCACGCTGCAGGACATGATGCACGCATCCAGCCAGTGCAAGTCGGGCCAGTCGTGCCATGGTCCTTAACCGGTCCGGCTGTGGCGCCGATGCGCGCTCATGGCAGTGGGCTCAGAATTCCCCTACGGCGAACAGGCGGCGATGTTCGCGAATCGCGAAGCGATCGGTCATTCCCGCGATGTAGTCGGAAATTGCGCGCGGGCCCTCGTGTTCGACGCGCGCGCAGTGCTCCAGCGGCAGCAGGCGCGGTTCGGCCTGAAAGGCAGCAAACAGTTCGCGCACGATCCGCCCGGCTTTTGTCGTCATCCGCACGACTTGGGGGTGTCGGTACAAATTGCGGTGCAAAAAGGCCTTGAGCGCATCGGCTTCGGCACGAATCGGTGCCGAAAATGCAACCAGCGCAGGAGCTTTGCGTACATCCTCAATCGCGGCGGGCGCAGCGGCTGCAATGCGCCGCCCGGATTCCTCGATCAGATCCAGGACCAGGGTATCGATGATTCGCCGTACGGTCTCATACACCACGCGACGGGCACTGATCGTTGGCATTTTCTGCAGCACCATTTGACGGTGACGCGCATACAGCGAAACTTGCTCAAGTTGCGCCGACTCAATCAGGCCAGAGCGTATGCCGTCATCGATGTCGTGATTGCAATACGCGATCTCATCGGCGAGGTTGGCGACCTGGGCCTCGACGCTCGCCTGCTGGCGCAGTAAAAAGCGCTCGCCCACAGCACCGAGCCGACGGGCGTTGTCGGGAGAACAATGCTTCAGTATGCCCTCGCGCGTCTCGAAGCACAGGTTCAGTCCGTCGAACCCGCCGTAGCGCTCTTCGAGCGTGTCCACGACTCGAAGCGACTGCAAATTGTGCTCAAAGCCGCCAAAAGGCAGCATGCACTCGTTGAGCGCATCCTGACCCGCATGCCCAAATGGCGTGTGCCCTAGATCGTGTGCCAGCGCAATCGCCTCAATCAGGTCTTCGTTCACGCACAGGCAACGCGCGACCGAGCGCGCAATCTGTGCCACCTCCAGCGAATGCGTCAGCCGCGTTCGAAACAGATCGCCTTCGTGGTTGACGAAGACCTGGGTCTTGTACTCCAGTCGGCGAAAGGCAGTCGAATGCACGATACGATCACGATCGCGCTGAAATTGGGTGCGCGAGCGCGGTGGCTCCTCCGTGCGTTCGCGCCCTCGGCTGTTGGCTGAGCGCGCAGCAAAGCAGGCCAGGTCGGCCTCGCGATCGACGATCAAACGAATCCTCCGTCGATCAGCGTTGCCTCTACCGCAGCGTCATCGACCTGCCGGCGAACCGCCTGTCCGATTCGCTCGAGCAACACAAAATCGATTCGCCCGGCAAGAGCCTTCTTGTCGGCACGCATCGTGGCAAAGGCGGCAGCGCGTGAGATGCCCGGTATACGCGTTGGCAGCCCAGCGCGTGCCACTGCGCCGCGGACCGCTTCCAGCGCATCCGCGCCGATCATGCCCAAACGCGCGGACAAATCCGCCGCAAGGCACAGTCCACAGGCCACGGCTTCGCCGTGTAGCCATTGCGTATAGCCGGTCAGCGCTTCGATTGCGTGGCCAAACGTGTGTCCCAGGTTCAGTAGGGCGCGCTCGCCATTTTCTCGCTCATCGCGCCCCACAACGGCGGCCTTGATCGCGCAGGAAACAGCAATTGCCTCCTCCAGCGCATCGGCATCGAGCGCAAGCAACCGAGGCAACGCCTCGACCGTGCGCTCAAAATACTGCCGATCGGCCAACAGCCCATGCTTGAGTATTTCCGCCAGACCTGCGCGCACTTCGCGCGCCGGCAAGGTCTTTAGCGTCGCGGTGTCCGTGACGACGATGCTGGGCTGGTGAAAGGAGCCGATCAGATTTTTTCCGCTTGGGTGATTCACGCCCGTCTTGCCGCCAACCGAGGAGTCCACCTGCGCCAGTAGCGTCGTCGGCACCTGGACAAAACGGATGCCGCGCATGTAGATCGAAGCGGCAAAACCGGCAATGTCGCCAACAACTCCGCCACCGAGCGCGATGATTACGCTGCGGCGGTCGGCGCGCCCGCCCACCAAGGCATCGAGGATGGTCGATACGGTCGAAAGGTTCTTGACGCTTTCGCCGTCGGCGATCGTGCACAGCTGCGTTGGCGCCACGGCATTAGACGATGCAAGCACGGCCGACGCGTACAAGGGGGCGACGACCTCGGTACACACGACGTGGATCGACGTCGGGTGAAGCGGCGCCAGGCACTCGCCCAGTCGCGCGATCATTCCCGGGCCAATCAGGATGTCGTAAGAGCGTCCCGCAAGATTGACGGTGATTTGGCGCATGGGACCATTTTACGTGTCCGGCCCGTCAGCTGGCGTTTGACTTTCGGGTGCCCGCGCCGCGTTCGGTAGCAACGCTGCAAGTGCTGCATGGGCCAAGATCGTTGCCGCTAAGCGGCGCGGGTTGCGCGCAGGTGAGCGAAAGCGCAGATGCGCCGTGGCCCGATACAGCGGACCGCGCTCCTGAAGCAATGCCTCGATGCGCGCCTGCCGGTCGGCCACCTGCAGCAGCGGGCGGCCAACGTCGTGCTGCGTGCGCCGCGCAATCTCGGCAACCGAGGCATCAAGAAAGATCACCAAGCCGCGGTTGCGTAAACGAGCGCGATTGTCGGGGCGCAGCACGACCCCGCCACCGGTCGCCAAGACGGTATCGGTGCGGGCGGTCAGCTCCTCGAGCAGCATCGCCTCACGCTCCCGAAAAGCCGCTTCCCCCTCAAGCTCGAACATGGTTGCAATGCGCACGCCCGCGCGCCGCTCAAGTTCCGCGTCGCAATCGATGAATGTGTACTGCAGTGCCTGTGCAAGCAAACGCCCGACGGTGGTCTTGCCCGCACCCATCATGCCGATAAGAAAAATGGGCGTGCGCCCGCGAGCGGCCGGCTGCGCGGCCTGCGCAGCCGGAAGGTCCCCGCCGCCCGGCATCGGGCTGCCGCGTAAAACTACTGCGCGGCCTGGTTGACCACGCGCTCGGAGAGGATCCGCGGCGTGATGAAGATCAGCAATTCCGTTTTGTTATTCGTTTTGGCCACATCGCGGAACAAGGCCCCAAGGAAGGGGATTTCGCCCAATACCGGAATTCGTGTGGTCGTTACCTGCACGGTTTGCTGATAGATGCCGCCGAGCACAACCGTGCCGCCGTTTTCCACCAGAACCTGCGTTGCCACATTCTTGGTGTCAATGGCGATGCCGCCGCTGCCGCTGACCGTGGCGCTTGGCGTGTCCTTGTTGACTTTCACATCCAGGAAGATCGCGCCCTCCGGCGTGATCTGCGGCGTCACATCCAGCGCCAGCACCGCCTTGCGAAACTGCACCTGACCGATACCGCCGCCCGCCGATACACTCTGGTAGGGGATCTCCGTGCCCTGTTCGATGTGGGCCTTGACCTTGTCGGCGGTAACCACCCGCGGACTGGAGATCACCTTGCCGCGCCCATCGAGCTCAAGGGCCGTGATCTCTAGGTTCAGCAAGTTGGTCACCGCACTGTTAAACAGCGTAAGGCCAACCGTTCCCGGGTTGTAACCGTTGAGCGCCCCCGCGGGCAGGTTCACGAAGTTCGGATTCGTGATGGTCACGCCATTTATGCTCGTGGTATTCGTGCCCGAACTGGCGCTGGCACCGGTGCCGTAGGTGGAGCCGGCCCCGCCGTTGAGCCAGGAATGCGAGCTGGCGTGCACCGCACCCAGACGCGAGCCGATGTCCGAACTAAAAGAGTCTTGGGCCTCGACGATGCGCGCTTCAATCATCACCTGCGGCACGGGTATGTCGATGCGGGCGATCAGACGGCGGATTTCCTCAAGGCGCGGCGCCGTCTCATGGATGAAGAGCTGATTCGTGCGCACATCGACCACGACGCTACCTCGCTTGGTCAGCAGAGTCTGCTTGGGATCTCCGGTGAGCAATTTCTTCACGTCGTCAGCCTTTTGGTAGTTGACGACGAAGTTTTCGGTGTGCAGGGGCTCGAGTTCGGCGATCTGGCTGCGCGCCTCCAACTCAAGCTTTTCCTTGGTGGCCAACTCGTCGCGCGGGGCAACCAAGATGACGTTGCCGTTTTTGCGCATGTCCAGCCCCTTGCTTTGCAAGATGATGTCCAGCGCCTGATCCCACGGAACGTCCTTCAAGCGCAGGGTGATCGAACCCTGCACCGAATCGCTCGTGATGATGTTCAGATTCGTAAAGTCCGCAATGACTTGGAGCAGGGAGCGCACGTCGACGTTTTGGAAGTTCAGCGACAGGCGTTCACCCTGGTAGCCCTTGCGGGTCCCCTGGAAAAGTCGCGTCGGATCTTCCTTGACCGGTTTGACTTCAACCACGAACCGGTTGTCGCTCTGATAAGCGTTTTGCTCCCACTGGCCGCGCGGCTCGATGACCAAGTGGGCGTTGGGCCCGATCTGGCTACCGGTGATTTGCGCAACCGGCGTTCCGAAGTCCGTCACGTCCAGATGCTTGCGCAATGATTCTGGCAGGAACGTCCCGGCAAAATCGACCACCACCGTCTGTCCTTGCTGATGCACATCCACACTCGTGTTCGGATCACTCAGATCGATTACGACCCGTCCCTCACCTTCGGCACCACGGCGAAAGTCCAGCGTGCGGATCGCTCGCGGTTCCGGCGTTTGTGCTGCCGCGACTGCTGGCGCAACGGCAACCCCGGCCGCCGGTGCGGGCGCGGGCGCTGCCGGGGTCGCGGCTGCGGTCGCGGGGGCGGGTTTGGCAGGGAAGGTCGGCGCTGTTTCAGGGTTTATACCCAGCGCGACCTGCACCGAATTTCCTTTGAGGCTCACCGTGTAGGTCAACGGGCGGCGCAAGTTCAGCACGACGCGTGCGCGGCCCTGCGCTTGAACCACGTTGACCGAACGCAGGTCACCTTGGTTGATCTCGATCGCGCTGCGTCCAAGGTTATTGATAGTGCCGGGCAGGTCCAGGGCGACCCGCGCAGGATTGGTGACCGAGAAGCTGTTGGGCACAGTGGCAACCGCGCCCTTGAGTTCGATCGTCAAAAACACCCCTGCGCCCGTTTGCGTGGCGTCGATGCGTTCGATGCTGTTGCTGGCGGCGACTTCGGGGGCGTCTTGCGCAAGCGTGGCACCCGTCAACACCAAGGCGGCGGCACCGGCATACAGCGCTGCGCGAATCGAACGCTTCTCGGAAAAAATCATCGCTTGCTCCCTGAGCCTGAGCCGGCCTGGCTCTCTTGCAACTCGAGTTTCTGGGGTCGTTCGACCCATTCGCCGGCGGCGTCTTGGTAGATTTCCTTGAGTACGACCTCGGTCTCTGAAATGCGCGTCACTAGGCCAAAGTTTTGCCCCGCGTAGTTGCCCACGCGCACCAGATGGGTTGTGCCATTGGTCTCCAGCAGGGCGACGTTGGTGCCGCCTTTGCGCATCATTCCAACCATGCGGATTTGATCCAAGGGGAATCCTTCGAGCACTTCCCGCCGGCGCTCCAGATCGGGCTTAATGGCGCTTGCGCTGCCGCGCTCTTCACGCTGGCGCGCAACGACCATCAGAATTTTTTGCGGGTCGAAGGGATCGGGTTGCCCGTGCGCTTCGTACACGTACGGTGCGAACTCCTTGGGCTCTTCAACCTTGTGCGCGGTGGGTCTCATCGCTTGCCGCTGTTCGGTCATCCACTGTTGGATTTCCCCCTCGTCCGAGAGGCCGCACGCCCCAAGCAGGCTGGTGATTGCCAAGGCGCACGCGCCAGCGAGCAACCGCCGGGCGCTATTTGGCACAACAGCCCTCCTTTGCAACACCCGATTCACCGCACTATCGCAACACGCCGTCATTTTTTGCCTGCCTTCGAGGCCTCGCGCGCCCGGCGTTGCGCGGCGATCTCGTCTTCATCAAAGTAGCGGTACGTTTTCGCAGTCGCGTCCAGCGTCAAGGTCAGATCCTTTGTCGTCTGGATATTCAGATTGTTTAGGGTGACGATGCGCGGCAAATTGGCGATATCGCTGGCAAAAGCACCCAGATCGTGATAGCGCCCCGAAACCTTGACGCTGATCGGCAGCTCCGCGTAGTACTCGCGTAAGTTGACCTGCCCGGGCCGGAACAATTCGAACTGCAAACCGCGCCCAATTCCCGCTTGGTTGATATCCGAGAGCAGCGCGTCCATTTCGGCCTTGCTTGGCAGCTGCTTCTCCAGGGTGATCACGTACTGGTTCACTTGCTCTTTTTGCCGCCGCAACTCGTCCAAGTTGATGGACTGCTGCAATTTCACGCGGTACTGCTCTTTGAGCTTGACTTCCTGCTGGCGCAAGTCGTCAAGCTCTTCCATCTGGCCGCGCCAGACGGCGAAATAGCCAAGAGCGGCGCAGACCACAACTACCGCGCCCCATAGGGTCATGCGCGGCAGCATCGGCCAGCTGCCCACGTTTTCCAGCGTCAGACCCCGGAATTTCGCCGTGATGTCGTTAATGTTCGCCATGGTTGCTTGAGCTAACCCTCGGTTCTTCGTCTTCCGTCAGGTCTTCTTGACTCCCGGATTGACGCCAGGCGCGTTGCCGGCCTTCGCCGCCGCCTGGCGTTCGGGATTTTGCTTCATGGAGAAATTCAGCGAAAACTCAAAAAGACGCCGTTGAATGCTCTGCGGCTCTTTGGCGGCGAGTTTGATTTCGACAAGTTCCGGCCGCTCCACGTACCGACCGTTATTTTGCAAGTTGCGCAAAAACTCCGAGACGCGCTCGTTGGACGCGGCCCAACCGACCACGCTGACTTTGCGGTCGTCTTGCTTGACGGATTTTAGGTAAATGCCTTCGGGCGTCTGGCGCGTCAGCTCATCGAGCAAATAGACCGGCTGATTGCGATCGGACTGCAAATTCTCCACGGCCTTTTGCCGCGAGCGCAGCGCCTCGATTTCCTGGCGCAAGGAGGCAATCTCCTTGATCTGGATATCAAGCTTTTCGTTCTCGCGCGAGATCAGCTGGTTACGATCCTTTTGATTGCCAAGGTACCCCTCGAGCACCGACCACACGAGTAGTACCAGCGCCGCACCCGCAACCACGCTCAGACCGGTTAGAAAATAAAACGCGTTCTTCTGACGCCGACGCCGGGCCTCCCGGTGCGGCAGAAGGTTGATCCGGATGGTCATTTGTCAAATCTCCGCATTGCCAAGCCGCACGGTGTCAGCAGCGCGGGGGCATCCAGTCGCAGCTGACGCTCGCGCAGATTCGATGCCAACTCCATGCCCTTGAATGGGGAGATCACCGAAGTGGGAACTTGCGCCCGATCCATGAGCGCCTCCGGTAGTCCCGTGAGCACGGACGAGCCACCGGCCAGCATGATTTGATCCACTCGCGTGTACGGAGTCGAGGTAAAGAAAAACTGCAACGCGCGCGTGATTTCGGTCGCGGTCGCGTCGATGAACGGCTTGAGCACGTCGGCCTCGTAGTTGGCGGGCAGATCGCCACTGCGCTTTTTGTGCTCGGCTTCCTCTGGCGAAATGCCGTACGCGCGTGCAATGTCGGCGGTGAGCTGTTGGCCTCCAAAGGGCTGTTCGCGCTCGTAGATCGCCTCTCCGTCAAGCAGCACCGTAACGCTGGTGGTATTGGCGCCGATATAAAAGACAGCAATAACCAAACCCTCACCACGATTAGGTAATTGTTCCACCAGGCGCGCCAGGGCCGCACGCGCCGCAAAGGATTCCACGTCGATGACAACCGCCGTGAGCCCCGCGGCCTGCGCCACCGCCATGCGGTCCTCGACCTTTTCCTTGCGCGAGGCTGCAATGAGCACCTCGACATCTTCAGGCGAGTTGGGAATCGGACCGAGTACCTGAAAGTCCAGGCTCACTTCGTCGAGCGCAAATGGAATGTACTGGTTGGCCTCGCTCTCGACTTGCATCTCCATCTCTTCCTCGCGCAAGTTGCCCGGCAAGGCAATGCGCTTGGTGATGACGGCCGAGGCCGGCAGCGCCATGGCGACGTTTTTCACGCGCGAACCGGCGCGCCGCCAAACCCGCTTGACGGCATCAGCAACAACGTCGATTTTGTCGATGTTGCCATCGACTACGGCCCCGCGCGGGATCGGCTCAATGGCGTAACGCTCCAGCCGCACCACACCGGACCCGGCGTCGGTCAGTTCGACCAGTTTTACGCTTGACGAGCCGATGTCCAAACCCAGTAGCGGCAGTGTCTTGGACGAAAAAAACGGCAACTCGAAGGCCAAACCGCCACTCCTTGGAAAACTGGCAATTCCGGACGATACATGGGTTAGGCCGTTCGGGCAGCATTTCGCACCCTGCAAGCCCGAAAAACCGTCCCTTGTCCGACTCAGAACGGCTCGGCAATCGGCTATTTCCCTTACGTTGCCGGAATTTACCGACAGACCACCCGACGCTGCCGGCGATGCTAGCAAGAGCAACCAATCGAGCCAAGTCCATTGAACGGTCGAGCAGTGGCAGTTTTCCGGTATTGCGAATTGTCTATGGCGGCGCGCACCGTATTGCCGTGACCGCCCCCATGGGCACGTAGCCGGTTAGCGGCGCCGGCTGCCCGCGCGCCCCTGCCTATAATCCGCGGCCGTCCTGCAATTTCGTAACCCCGAGGGCTCATTGCCGTCCGCCGCAACAAATGTTCTGGTCCAAGTGCGCCAATGGCTGCTCGAGCAGGCGCGCACACGGACCGCGCGCGTCCTGGGTTTTGCGACCATCCTCGTAGGCGCCGCGCTGGCTAGTGTGCTGCTTTTGGCAACGTTCGTTTTTTCCATCGCTTACTACAACCTGCCTTCGATTGATACGCTGACCGACTACCGGCCCAAAGTGCCGCTGCGGGTGTGGAGCGCGGACGGTGTGCTGCTGGGCGAATTTGGCGAGGAGCGGCGCAGCTTGGTCACCATCGCAGAAGTGCCCGAGCGCTTAAAGCAGGCAATTCTCGCCGCCGAGGACACCAACTTTTACCACCATGGTGGCGTTGACGCACTGGGAATCTTGCGGGCCACGCTAGTTAACCTCGTGTCGGGCCATCGCGTGCAGGGCGCAAGCACCATCACTATGCAGGTGGCGCGCAATTTCTTTCTCAGTTCGGAGCGAAGCTACCTTCGCAAGGTCTACGAGATTGCCCTGGCCGTCAAGATCGAATCGTCGATGACGAAAGACAGGATCTTGGAGATTTATATCAATCAGATTTACCTGGGTCAGCGGGCCTACGGCTTTGCCTCGGCGGCGCAGGTGTACTTTGGTAAATCGCTTTCCGATTTGACACTTGGCGAATGCGCCATGCTCGCCGAATTGCCCAAGGCGCCGAGCACCGGCAATCCCCTGACCAACCCCAAGGGCGCGCGGGCGCGTCAGCACTACGTACTGGGGCGCATGCTCGCGATCCATGTGATCAGCCGCAAAGAGTACGACGCCGCGGTGGCCGAAGAGGTACACGCCCGCGCGGAAGGCGCCATGGTTGCGAACATCACCCATTCGCGGGTGCGCGCCGAGTACGTCGCCGAGCTCGCGCGTCAGCTGGTGGCGGAGATTTTTCACGAGGAAGCCTACACGCGCGGACTGAACGTCTACACGACAATATCGAGCGGCGATCAGCAACTAGCCTACGAAGCGCTGCGCGCGCAGGTGCTGAACTATGACCAGCGCTACGGGTACCGCGGGCCGGAGCGGCAGGTAGACATCGGTGGCGAACCTGAGCAGCGCGCACGGCGAATCAGCGACGCGCTGGCTGCTGCCCCCGACGTCTCGGGCTTTCCCGCGGCGATCGTCCTGGAGGCCAGCACACGCGCCATCAAGGCGCAAATGGCGGGCGGTGCCACGGTGCGCATTGACGGTGAGGCTCTGCGCTTTGCGGCCGCCGCGCTTAGCCCCAAGACCGCACCCGCGCACCGCATTGTGCCCGGCTCGCTTATTCGCCTGGTACGGGGCCCCAAGGACAGCTGGAGCATTGCTCAACTACCGCAGGTGGAAGCAGCGTTTGTCTCGGCCGATGCGCGCGACGGCGCGGTACGGGCACTGGTGGGTGGTTTTGATTTCAACTTGAACAAGTTCGATCACGTGCTGCAGGCCTGGCGGCAGCCCGGTTCAAGCCTCAAGCCCTTCATATATGCCGCTGCTTTGGAAAAAGGAATCATGACCAGCACGCTCGTCAACGATGCTCCCATTAGCGTTGCTCCGGAGCTCACCGGCGGGCAATTGTGGGAGCCGAAAAACTACGACGGTGGCTTCGAAGGCCCGATGCGGCTGCGCCAGGGGCTAGCAAAATCGAAGAATATGGTCTCGATCCGCGTGCTGCAGGCAATCGGACCTGCCTACGCGCGGCAATACATCGCGCGCTTTGGTTTTGATCCTGAACGGCACCCGCCGTATCTGACTATGGCCCTTGGGGCGGGATCGGTGACTCCCTGGCAGGAGCTGGGGGCCTATGCCGTCTTTGCCAATGGCGGCTTTGGAATTCATCCCTACCTAATCAGTCGCGTAGTCGACGCCAATGGCAAGGTTCTCATGGAGGCCAAACCGCAGGTCGCAGGCGATTCCGCGCCTAGGGTGCTCGATGCGCGCACGGCCTATATCGTGGACACGATGCTCAAAGATGTGGCGCGCACTGGCACTGCGGCGCGCGCCGCGAGCCTGAACCGGGTCGACGTAGCGGGCAAAACCGGCACAACCAACGAATCTCATGACGCGTGGTTCGCAGGTTATGCCGGCGGCCTCGTTGCTGTCGGCTGGGTCGGTTTTGACCAGCCGCGTCAGTTGGGCGTGCGCGAGACCGGTGGTGGTCTGGCCCTGCCGATCTGGATCGACTATATGGCCGGCGCTCTGAAGGGGGTCCCGCAGGTCGTGCGCGAAACTCCCCCCGGCGTGGTGCAGCTCAATGGCGAGGTTTATTTGGAAGAATTCCAGCCTGGCCAAGGTGTGGCCAGTTTGGGATTGGATGATCGCACGCCCGATGAAAACCGACCGCCGGGTTTGCCCGGCTCCATAACCGGGGAGCAGGTCTTTTGAAGCTGGCGAGCCCTTAGCGCGGATGCAGGCGCAGCTTTCGACCCAGGTGTTCGGATACGACGCGCGAGAGGGCGTCGAAGAATTCTTCGCCACTGCGCAGGTCGCGCCAGCTGGCGCCGTCAAAGCCAAAGTGCATGCCGCCGCCGCGCGTTGCCAACCACAGCTGCCGCATTGGCGTTTGCGCGTTGACGATCATCCGGGTGCCATCGTCAAAATCGATCGCCAGCACCAGTGCGCTGAGGCTGCATTCGGCCTCGATTGCGGCATCGTCGATGGACGATTCAATCTGCGCCAGCGCCGCTTCGGCGCGATCCAAGAATTCCGATTCGGTCATGTTAGATTGGAACTATGGCAAAGCCTTCTGAAGCCGCACTTGCCCTAGGAGCGAACCAACGTTGCGCCATACTTATCGCTGCGTTGCTGCTGCTCACGGCTTGCGGGCAAAAGGGCCCTTTGTATTTGCCGGGGCACAGCAAGGATACGCCCTGGCCGGTACGCACGAACCCTCCCGCTACGGGTGCAGCTGCAGGGCAGGGAGCCGCCGCGGCCGCGGGCGGCGGTACTGGCGCAGTGGGGCCCGCTCCAGGTGCCAGGAGCGATGAAGCCGGCGTGAGCGCAAGGGACAGCGCTAACAGCGTTGGCGGCGATGCTTCCAGCGCCACGCCCCAAAAGCCCGAAAACGCTCCTCAGGCACCGCAATGACCGCCGACGACAGTTCGGCATTTGTTTATGAAGAGGGCGCGTTGTGCTGCGAGAGCCTGCCTTTGACGCAGATTGCGCAGCGATTCGGTACGCCTACATACGTGTATTCCAAGCACGCCATTTTGGCGGCTTACCAACGCTACACCGCGGCCCTTGCCGGCCGCTCTGCGTGGGTTTGCTACGCGGTCAAAGCTAACGCAAATCTCGCGGTATTGAACCTGTTGGCGCGCGCAGGCAGCGGCTTTGATATTGTTTCTGGCGGAGAGCTGGCGCGCGCTCTGGCTGCCGGAGCTAGTGCGCAGCGGATCGTATTTTCAGGAGTGGGCAAAAGCGAGGAAGAAATACGCGCAGCGCTGCAGGCGCAAATCGCCTGCTTTAACGTGGAGTCGGCAGCCGAGCTCGAGACGATCAATCGCGTTGCACGTGCATCGGCAAGGCGGGCACCGATTTCCCTTCGCATTAATCCGGATGTCGACCCGCAAACGCACCAGTACATTTCGACGGGTCTAAAACTAAACAAGTTTGGAATTCCCGCAGCCGAGGCCGAGGCCCTGTATCCGTACGCTGCGCGCCTGCCCGCGATCGACGTCGCCGGCATCGACTGTCACATCGGCTCGCAGATCACAAGCGTGGAACCCTATATCGAGGCGGCCGAGCGTGTATTTGATGTCGTCGATCGCCTCCAAGCGCAGGGAATTCGCCTTCGGCACATAGATTTTGGTGGCGGACTAGGCATTGCCTACCGTGACGAGCGGGCTCCCAGCATTGAGGAACTCATCACCGCTTTGCTTGCCTGTACCGATCGGCGCGGGCACAGCGACAAGACGCTGATCTTGGAGCCCGGTCGCTCGATCGTTGGCGCCGCGGGGGTGCTGCTGACCCGGGTGCAGGTGGTCAAGACCGGTCTAGCAAAAAACTTCGCGATCGTCGATGCAGGTATGAACGACTTACTGCGACCGGCCCTGTACGAGGCCTGGATGGAGGTGCGCCCAGTAGTGCCTCGCGCGCAAGAGCAGCGCATCTATGACGTTGTCGGTCCGGTCTGTGAAAGCGCGGACTGGCTCGCGCAGGATCGCTCCTTGGCGCTGGCCGCAGGAGACCTTCTTGCCGTCTTATCGGCTGGCGCCTACGGTATGAGCATGGCCAGCAATTACAACAGTCGAGGTCGACCCGCCGAGGTCATTGTCGACGGCGACACCTGCCACCTCGTGCGTCGGCGCGAGTCGGCAACGGAGTTGTTCGCCATCGAAAGCCTGCTGCCCTAACGGCTGCGCGCAACGCACGCACCCGGCAGCGCCGGCTCACTGTGCGCGTAACCCCGCGACAAAATCGGCCAGCGCCTTGATTTCCGGATCGGAAAGGCGAAAGGCGATCTGCTCCATCGCTTCGTTGTTGTGGCGCGAGCCGTCGCGAAACGCGCGCAGCTGCGCCTCGACGTAGTCACTGTACTGGCCGCTGACCTTTGGATACAGCGCCGGCAATCCGTTGCCCGAAGGACCGTGACAGCCAGCGCAGGCCGGGACCGCCTTTGCCGGTAGTCCTGCACGGTATAGTCGTTCGCCAAGTTGAGCGGCCTCGGGACCACCCGCGGTACCGGCGGTCGCGGTTTGGGAGGCAAACCAAGCGGCAACGTTTTGTCGGTCCGCAGCGGAAAGCGATGCGGCAAAGCCGCTCATGACGGGGCTCTCGCGCCCCGTTTTGTCTCCCGCGGGTTTGGCTAGATCGGTAAGCTGCTTGACGAGGTACTCGGCACTTTGGCCTGCGAGCTTGGGATTGGTCGAAACCGTCGAATTCCCATCCGCGTTGTGACAAGCGGCGCAAACCTGCGCCGCAATCTGTTTGCCTTTAGTCGCGTCGGGCCGCTGGAGCGCTGCATTGGAGCCCGCCGCAGACGCCGTTAAGGACACAGTCGCTGCACCGATGAAGCTGAGCGCGAGCACAATCTTCGCCAACATTTCGCCGCCCACCTTGTTTACCTGCCTGCGCTGCAAAATCGCCATTTTTTCTTCCACTCCTAGTGTCTTCTGCGGCATTCGGTTTGCTTTTCGCCCGAACGGCTATGCTGCGAATTTTACCGAGGAGCGCGCAGTTGCGCTTGCGCACGACATGGCTGCGATCGTGTCTCATTCCCCCAGCTTTGCTTCCGCCCAGTTCACTATCTCTGTTGCGGAGCTGGCGGCATTGCCTTCGGCGCCACTGGCAATGTTGCCGGAATTGGCTTTTGTCGGAAGGTCGAACTCGGGCAAGTCAACGGCCATCAACGAGTTGACCCAGCGCCGGCGCCTGGCTTACTCGTCCAAAACGCCCGGGCGCACCCAAATGCTCAACTTTTTCTCGGTGATGGACAACGCACCCTTGGCCGAGCGCAAGATCTGCGCCTACCTGGTCGATCTGCCCGGCTACGGATTTGCGAAGGCCGACGCCATGACGCGCAAGCGCTGGGACGGCCTCGTCGGCGGCTACCTGCTTGGGCGTCGAATGCTGCGCGGCGTTGTGCTGGTCATGGATGCTCGAAGGCCCTTCTTGCCGGCCGACGAAGACTTGCTTGGCTGGATCTGTGGCCGCGAGGATCTTGAGCGCTTTCGCCTGCACTTGCTACTTAGTAAAGCCGACCAGATTGGCGCCGCCGAACGCCGCGCGGTAAAAGAGCGCGCTGAGCAGCGGGCGCAAGATCTACCCATTGCCACATCGGTACAGCTTTTTTCCGCCCATGATCGCAGCGGCCTAGAAGAGCTACGCGAAGCGGCGGCCCAGATACTGGAGGCGTAAGCGGGCTGGGCAAGTAAAATCGCTCCACGGAACTATTCGCATCGAATTTGCCACGTTGCACGGCGCCGCGCGCGCCGCGGAGATTTCAAATGTCCGCCCCTATCGCTTCATTTGCCGGCTTTCCCGCAACCCGTATGCGACGTATGCGACGCGACGAATTTTCGCGCCGCATGATGCGCGAGACCCGCCTAGCGCCAGACGACCTGATTTACCCCGTGTTCATCATTCAGGGAGCCACGCGCCGCGAAGCCGTGGCCTCGATGCCGGGGGTAGAGCGCATGACGCTCGAGCCACTGCTAAGGGTGGCGGAAGAATGCCTTGCTTTGCGAATCCCCGTGCTTGCGCTCTTTCCGGTTCTGGAGGCCACGCAAAAAAGCGCCGATGGCCGCGAAGCTTGCAACCCGGAAGGATTGGTTCCCAAAACGGTTCGGGCCCTGAAGGCGCGCTTTCCGGAACTTGGCATCCTCACTGACGTGGCGCTCGATCCGTACACCACGCACGGGCAAGACGGGCTGATCGACGCAACCGGCTACGTGCTCAATGACGAGACGATCGACGTGCTGAAAGTGCAGGCTTTGGTCCAGGCCCAAGCCGGCGTCGATATAGTCGCTCCTAGTGACATGATGGATGGCCGAATCGGCGCCATCCGCCACGCGCTCGAGACAAACAAGCACATTCACACGCGCATCATGGCCTACTCGGCAAAGTATGCGAGCGCCTTTTACGGACCGTTTCGCGACGCCGTCGGCTCGCGCTCCAACCTGGGCAAGGCAAACAAGGCCGTTTATCAGATGGACCCCGCCAACAGTGACGAGGCCTTGCGCGAGGTCGGACTTGACCTGCAGGAGGGCGCCGACATGGTCATGGTCAAACCTGGCATGCCCTACCTGGACATCGTTCGACGCGTCAAAGACACGTATCACGCACCGACCTTCGTCTACCAGGTAAGTGGCGAGTACGCGATGCTCAAGGCCGCGTGCGCCAACGGTTGGCTCGATGAGCGGGCGGTAGCGACGGAGTCGTTGATTGCATGCAAGCGCGCGGGCGCCGATGGCATTTTGAGTTACTTCGCCTTGCAGGCCGCCAGATGGCTGCGCGAGGAGGCAGGCGGCTGAAGGAAAACGGGCCCGCTATTGTGGTGCTGGCCCCGCGCTGCTTGCGCCTTCGTCGGTAACTTGTGCCGCGACGTGTCGAGTCGCCTCGAAACCCGTGCTTGAGGACGCCGCCTGCCGCTCCAAAAACTGCTGCGTAGCTGCCGCCCACGAAAACCGTTCGGCGTAGGCGCGGCAGGCGTGCCGGTCCAGACGTAGCGCCGCAAGAGCGGCCTTGCGCAAGTCCTCGTCGAGCACGGCAACGCCCGAGCCGCCCACGACGTCAAGCGGGCCCTGCACCGGGTATGCCGCGACCGGCGTGCCACAGGCCAAGGCCTCCAGAAGGACAAGCCCGAAGGTGTCGGTTCTGCTGGGAAACACAAAGACGTCGACGCTCGAGTAAAGCTGGGCGAGCTCCTCGCGGCTCAAAATGCCCAAAAAGCGCACCTCCGGATGACGGTCGCGCAAAAGCTCGAGCTCCGGGCCAATGCCGGCCACGACTCTTGTTCCTGGCAGATCCAAATCGAGGAACGCGTCAATGTTCTTCTCTACGGACACGCGTCCGACAAAAAGGAAGATCGGACGCGGTGATCCTTGAATCAGCGGCGAGGACTCAGCGACAGGGTGAAACACGTCCAAATCCACGCCCCGCGTCCAGCGGGCAAAGTTGCTGATGCCCCGCTGCGCGAGCTCGCGTTCGATATGTGAGGTGGGAGTCAGCATGAAATGCGCAGGGCGATGAAACCAACGCAAGAACCGGTAGACCCAAACCTCCGGAATGCCGTACATCGCCCTAAGGTACTGTGGAAACCGCGTGTGGTACGCGGTCGTGAATGCCATGTGGTGGCTCAGGCAGTAGCGCCGCGCGGCCAATCCCAAGGGGCCTTCAGTCGCAATGTGGACGGCATCGGGCGCGATCGCGCGCACCATCCGCGCCAGTCTTCGGTACGGCAGCAGGGACAAGCGGATCTCGCCGTAGCCGGGGCAAGCAATCGTGAAGAACGATTGCGGTGAAATCACGTGAACCTGGTGTCCGGCGCGCGTTAGTTCGCGGTTGGTCGCCTCGATCGTGCGCACGACGCCGTTGACCTGGGGGTGCCAGGCGTCCGTCACCGTTAGTATTTTCATAGCCGTTCCATTTAGCCGCACGGTTCCGCAACCGGGGCAACAGGCTGTGGCACTTCGTGCTCGTCTAGGCTCCAATGCGGAGACGGCAGGTCGGGCGCCAAAATCTTGTCCCAGACCAAGATGCGCAGCTCGCCTTCATGCGTTTCGACCAAGGCCGTGAGGCTCTCCACCCAGTCGCCATCGTTCACGTACAGGGCGCCATCGACGGTGCGAATCTGCGCATGATGGATGTGCCCGCAAATGACCCCATCGTAACCGCGCCGGCGCGCCTCGCGCACCAACACTGCCTCGAAGTCGCTGATGAAACTGACCGCGTTCTTTACTTTGTATTTCAGGTACTGCGAGAGCGACCAATAACCAAATCCGAGCCGCGCACGCAAGTTATTTAGGTGCCGGTTGAGCCACAGCAGCCAGTCGTAGAGGGCATCGCCCAGGTGCGCAAGCCACTTTACATGGCGAATCACGCCATCGGCGATATCCCCGTGCACTACCCACAAGGTGCGGCCATCCTTGAGTTGGTATTGCGCATCTTCGCAAATGCTTACGTCACCGAATTTCAGACCGCAGAACTGGCGGGCGACTTCGTCGTGGTTGCCCGGCACGTAGTAAACCCTTGTGCCCTTGCGCGCCTTGCGCAAGATTTTCTGGATGACGTCGTTATGCGACTGTGGCCAGTAAAAACGCGAACGCAGCGCCCAGCCGTCGATGATGTCGCCGACAAGGTACAGGCATTCCGACTCGTTGTGCCGCAGAAAGTCGAGCAGGTGGGCGGCCTTGCAACCGGCCGTTCCTAGATGAATATCGGAAAGAAAAATCGCCCGATAGTGATTGCCCGCCTTCGTGCTAGGCGGCTTGTACTGGTCAAGCCCATCGGAGGTGCGCGACATCGCGCGCAGGGTACGAAAATTTCATTACCGAATGATGACATGTCATGCGAGGCGCCGACTGGTATTTCTAGCGCAAGAGCCTGCGGCGGCTAAGCCCAACGGCAACGAAATAGCAGCCGAACGCATAAAAAAGCAGCAACGCTAGGCGAAACGCAGCGCCCTCCGGCACGCGGTCGAGCATCAATGGGCGCACGAGCTGCACGAGGGCCGTTAGCGGCAAAAATGCCGAAATCTCCTGCAACCAGGGCGGAAGGCGCGAGAGGGGGAAAAATACCCCGCCTAAAAAGATCATCGGCGTAACAACAATCGTGAAATAAGTCGAGAGCGTGTCCCAGCCTTTGGCGCGGGCGTTGACGATCAGGGCCATTGCAGAAAAGGACAGCCCAGCAATAAAAGAAAGTGGCAGGACAAATAAGGCCAAGGGCGTGCGGGCAAGTCCCAGGGCCCAAACAATCAGCAGCATCGCCGCGCCGGTCAGCACCGACTTGGTGGCCGCCCACGCCAACTCCCCCAGCAAGATGTCGTCGATGGCCACGGGCGCGTTCAAAATTGCGGCCCAGGTGTGCTGGACCTCCATGCGGCTATACGCACCCCAGAGCGACTCGAACTTGGCCGAATACATCACGCTTACACAAAGCGTGCCCCCGGCGAGGTAGGGCAGATACGCCACACCGTCGATCTGGGGCAGCAAGGTCCCCAAGCCGTAGCCAAAGGCCACCAAGGTAATCGCCGGCTCGACGATATTGGACAGCACGCGTTCGAGCAGGTAGCGGCGCCACACCAGCATATTGCGCTGCCAAACGGGGATGAAGCGGCGCGAGACCCGAGGAACGCGCCAAAAGGCTGCCGGGTTCGTCATTACCACTCTGCCCGCATTTCACGTCCGGTAAGTTTCAGAAACACGTCCTCCAGATTGGCCGGGCGATACAAGTGGCGCAATCCGGGGCGTTGCTCGAGTTCTCGCAAAATCGCAGTGGCGTCCGTGACGTAGCAAAACGCGGTCTCTCCCGCTATCTCCACGCGCGATGACAGGCTCGGGGCACGGTCGCGGGCCCATTCGACCGCGCCCTCGCCAAACACCTCGACCACTTCGGGTTCGATCTGCTCGCGTATGAGCTCGCGCGGAGTGCCTTCAGCGATTTTGTGCCCGCGATCGAGTATTGCTAGGCGGTCGGCCAGACGTTCGGCCTCGTCCATGAAATGCGTGGTGAGCAAGATCGTCTTGCCACGTGAAAGCAGCTGCTTGAGTCGCTCCCAAATCAAATGCCGCGCCTGGGGGTCAAGACCCGTGGTGGGCTCGTCCATCAGTATGAGGCTCGGATCGTTTACCAGTGCCCGTGCCAGCATCAGCCGGCGCTTCATTCCCCCGGAGAGCTCGCTAATGCGCGCATGCACCTTCTGGCCAAGACTGGCAAATTCCAGCAGTTCCGGGATGCGCCGCCCGATCGTACGCCGGTCGATGCCAAAGTAGCGGCCGTAGACAACGAGATTTTCCTCTACGGTGAAGTCCGGATCCAGATTGTCCATCTGCGATACGACTCCCGTGCGCTGGCGCGCTAGGCGTGCCTGGGCGGGAATACGATAGCCGAGCAAATCGATGGCGCCCGAATCGTAAGCGGTCAAACCCAGGCAGCAGCGCAAGATCGATGTCTTGCCGGCACCGTTGGGCCCCAGCAAGGCATAGCATTCGCCCGCGCGTACCGCGAAAGACACTGCATCGACCGCCGCAACCGTGCCATAAGTCTTGCGCAGTTCGTGCACCGACAGGGCTGCCGCGGCGGCGTTCGCCGCAGCCATGATCGGCTCAGGCGCCGGGCTTGGTATCGCTTGCGGCCGCTGCACCGGTTTGCGGCCGGTCCACGAGTTCCATCAGCGCCATGGGTGCGTTGTCGCCCACACGAAAACCGAACTTCAGTATGCGAGTGTATCCACCCTGGCGGGCCTTATAGCGCGGGCCGATCTCGGAAAAGAGCTTGACCACCATTTCGCGATCGCGCAACCGGTTAAAGGCCAGCCGCCGATTGGCGAGCGTGGGATCCTTGGCCAGTGTGATCAAAGGCTCTACCACCCGACGCAGTTCCTTCGCCTTGGGAAGGGTGGTTTTGATCAGTTCATGACGCAGCAGCGAGTTGGACATGTTGCGCAACATTGCCAAGCGGTGGCTGCTCGTGCGGTTGAGCTTTCGCAGACCGTGTCCGTGACGCATAAGAGTTTCCTTCGTTTGTCTTGTTTCGGATTCTTCGATCCCCGGCGATGCCGTTGCAGCCGCGCAAGATTCGGGGCGGTCCGATCGTCGATGCAAAGTGAATCGGCTCCGGCCACCCGGCCGGAGGCTTGCTTTACTTGTCTAGACCGACGGGCGGCCAGTTCTCCAATTTCATACCCAGCGTCAGCCCGCGTGCGGCAAGCACTTCCTTGATCTCGTTAAGCGACTTGCGACCAAGGTTCGGAGTCTTTAACAACTCGTTCTCCGTGCGCTGAATCAGATCGCCGATGTAGTAGATGTTCTCCGCCTTTAAGCAGTTGGCCGAGCGGACGGTCAGCTCCAGGTCGTCGACCGGGCGCAGAAGAATCGGATCGACGTCGGGCGAAGTGCGTTGCGCGTGGACCGGCTCGGTGACGCCCTCCAGCGCAGCGAACACCGAGAGCTGTTCGATAAGAATCCGTGCCGATTGGCGCACCGCCTCTTCCGGAGTCATCGCGCCGTTGGTCTCGATCGTCATCACGAGCTTGTCAAGATCGGTGCGCTGCTCCACCCGCGCGCTTTCCACGGTGTAGCTGACGCGTCGCACTGGGGAAAAGGAGGCATCCATCACCACCTTGCCGATTGTCGTAGAGTGGTCGTCGCGGAACGCACGCACCGTCCCGGGAATGTAGCCGCGCCCCTTTTCGACCTTGATCTGCATCTCGAGCTTGCCACCCGTTGTCAGACGGGCAATCATGTGATCCGGATTGACGACCTCCACATCGTGCGGCAACTCGATGTCCGCCGCCGTAACGACGCCTTCGCCTTCCTTGTGCAGGTTCAGATTGACTTCGTCGCGATTATGCAGCTTAAAGACGATGCCCTTGAGGTTTAACAGGATGTCGACTACATCCTCTCGGACCCCGTCAATCGTCGAGTATTCGTGAACCACACCTTCAATTTGCGCTTCCGTCGGCGCGTACCCAACCATCGACGACAGAAGAATTCTACGCAGGGCGTTGCCGAGCGTGTGTCCGTAACCGCGCTCGAATGGCTCCATCGTGACGATGGCACTGTGCGGGCCAGTCGACTCGACTTCGATGGCACGCGGCTTTAACAAACCTGTTGTACTCATGGACGATCCCCTTCAATACCCTCGGCTCGTTACACCGATAAGGCTGCTGGATGGTCGCGGGACTTACCTGAAACAAGAGCCGGCCGCCCACAAACTCCGGCTCTCAAAAACACCCGCCATGGTGTCGTGGCGGGCACCAAAAAAATCAGCGCGAATACAGCTCCACCACGAGCGACTCGTTGATGTCCTGCGCGACGTCTCCGCGGTCCGGCGCGGCCTTGAATTTGCCGACCATCTTCTGCGCGTCGACGTCGACCCACGAGGGAAATCCGGTCTGGCTGGCCAATTGCAGGGAGTCTTGGACGCGTGTTTGCTTGCGGGCAGATTCGCGCACCGCGATCTGGTCGCCTGCTTGCAGCACCATGGACGAAACGTTCACAACGCGGCCATTTACCTCGATGGCCCCATGCGAGACCAGCTGCCTTGCCTCCGCACGCGTGGAGCCAAAGCCCATTCGATACACAATGTTGTCTAGGCGCGACTCAAGCAGCGCAATCAGGTTCGCTCCCGTATTGCCACGGCGCCGCTCGGCCTCCGCGAAATAGCGGCGGAACTGGCGCTCCAAAAGCCCATAGGTTCTCTTGACCTTTTGTTTTTCGCGCAACTGCACGCCGTAGTCGGACAAGCGCGCACCGGACATGCGGCCATGCTGTCCGGGTTTACTGTCGGCCTTGCATTTCGAATCGAGCGTGCGGCGAGCGCTCTTGAGAAACAGGTCCGTGCCCTCGCGCCGCGAAAGCTTAAGTTTTGCTCCGGTATAACGGGCCATATCGATTCCTATCGCACCAAATCAAGTGCGGCAATTTGACGGCAGGCAAGCGCCCGGCCCGCGGTCGGCGTCCGTGCACTCACGAGATTGTCCAACCCCATCGGGGGCTCCTCCTGACGATGCGGATCAGACACGGCGGCGCTTCGGTGCCCGGCAGCCGTTGTGCGGCACCGGCGTGATGTCCTGGATCGAGGTGATCCGAAATCCGCAGGCATTGAGCGCCCGAACCGAGGATTCCCGTCCCGGTCCCGGACCTTTAATTCGCACCTCAAGATTCTTCACTCCGCACTCGAGCGCGGCGCGGCCAGCCGCCTCGGCCGCCACTTGAGCGGCAAACGGCGTGGACTTGCGCGAGCCCTTAAAGCCGGCACCACCGCTGGTGGACCAGGACAGGGCATTGCCCTGCCGATCGGTGATCGTGATGATGGTGTTGTTAAACGACGCGTGAATGTGGGCGATGCCCTCGGCGACGTTCTTCTTGACCTTCTTGCGCGCGCGTTGGCTGGCGAGCTGCTGAGTGGTCGGAGCGGTTCTAGTTGCCATGCTGTATTGCCTCGTTCATCTGCTGTGCTGGGAATCTTTGCCGGGCCGTATTGCTACCGCGGCCCCAAACGGCCTCACGCGATGTGGATCAGGTGGGCTTTTTCAAAGCCACGCCCGCCTTGCGTGGTCCCTTTCGGGTGCGCGCGTTGGTCCGGGTGCGCTGCCCGCGAACCGGCAAGCCGCGACGGTGCCGCACCCCGCGATAGCAGCCCAGATCGATCAGACGCTTGATCGATAGCTGAATCTCCCGACGTAGGTCACCTTCCACGGCGAAGCGGCTGACGGCTTCCCGAATGCGTTCGAGTTCCGCGTCTGTGAGCTCCTTGACCTTGCGATCATGGGGCACCTTGACAGCATCGAGAATCGCGCGCGCGCGCGCGCGGCCGATCCCATAGATCGCCGTCAGACCAAGCTCGGCGTGCTGGTGCGGGGGAATGTTAATACCGGCTATACGTGCCATTGGAAAATTTCTCCCTGGTGTTGCGTCGAGCGATCCCTAGCCCTGCCGCTGCTTGTGGCGCGGGTCGGTGCAGATCACCCGCACGACGCCCTTGCGCCGAATCACCTTGCACTTGCGACACATTTTCTTAACTGAAGCTAGCACTTTCATTGTCTTGCTCCCATCTTGCCCGCGCACGCGTGCGTGCCTCTACTTGGCGCGAAAAACGATCCTCGCGCGCGTCAGGTCGTACGGCGTCAGTTCCACCGTTACCTTGTCACCAGGCAAGATGCGGATGTAGTGCATCCGCATCTTGCCCGAAATATGCCCCAGAACGACGTGGCCATTTTCGAGCTTCACTCGAAACGTCGCATTGGGCAGATTCTCCAGAATCTCGCCCTGCATCTGGATGACGTCATCTCGTGCCATCGCTACCGTGTCATCCCCGGCGCACCGCTGCGAAAGTTGGCCTTCTTCAGCAGCGATTCGTACTGGTGCGTCATCATGTACGCCTGCACCTGCGCCATGAAATCCATCGTCACCACGACGACGATCAGCAGCGAGGTGCCACCGAAATAAAAGGGCACGCTCCAGCGCAAGTACAAAAACTCCGGCACCAGACACACCAGCGTGATGTAGATGGCGCCAGCCAAAGTCAGACGCAGCAAGATCTTGTCGATATGCCGCGCGGTCTGCTCGCCGGGACGAATTCCGGGCACGAACGCGCCGCTTTTCTTGAGGTTATCGGCCTGCTCCTTGCTGTTGAAGACCAGCGCCGTGTAGAAAAAACAAAAAAAGATGATCAGCGAGGCGTACAAGACCAGATACAGCGGCTGCCCGTGCTGCAATGCCGTGGCCAGGTCGCGTATCCAACGCGTGGCGTCGCCCGTCGTGAACCAGCCCGCGATTGTTGCCGGAAACAGCACGATCGAGGAGGCAAAGATCGGTGGAATCACGCCCGACATGTTCAGCTTTAGCGGCAGATAAGAACTTTGCCCGCCGAAGACCTTGTTGCCCACTTGGCGCTTGGCGTAATTGACCAGGATGCGGCGCTGCCCGCGCTCGACGAAGACGACGACGCCAGTCACGCCTACGATCAGGGCCGCGATCGTGAAAAACGCCAGATAACCCAACGCTCCGTTGGCTACCAGTTCAAACAAGCGTCCCAGTGCGCTGGGCAAGCCGGCCACAATACCCGAGAAGATGACGATCGAGATACCGTTGCCCAGACCCCGCTCGGTAATCTGCTCGCCAATCCACATCAAGAACAGACAACCCGTAACGAGCGACACCACACCGATGACGCGAAACAGCAGTCCGGGTTCGATTACCAAGTTGGGCACCGACTCAATTGCCACGATCGCCAGGTAGGACTGGACCGCGGCAAGTCCGACGGTAGCGTAGCGTGTGTACTGTGTGATCTTGCGTCGCCCGGACTCGCCTTCTTTGCGCAAAGCTTCCAGCGACGGCACCACGTACGTAAGCATCTGCATGATGATCGAGGCCGAAATGTAGGGCATGATCCCGATCGAGAAAATCGAAAAGCGCGAAAGCGCGCCGCCGGAGAACATGTTCAGCAAGCCCAAAATCCCGCCTTGCTGCGACTGAAACGCCTGGCGGAACTGGTCAGGATCGATCAGTGGCACCGGAATGTGCGTTCCCAGCCGATAGACGATCAGCGCGAGCACCAGAAAGACCGCCCGACGCTTGAGGTCGGCGTACTTTCCGCTGCTGGACAGTTTGCCCTGTTGGCTCGCCACGTTGCTGCTCCCGGCCGCGCTCGCGTCAGTCTTCGACCGTGCCGCCCGCGGCCTCGATCGCCGCCCGAGCCGCCACACTCACGCCGATGCCACGCACCTTCACCTTGCGCGACAACTCGCCTGTCTTAACGATGCGCGCAGCCTGTGCGAGCGTGGGCACAATGCCCGCGCGCTGCAGCGCGGCCAAATCGATTTGCTCGGCGTCTAGCGCCTGGATCTGCGACAAGCGCACGGTGGCCACGAAGCGGCGCGTGAGTGAAGTAAAACCGCGTTTGGGCAAGCGCCGATGCAGCGGCATCTGTCCGCCCTCAAAACCAACCTTGTGAAAACCGCCGGAGCGCGAGCTCTGTCCCTTGTGTCCGCGACCAGCGGTTTTGCCCCAACCGCTGCCGATGCCGCGGCCGACGCGGTGACGCACGCGGCGTGATCCGGGTGATGCCTTCAGGGAATTTAGACGCATAACCAACTCCGCTTTCTTAGTCGACCCGAACCAAATAGGCAACTTTGTTGATCATTCCGCGCACCGCTGGGGTGTCCTCGAGCACGCGCGTGCTGTGCAGGCGCTTAAGGCCCAAGCCCAGCACCGTCGCGCGGTGTCCCGATTTGGTTCCCGCCACGCTTTTGACAAGCGTCACCTTGAGCGACTTTTTCGCTGTGCCTGCCTTGGCCGTGACTGGTTTATTCGCCGCTTTTGTCACCATCGTGCATCCTTAGCCAAGAATCTCTTCGACCGTCTTGCCGCGTTTGGCGGCGATCTCGGCCGGAGTGCGCAGCCGCTCCAGCGCCTTGAGCGTGGCGCGCACCATGTTGTATGGGTTGGTCGAGCCGTGCGATTTGGCGACCACGTTGCGCACGCCCATCACGTCAAAAATCGCGCGCAGCGGCCCGCCGGCGATGATGCCCGTGCCCTCGGCCGCCGGCGCTAGCATGACTTTGGCCGCACCGTGCTTGGCCTCGACGCTGTGCTGCACCGTCCCGTTGCGCAGGGGAACACGGCCCATGCCGCGCCGCGCGCGCTCCATCGCTTTTTGCACCGCGACCGGAACCTCCCGCGCCTTGCCCTTGCCCATGCCGACGCGCCCGTCCCCATCGCCAACCACGGTCAGTGCCGCAAAAGCCAGAATGCGACCGCCCTTAACCACCTTGGTGACGCGGTTCACCGCGATCATCTTCTCGCGCATACCATCTTCGCGCGCCTCGCCCAAATTCTTTGCTTGGATTCTGGCCATCGTTGGCTCCTAGAGCTTTAAGCCGGCTTCGCGCGCCGCGTCGGCAAGCGCCTTGACCCGACCGTGGAAGTGAAAACCCGCGCGATCGAAGGCAACTTTCTCGATTCCAGCCGCAGCCGCCTTGCGCGCCAACCGTGTACCGACGACCTTGGCCGCAGCGATATTGCCACCGCGGCCTTTGGCTGCCGAGAGTTCGTTGCGCACTTCCTGCTCGAGCGTAGAGGCCGACACCAGCACCTTGTCGCCCGATGGAGATATCACGGCCGCGTAGATATGGTGATTGGAGCGGTGCACCGTCAGCCGGTGTGCGCCGTTTAATTCGATGCGTGCCCGCGTAGCGCTTGCGCGGCGAAGGCGCGATTGCTTCTTGTTGATCATGGCGTAGTTCCCGGCAGGTTCACTTCTTCTTGGTCTCTTTCAAGACCACCGTCTCGTTGTCATAGCGCACGCCCTTGCCCTTGTAAGGTTCCGGGGGGCGATAGGCGCGGATCTCCGCCGCGACCTGCCCGACCCGCTGCTTGTCGGCGCCTCGGATCACGATCTCTGTTTGGCTAGGCGTTTCCACCTTGATGCCGGCGGGCATGCGGTGCTCGACAGCGTGCGAGAACCCCA
Organism: Burkholderiaceae bacterium; assembly: GCA_035621895.1. Classification (GTDB taxonomy): domain Bacteria; phylum Pseudomonadota; class Gammaproteobacteria; order Burkholderiales; family Burkholderiaceae_F; genus GJ-E10. The sequence continues at coordinate 7,733 of DASPWJ010000011.1, read as the reverse complement.
GCGAGAGGCTGATCCTGTCGCCCTGCGCTTGCGCGCGATAGCCCACGCCGACCAGACTAAGGCGGCGCTCAAAACCCTTGCTCACTCCCTCGACCATGCCTGCGACCAGCGCTCGCATCGTGCCGCTCATGGCCTTGGCCTGCCGCGAAGCATCGACGGCCGCAAAGCGGATCTTGCCGTCGCCAATCGTGATCGTGACCAGATCGGACAAAGAGTGCTGCAGCGTGCCTTGCGGACCCTTGATGGTGATACGGTCCGAACCCAACTGCGCGTCAACTCCTTTGGTAAGGGCAACCGGTATGCGTGCGACTCGTGACATGATCGATCCCCGGTTCAGGCAACGTAGCAAAGAATCTCGCCGCCCACGCCTTGGCTGCGCGCCTTGCGATCGGTCATCACGCCGCGCGGCGTCGAGACAATGGCCACACCCAGGCCGTTCATCACCTGAGGCAGATCGTTGCGGCGACGATAGATCCGCAGGCCGGGGCGCGAGACGCGTTCGAGACGCTCGATCACGGGCCGGCCGGCGTAGTACTTCAGGCCAATGCGCAACTCGGCGTGGCCGATTGTCTTGCCCCCAGAGGCAGCTGCATCGGCGACTTGGAAGCCCTCGATGTAGCCCTCGTCGCGCAACACCTGCGCGATCGCCACCTTCAGCTTGGACGACGGCATCGCCACTTCCGTCTTTTCAACACGCTGCGCATTGCGAATGCGCGTCAGCATGTCGGCGATTGGATCACTCATGCTCATTTGCAAACCCCGCCTTACCAACTTGCCTTGATCAGGCCAGGAATATCGCCGCGCATTGCCGCTTCGCGGATCTTGCTGCGGCCTAGCCCGAACTTGCGGAAATTGCCACGCGGGCGCCCGGTAATGGCGCAGCGGTTGCGCAGCCGAGTCGGATTTGCGTTGCGCGGCAGCGCCTGCAGCTGCTGCTGGGCATGCAAACGCTCCTCCATCGACAAGGTCTGATCGGAAAACGTCGCTTTTAGAGCGGCTCGCTTGGCGGCAAACTTCTTGACCAATGCCTCTCGTTTGGCTTCACGATTTTTCAGGGCTAGCTTTGCCAACGTTTACCTCGCTCAGTTACGGAACGGGAACCGGAACGCGGCGAGCAGCGCCTTGGCTTCCTCGTCGGATTTCGCGGTGGTTGTAATGCTGATGTTCATCCCCCGCAGCTTGTCGATCTTGTCGTACTCGATCTCGGGGAAAATGATCTGCTCCTTCAGGCCGATGTTGTAGTTACCGCGGCCGTCGAAGGCGCGACCCGACACGCCGCGAAAGTCGCGTACGCGAGGAAAGGCGATCGTGATCAGGCGATCAAGGAATTCGTACATGCGCTCACCGCGCAAAGTCACCATACAGCCGATCGGCAGACCTTGGCGCACTTTGAAGTTGGCAATTGCCTTTCGGGTCTTGGTGACGACCGGCTTTTGTCCGGCGATGCGAGTCATATCGGCGAGCGCCGCATCGATGTTCTTTTTGTCATTGACCGCCTCACCCACCCCCATATTCAGGGTGATCTTGGTGATGCGTGGCACCTGCATCGATGTCTTGTAGCCGAATTTCTTCGTCAGCTCGGGAACGATCTTCTCGCGATATTGTTGCTGCAGACGGGTCATGGTTGCCTTGCCTCCCGACCTTAGGTCCGCTCGCCGACCAAGGCGCCGCTGCTCTTGAACACGCGCAGCTTCTTGCCGTCGACCACCTTAAAGCCGACCCGCTCGCCTTTACCGGTTGCGGGGTTGTAGAGCATCACGTTGGACTGGTCGATTGGCAGCGTCTTGTCGGAGATGCCACCCGTCACGCCTTTCATGGGGTTGGGTCGAACGTGCTTTTTGACCAGATTTACGCCCTCGACGCGAACATGGCGCTGGTCGACACGGTCGAGCACGACCCCGCGCTTGCCGCGGTCCTTACCGGCGATTACGACGACTTCGTCGCCCTTGCGAATCCTTTGCATCGGGAATCTGCCCTGCCTTCCTGCCAATGTGTGTCGAGTGCCTGCGCCTACAGCACTTCGGGGGCAAGCGACACGATTTTCATGAAGCGCTCCGTGCGCAGCTCGCGCGTCACCGGCCCGAAAATGCGCGTGCCGATGGGCTCAAGCTTGTTGTTCAACAAGACGGCGGCGTTGCGATCAAACTTGATCGCCGAGCCGTCGACGCGGCGCAAGCCGCTCGCCGTGCGCACGACGACGGCGCTGTAGACCTCGCCTTTTTTGACCCGCCCGCGCGGGGCCGCATCCTTGACGGTCACCTTGATGACATCGCCGATGTGGGCATACCGACGCTTGGAGCCGCCAAGCACCTTGATACACATCACCGAACGTGCGCCCGTGTTGTCGGCGACGTCGAGCATCGTCTGCATTTGAATCATCGTTCTTCCCAACTTTTCCCGCTGCGCCTGCTCGATTGCCCGGACGCTGCTCTAGCGTCCGGTCGCTGCGCGCGTGCACTGCGGTCAGTCTTGGTCCCGTTCGGGGAGGCGGACCGTACGAATTGAACGGCCCGGAAAACCTACATCGGGTCCCGCACCTGGTCTGCCTGGCTCTCGCACGGGCCAACCCCAGCACCGAACCTTTCCGCCTAAATAAACTCCGGCGAGCCGCAGATTCTAGCGCGAAAGCGATCGCGCTTGCAAATCCGCCGCGCGCCGGGGCCGCTTGGATTAGCTTCGCGCGGCCTCGAGCACTCGGGTCACGGTCCAGAACTTGGTCCGCGAAAGCGGCCGGCTCTCGGCAATTTCTACCAGATCGCCCTCGTTGATCTTGTCGCTGGCATCGTGTGCATGCAGCTTGGTCGAGCGCACGACAAACTTGCCGTATACGGGGTGCTTTACGCGGCGCTCGACAAGGACCGTCACTGTCTTATCCATCTTATTGCTGATCACGCGCCCGACCAGGGTGCGCTGAGGCGCCTGCGCTGCGGCAGGTTGTGCAGAGGACATCATTTCGCGTTTGCCTTTTCGGTCATCACGGTACGCACGCGCGCGATGTCACGGCGCAATTTGCGTAACTGGGTGTGATTTTGCAGCTGTTGCGTCGCGCGCTGCATGCGCGCGGAAAATTGCGCTTTAAGCAGCTCGCGCAGTTCGGTTTGCAGCGCAGCGTCGTTCTTAGCGCGCAGTTCTTTGGCTTCCATCCGCTTTCCCCTTAGACACCGAGCTGCCGCGAGACAAATACGGTCTTCAAAGGAAGCTTGGCCGCGGCCAGGGTAAAGGCCTCCCGCGCGATCGTCTCTTCGACGCCATCCATCTCATACAGGACCTTGCCCGGCTGGATTTGCGCGACCCAGTACTCCGGGTTGCCCTTGCCGTTACCCATGCGCACCTCTGCCGGTTTTTGCGAGATCGGCTTGTCCGGAAAAATCCGGATCCACACTCGGCCGCCGCGCTTAATGTGGCGCGTGATTGCGCGCCGCGCCGCCTCAATCTGGCGTGCCGTCAGGCGTCCGCGCTCCGTAGCCTTAAGGCCGAACTCGCCAAAAGAGACCTTGGCGCCGCGCGTGGCCAAGCCGCGATTGCGCCCCTTGTGGTCTTTGCGATACTTGCGTCGTGCCGGTTGCAGCATAGTGCCACTCCTTTACTTGCTCTCGCCCTTGTCCGGCGTCGGCTTATCGGCAGCCTTCGTAGCGACTTTGCGCACGCGCTTGACTGCCGGCCGCGCCGCCTCCTCCGCGGCCGGAGCGGCACCGCCCGCCGGCGCAGGCGTCTCCGCGGCTGACGCCGATTCGGGCTTCCGCGCGGCGCGTCGCGGGGCGGCCGTGCGCGGCGCCGCGCTGGGGCGCTCGCCCACCGGGCGGCGCGGTGCGCGCCGCTCTTCGCGCTCGGGCGCCGGAGCAACGGCCTCGGCACCGCCGGCCTCCGTGCGGCCCAAAGTGTCGCCCTTGTAGACCCAGACCTTCACACCGATCACGCCGTAAGTCGTCTTGGCCTCGGAAAACCCGTAGTCGATGTCGGCGCGAAGCGTATGCAACGGTACGCGGCCTTCGCGGTACCACTCGGTACGCGCAATCTCGATTCCGTTGAGCCTGCCCGAACTCATGATCTTGATGCCCTGCGCTCCTAGGCGCATGGCGTTTTGCATTGCGCGCTTCATGGCTCGGCGAAACATAATGCGCTTTTCCAGTTGCTGGGTGATCGAGTCGGCGATCAGTTGCGCATCGAGTTCGGGCTTGCGAATCTCGTCGATGTTCACGTGCACCGGCACGCCCATCATCCTTTGCAGCTCGACTTTCAGCGTTTCGATGTCCTCGCCCTTTTTGCCAATGACCACCCCAGGGCGCGCGGAGAAAATCGTTATGCGAGCGTTTTTTGCTGGTCGCTCGATGAGAATGCGCCCTACCGAAGCGTTGCGCAGTTTGCGCCGCAGGTAGTCGCGCACGTGCAGATCCTCGCTGAGCATCCGGCTAAATTCCTTGCCGGTGGCGAACCAGCGCGAATTCCAGTTGCGTGAAACCGCGAGTCGGAATCCCGTCGGGTTGATTTTTTGGCCCATGCGTTACCTACTCTTTCCTTCCATCGCCAACCGCGATGTAGATATGGCAGCTCTTTTTGCTAATGCGCGTCCCGCGCCCCTTGGCGCGTGCCGAAAAGCGACGCAGCGTCGGACCCTGCTCGACATAAATGCGGGTCACGCGCAGCTCATCAATATCGGCACCGTCGTTGTGTTCCGCATTGGCGATGGCCGATTCGAGCAGTTTGCGGATAACGCCAGCGGCCTTCTTGGGCGTGAAGTTCAGGATGTTGAGCGCCTTATCGACCGGCTTACCGCGCACCAGATCAGCCACTAACCGTCCCTTCTGGGCCGAGAGTCGCGCACCCCGATATGAAGCCGTGGTTTCCATTTCGGATCCTCGTTACTTTTTCGCCGGCGCCGGCGCGGTCTTGCGCTCCGCAGCGTGGCCTTTGAAGGTGCGCGTGAGCGCAAATTCGCCAAGCTTGTGCCCGACCATCTGTTCGCTGATGTACACCGGCACGTGCTGTTTGCCGTTATGGACGGCGATCGTAAGGCCGACAAAGTCGGGCACGATCGTCGAGCGACGCGACCACGTCTTGATCGGGCGCTTGTCCTTGGACGCCTGCGCCGTCTCAACCTTTTTGAGCAGATGCCCGTCGACAAACGGGCCTTTTTTCAGAGAGCGTGACATAGGGATCCTAAGATCTACTTGCTATAGCGCCGCTGCACAATCATGGTGTCGGTGCGCTTGTTCTTGCGCGTGCGATAGCCTTTTGTGAGCTTGCCCCAGGGACTGACGGGGTGCCGACCGGTGCCGGTGCGCCCTTCGCCGCCGCCGTGCGGGTGATCGATCGGGTTCATTGCAACGCCGCGCACGGTTGGCCGAATGCCACGCCAGCGAATCGCGCCCGCCTTGCCGAACTGGCGCAGGTTGTTTTCCTCGTTGCCCACCTCGCCGATGGTGGCGCGACACTCGATGAGCACCTTGCGGATTTCGCCAGAGCGCAATCGGATCTGGGCGTAACTGCCCTCGCGCGCCAGCAACTGCACCGAGGTACCGGCCGCTCGGGCCAGCTGCGCCCCCTTGCCGGGCAATATCTCGACGCAATGAATCGTCGTGCCTACCGGAATGTTACGCAGTGGCAGCGCGTTGCCCACACGGATCGGAGCCTCCTGACCGCTGATAAGCTGGGAGCCAACCGTCAGGCCCTTGGGCGCAATGATGTAGCGCCGTTCACCATCGGCGTAGCACAGCAAGGCCACGTGCGCCGAACGGTTCGGGTCGTATTCGAGCCGTTCCACGCGCGCGGGGATGCCGTCTTTGGAGCGGCAAAAATCGATGACGCGGTAATGCTGCTTGTGGCCACCGCCTTGATGGCGCGTCGTTATGTGCCCAAGGTTGTTGCGCCCCGAGCCGCGGATCTTCTTTTCGATGAGCGGCTGATAGGGCCGGCCCTTGTGCAGCTGCGGGTTGACCACCTTCAGCAGGGCGCGCCGCCCGGCGGAAGTCGGCTTGACCTTCACCAGTGCCATTACTTCACTCCTTCCGCGAAGTTGATTTCCTGGCCAGGTTTCAGGCACACATAGGCCTTGCGCACATCGCTACGTCGCCCGGCCATTCGGCCAAAGCGCTTGTCCTTGCCCCGGCGGTTCAGGATCTGGACCGACTTGACCTGCACCTTAAAGAGCAGTTCGACCGCGGCCTTGACCTCCTGCTTCGTGGCATCTTGCATCACGCGAAACGCGACCTGGTTGTGCTTTTCCGCGATATCGGTCGATTTCTCGGAAACCACCGGCGCCAGCAGCACGTGGTACAGACGTTCGTTGTTCATGCCTGACCCCACATCTGCTCGAGCGTAGCAATCGCCGGTCGCGTAAGAACCACCTTCTCGTAATGAATCATCGAAACCGGATCCGCGTGCCGAGTCTCCACGACCATCACATGCTTGAGGTTGCGCGCGGCCAGATACAGGTTTTCATCGATGCGGTCCGTAATGATGAGCACCGAATCCAGCCCCATGGCCTTGAGCTTTTGCGCCAGCAGCTTGGTGCGCGGCGCATCCACCGACAGGTCCTCAACCACGACCAGCCGGTCGTCGCGCGCAAGCTGCGACAAAATCGAGCACACCCCGGCGCGGAACATCTTGCGATTGACCTTGTGGGAGAAATTCTCTTCGGGCGAACTCGGGAAGATCTTGCCGCCACCGCGCCACAGCGGACTTGACGTCATCCCTGCACGCGCGCGGCCCGTGCCTTTTTGCCGCCAAGGTTTGCGCGTCGTATGCGCGACGTCGCCGCGGTCCTTCTGGGCCCGTGTTCCCTGCCGCGCATTGGCCTGGTAGGCGACCACGATCTGGTGCACCAGCGCCTCGTTAAGGTCGCGGCCAAACAATGTCGCCGGGGCCGCGAACGTCGCCTTGGTCTTGCCTTTGTCGTCGTAGACCTTCAACTCCATTGCGCCGGTCTCCTTATGCCTTGACGGCCGGGCGCACGACGAGCGTTCCGCCACGACTGCCGGGGACCGCGCCTTTGATGAGCAGCAGCTGCCGGCCGGCGTCGATTCGCGCAATGACCAGATTTTGCGTGGTCCGGCGCACATCACCTAGATGCCCCGCCATGCGTTTGCCTGGCATCACGCGACCCGGGTCCTGTCGCATGCCGATGGAGCCCGGCGCATTGGTGGAGACCGAATTGCCGTGCGAGGCGCGGTTGGACGAAAAATGGTGGCGCTTGATGGCGCCGGAAAAGCCCTTGCCGATCGTAACGCCAGTGACATCGACCTTCTGGCCCACTTGGAACAGGTCCACACCAAGCGTGGCGCCAAGCGCAAGGTCGGTCTTGTCCTCATCCGGCAGGCGGATCTCGTGCAAGGTCGCTGCGCCCTCGGCTCCCGCCTTGCCCAGATGACCGGCCAGCGGCTTGGTGATACGCGAGGCCTTGCGTTTGCCCGCGGCGAGCTGGATCGCGCGGTAACCGTCGGTTTGGATGTTGCGCACTTGACTTACGCGGTTGCCGGAGACGTCGATTACCGTTACCGGCACCGCTTCGCCCTCATCGGTAAAGATGCGCGTCATGCCGACCTTGCGCCCAAGTAGGCCCAGCGGCGACTTCGCTTGCGTCGTCATTGTTCTCTCCAACCCCGGCTACGATTGGCCAGGAATGTCATTTGCAATCAGTTCGCCGGCGCCGTCGCACCGTATTTCGGCCGCGCCATCCGTTCCCATGTCGGCACTTGGCTACGGTTGCCCGGCCACGGAACCAGTGCGAAGCCGAT
>DASPWJ010000010.1:0-3732 GCA_035621895.1 Burkholderiaceae bacterium | reverse complement strand
GCACTCTATCACCGTTCACTGCGATTCGATGAGCCGACGCAGGCGACGCTTGGCTTGTTGACGCAGCGCACCGGAGGATTTTTGGTGAACGCCCGCGGCGCGCTTGCGCGCAACCACGGCAAGCGGATTGCGCGGCCGCAGACCGTCGGTGCGAAACATCAACTTTTGCCGCGTTTTAAGACCCCGCGTCATGCTGGCGACTTCAGGTGAACCAGCAGTCGCCGCTCAATGGGCACTGGCGTAGCCGAGCGCACGGGGCTACAAGATGTAGCGGGCAAGATCATCGTCTGTTGCAAGATCGCCCAGCCGAGTGTCGACATAGGCCGCATCAATGACGATTCGCACGGCACTGCGCGTGCCGGCATCAAAGGCGATCTCTTCGAGCAGCTTCTCCATTACCGTATGCAGCCGTCGCGCCCCGATGTTCTCGGTGCGCTCGTTAACGGTACAGGCGATCTGCGCAAGGCGCGTTACGCCGTCGGGCGTGAACTCGAGCGCGACGTCGTCAGTGGCCATCAGCGCCTGATACTGGCGCGTCAGGCACGCATCGGTCTGCGTCAAGATGCGCTCAAAGTCCTCGATGCTTAGCGCGTCAAGCTCGACGCGAATCGGAAAGCGCCCCTGCAACTCGGGCATCAGGTCAGAGGGTTTGGCAAAGTGAAATGCCCCACTCGCGATAAACAAGATATGGTCGGTGTGCACCATGCCAAATTTCGTGTTCACCGCCGTGCCTTCGACCAGCGGCAGCAAGTCGCGCTGCACCCCTTGGCGTGAGACGTCGGCACCCTGCACCTCGGATCGGTTCGCGATTTTGTCAATTTCATCAATAAAGACGATGCCGTTGGACTGCACCATCTCGATTGCTTTCAGGCGTATTTCTTCTTCGTTGAGCAGCTTTGCGGCTTCTTCGTCGGACAGGGTTCGCAGCGCCTCGCGCACCGTCGTCTTTCGCGGGCGCCGACGTGCGGTCCCGAGGTTCTGAAATAAACCTTGGATCTGTTGCGAGAGCTCCTGCATGCCCGGCGGCGCGAGCACTTCCATTTGCGGGGTTGGGACGACCACATCAATCTCGATTTCCTTCTCATCGAGCTGTCCCTCGCGCAGGCGCTTGCGCAAGCGCTGGCGGGTGGACTGCAACGATTCGGAGGTTTCACGCCCGCCACTAACGTCCGATGGCGTAAGCAGCACATCGAGCAGCCGCTCCTCGGCCGCGTCCGCGGCGGCCGCGCGCACCGCGCGCATTTGCGCTTCGCGCGTTTGCTTCACGGCGATGTCGGTGAGGTCGCGGATGATCGAGTCGACGTCACGGCCGACGTAACCGACTTCGGTGAACTTCGTTGCCTCGACCTTGATGAACGGCGCATCGGCCAGACGCGCCAGGCGCCTTGCGATCTCGGTCTTGCCCACACCCGTAGGGCCGATCATCAAGATGTTCTTGGGTGCAATTTCGCTTCGCAAAGGTTCGGCAACCCGCTGCCTGCGCCAGCGGTTTCGCAAGGCAACCGCCACCGCGCGCTTCGCCGGTTCCTGGCCGACGATGTACTTGCTGAGCTCGTGAACGATTTCCTTCGGCGTCATCATGGCCAGTCTGAAACGGCCGCTTACCCAATGGTTTCGACGACGACAACCTGGTTGGTGTAGATGCACAACTCGCCAGCGATTGTCAGGGCCTTGCGCACGATCGGCTCCGGAGCGAGCTGCGTCTCCTCGAGCAAGGCGCGCGCCGCGGCCTGCGCATAAGCCCCACCGGAACCAATGGCGATCAGTCCGTCCTCCGGCTCCAGCACGTCGCCGGTACCCGTCAGGATCAACGAGTCTTGCGGGTCGGCGACCGCGAGCATCGCTTCAAGACGGCGCAAGATGCGGTCGGTGCGCCAATCCTTGGCTAGCTCCACGGCGGCACGCATCAGGTGTCCTTGATGCTTGTCGAGCTTGGCCTCGAAGCGCTCAAACAAAGTGAATGCATCGGCCGTTGCGCCGGCAAATCCAGCAAGAATGCGATCGTGGTAGATACGTCGCACTTTGCGTGCGCTTTTTTTTATGACGATCGATCCAAGTGTGACCTGACCATCGCCACCCATCGCAACCGAAGAGCCTCGTCGCACCGAGACTATCGTCGTACCGTGAAACTGTTCCATGCTGCCGGCACTGTCCGAGCTCGCGTGCGCACCCTAGCTGCGGCGCATGCGAACGTCGGCAACCGACGAAACGCCCAGCAGATGCCACAGGGCCGCGACAAGGCAATTGACGTTGCGAAACTCGACAGAAATGCCTGCTTGCTGCAACTTGATTAACTGACCCAACAGCGCCGTTGCGGCCGGAAATGCCATTCGCCGCAGCTGACGGCACTCCACGCTCAGACGCTTGGAATCCCGCGAGGCCACCGCCAAGCGATTTAGGTATTGCTCGCCGTCGCCGAGGACATCGCCCTTCCAATCGAGCGGGTCGACCGTGCGGCCGGCGGGCGCCTCCACGGCGCCGCTGACGCGGATGTTGGCGTATGGTGGCTCCCACGAGGGAGGCGAAACTTCATAGGTGATGCAATACTGGATTCCGGTTTCTTCGAAATCGGCCTGGCGATCGAGCAGGCGCTGCAACTCCAGCAACAGCATCCACGCCGCATCGGAGGGATCGCGTCGCCCTGGTTCGATGGCCGACCGCAGCGCAATGAGCAACTGTTCGGCGCCGCGAACCGTCAGTTCGTGGCTCGCTCGTTTGAAGGCATTAAAAACACGCAGCAAAAGCTCCGCACCGACCAGATCGATCCGCCGTGTCGCACTGACATCGATTGCGAGCGCCGGGTGCGTCGTTGCCAGTGATTTGAATTCCTCCAGCGCCTTCACGATCCCCGCGTCGATCGACTCGGGCAGTTGCACAACCGGCATGCCGCTGCGCACCGCAGGGCTCTTTTCGGTCTCGCCATAGTTGATCCAGACGGGAGCGGGAACATCAAAGCGCGCACCAAACTGAGCCGCGAGCTGGTCATAGGACGCGCGATCGCCGCGCTGCTGCAAAAGCTCCAGCATCATGAGCCAGCCGCGGTCCGTCATCGGACCGAGGGCCTCGGCCACAAGTGCTGCGCGCAACCCGCTTTCGGCTGCTTGATCCTGGCGATTGGCAAACAAGATCGCTGTCTCATCCAGAACCGAGGAGGCGCTGCCATTGACCTCGATTGCGTCAATGCTGCCGCCCAAAATCTCGCTTCCTGGATCAAAGCCGTCGTCTTCGGCCGACGCCCGAGTACGCGAGGTCCCGGCAAGCGTCGGTGCGCCTTCAGGTGCCGCGGCAGTCGGTGCCGCAACGACTGGCCCGGTCTCACCGGGCTGCCCCCCCGTGCTAGGCGCGTCCCCGGGGGACTTTCGCGGCCGCAGAAAATCGCGCGCCATTTCCGATTCGATCGCATCGATCTTGGCGGCTGTTGCCATCGCGAGGGAACGCGCCATCTCGCGATCGGGCAAGGCATTTTCCGTGACCGCAAACCCACCACCGCCAGTCGCCTCGGCGTTCGAAGGGCGGTTTAGCGAACGGTTTATGGTGCCCGTAATCGGCCGAGCCAGGGGCCGCTGCTCGGGGCGAGCCGCCGGGCGAGCAGCACCACGAGAGGCCGCGCGATCGGCGCCGGTCTTGGTGTCCTTCTGATCCTTTTTGAAAAAAGAGAAAACCACGTAGTGTCCTGAAGCTTGAACGGGCCACGAACGCAAATGCCGAGCGCAACTACGATGCAGTTGCCAC
>DASPWJ010000009.1:0-4682 GCA_035621895.1 Burkholderiaceae bacterium | reverse complement strand
TCCGTTCCTGGGCCGGGGTGCAATCGTGAGGCGTGGGCATCGGAGTCGAGGAGCAATTTTTGCGTGCGGACTTTGGCTCGGTCTGCAGCTGTCGTTTGCTCCGGCCGTTGCCACAGAGACTCTGGCGTTCGAGACCTGGCGGGAGCCAAATGAGGGTGCATACACGATCGATGTGCCCCGTGGCTGGCGCATTAGCGGAGGGGTGCGGCGAATTACAGCCGTGGATGTGCGCTCGGCCGTAAATGCGGTTTCGCCAGATGGGACCGTTCGCATCTTCATTGGTGACTACGATTTGATGCCGCGTCGCGAACTCGATCAGGCGGCCCGCATGGCGGGTCTGCACGAGGGTCAAACGATCGGTGGTAGCCTGATCGCCCGCTATCAGACCGGAGTGCAGGTGGCGGAGCGCTACCCTGCCTGGAAAATCTGTCGGTCGGCCCACATCACGCAGTCGGGAATCTTGCGGCGGGAAACCGAGACGTTAAACACTCAAGTTGCGCAATTTGGTCGCAGCATGGCGACTGCGGCGAGCGCCTCGGTTGGCGAGGCGATTTTCCATTGTCCGGAAGGCGAGGGTCTTGTGATCGCTACGACGGTCCTAGCTCGGCCCACCCAAGGTCGTGGGGTTTCGGTGTGGACGGTCTACCCGTTATCAGGTTTCTTCACCCGCGATCCGCAGCGCGCTTTTTTCGCCAAGTACGTCCTGTCGCAAATGCTGGCGAGCCTGAAGATGGACCACGAATGGGAAGTGCGCGCAAACGAGGCCGCGGGAAAGTACGCAAACTCGATGATGCAGATGAGCGACGCCGTCACCCGAACGACGATTCAGCATGCAAAGCAGCAGGCCACTCAGGGTTCTGCCGGCGGCTGGAACCATCCGAATACGGGAAACATCCCCAAGGTGACACAAGATCCCCACGTGGAGGAGCAGCGCGATATCGCCAATCGGGGAACCCGCCAGGTTTGCGACGATTTGGGGACCTGTAAGACCGTCGATAATTCCTGGTCACACGTGTGGCGGGACTATAGCGGCAATGTCCGGCCTGGCCCTGCAAGCGGCTATCCGCCCGACTATTCGGGTCAATGGACCGAGATGAAGTGATCCAGTTCGTCTTGGACCCAACGCGCTGAGTCTTTTCGTGATCCGCCGGTCAAAGACGCGATGCCAGGCAAAGCGGTCAATCGAGGAGGTCGCTACGGCGACACTACAGTTATCGAAGAAAAAACTGGCGAGGCAAATTCCGCCACTACCGCGCCCGCCCACGACTTAACGAAAGCCCGCTATCGGATGCGGCGTATATGGTTTTTCGAGGGTCGCTACCTCTTCGGCGGTTAAGCGCAACGACAAAGCGGCAACGGCGTCCGTCAGATGGTGCATTTTTGTTGCCCCGACAATCGGGGCGGTGATTGCCGGTTTGCTGAGTATCCATGCCAAAGCGAGCTGCGCACGTGGCAGTGCACGCTGCTCTGCGACCATGCCAAGCCGGTCCACGACCATTCGATCGGCTTCCCCGGTCTGCGAATACAGTGACTGGCCAAAAAGGTCCGTCTCAGAGCGCCTGGTGCGTTCGCCATGCCAGGCTCGCGTCAAGCGACCGCGCGCCAGCGGACTCCAGGGTATGACGCCGATCCCTTCCGACTGGCAAAGAGGAAGCATTTCGCGTTCCTCCTCACGATAAAGGAGGTTGTAGTGATTTTGCATAGAAACAAAGCGAGTCCATCCACGAAGATCGGCTAGATAAAGCGACTTGGCAAACTGCCAGGCGTGCATGGACGAGGCACCGATGTAACGCACTTTGCCGCACTTGACGGCATCGTGCAGCGCTTCGAGGGACTCTTCGATCGGCGTTTCGTAGTCCCACCGGTGTATTTGGTACAGGTCGATATAGTCCGTTTGCAGGCGCCGCAGGCTCTGGTCGAGTTCGAACATGATGGCTTTGCGGGAGAGTCCTTGGCCGTTAGGTTCGTCGCGCATGACGCCGTGCACTTTCGTTGCGATGACAACGGCCTCGCGTCGCACGTTGCCCTTTAGGAAACGTCCGAGTACCTCTTCGCTTGCACCGCTTGAGTAAACATTGGCCGTGTCGAAAAAGTTGATCCCCAAATCGAGCGCCTGCCGAAGGAAGGGTCGACTCTCTTCCTCGTTGAGCGCCCAGGCGTGTCGGCCGCCCAGCAGTTCGCCGGTCGCCGGCGATCCGTAGCTCATGCATCCGAGACAGATCCGTGACACCTTGAGGCCAGTTTTACCGACGTTGACGTACTCCATTGCACCTCCTTGAAGTCCGGTAAGGGCTTGGACGCAGACGAATCTGCGGTGCGAGAAAGTTCACGTCACCCCAGATACCGTCCAAGGAAACGAAACGTCCGATCCCAAGCTTGCTGCGCCCAAACCGGATCGTACTGAGTCGCCGCAATACGTCCGGGGCCAACGGCAGTTTCGTTGGCAAAAGCGTGGTGCGCCAGGTAACGATGAAATTCGAATTTCACACCTGCCTCGCGCAGCTTTTCCTGCAGTGAGTCAATGTTCGCGATGGCGAAGAATTGGTCTTGCGTGGCCCAGTGGCCGAGGATCGGCGCCTTGATCTGAGATGCGTCGATGTACTCCAGCGGGGGACAGCCGTACCAAACTACCGTAGCGTCAATTTCGGCAGCATTGCAGGAAGCGAGCAATGCCAGTGCGCCGCCCATGCAAAACCCACTCACGCCAACTTTTGCTGCGCGGGCCTTGAGGAACCGCGCAGCGCCGCGCACGTCCTGGGTTGCGGCATCGGCGAAATTCAGACCCGTCATCAGGTGCTTGGCTTCCTCGGCTTCGACCGTGGACTTGCCGCGGTACAGATCGGGAACCAGAGCGACGTAACCGGCACTGGCGAAACGCTCTGCGACCCCTCGAATCTGTTCGTTGATGCCCCACCACTCCTGGATGACGACAATCGCTGACGCCGCCGCAGCCTGTTTTGGTTCGGCGAGGTAACCCTGAAGATTTTGCCCATCGGGGCGCTGGAAGGCTACGATCGTTCCCATTGCGAGCTTCTCCTCTTGTTGATGTCGATCGAACTAGGGCAAGCAAGGCGCCCAACGTTAGGCCCTGGTCTTCGTTCGGGTGTCGGTTGGGGCGGGCCATGCCAGGCTTATTTGGTGGCGGCAATCGTAAGCAGCTTTGCGGGTTTTGCGCGCCTGACCATACCATCGCCGTCATTGATGGGATCGTTCCTCCCAGCCTGCTCGAAGTCGTAAGGTACTGCTCTAAAAGACGCTAGGAATGTGTCCCGCCGCCTGCGTCCATGCCGCCAATTTGCTTTGGCGAGGATCCAGATCCACCGCGAGTAAATGCCGCAACGTCCCATTGCCCGCTGCTTTCGTCGTGTCGAAGGACATACACGTGGCCATCGTCGGCGTCGACCCGGAACCAACGTTGGCCTGGCGCGAACCAGCGATCGACTATCGCGCGTACCGCAATTTTGCGCTCACCGAGCCAAAACGCGGTTGGCTCCTGCTCTGCCCGAAAACCGGCGTAACACTCCACGCGTATTGACATGCGCCTGCGAGCTCCACTACGAGTTCGAGGGACTCGAAATGCGGGTTTAACCGTCGAGTTCCGGGTAATGGCGGAATAGATCGTCATTGTTAAACGCAAGGCGGCGGCTTGATGCCACGTAGCGCTTGATGCGTGGGCGCGCAAATACGAGATCGTGCAGCGCACGCAAACGCGGGCATTTTCGCAGCTCCCTGCGACTGGCCAGCGGAAAGGCGTAACGCAGCCCGGCTATGACCTGTGCCATCGATAGATCCACGTAGCTGATACGCGCTCCGACCATGCCAGGGCCACCCGCGGAGTTGCGTTGCAAGACGCGTTCGAAATAACCGAGGAATTTTGGCAAGCGGTGCTCGCGAAAATCTTTCGAACGACGCTTGGACTCCGGTTTTTGCTCTTCATAGTAAAAGTTTGCACCTAGGGGATGGTGCGCATCGTGAATTTCCACCAGGAAGTCCGTTATGGTGAGCTGCAGCTGATGCACCCACAGCCTGCCCGCTTCCTCGCGCGGCGCCAGATTGAGCCGATTGCCAAGAAAAAGAAGGATGTTCGCGGTTTGCGCGATGTAGCGCCGCCCGGCTTTAAGAAACGGCGGGGCAAAAGGCGGGCGCTCCAGAGCTGCATCGGCGAGTACCTTCTCCATTGCAGGCACGCCCCCTCCTTTGTCCTCGGGCACAAGCGCAATGTCAACGTAGGGCACGGCTGCCTCTTCGAGCGCAAGGCGCACGAACTCCCCACGTCCTTGGATTTCTGGCCAGTAATACAGTTCGTAGACCATGCGCGCCCCTCCGCTTAACAAATCAAGCTTACAGCGGTGAAGGCCGTGCCAGGCGCTTTTCCGACCGATCACGGCTATCGGACGCACGCTCTCATGCGTAGGCCAAAAAAACGTGTTTCCCAATTGTCAGGACGATCGCCTTTGAGTCTAGGTGGGGCCCAAAGCCGTGCTGGATGCTAGTGGCGGGCAGCAGACGCAGTCGCAGGCACGCTGATTTTGCGCGTCGGGTTTTCGGCGAATGTGGCGGCCTGGCTCGGATTGGATTTTTGCCTTGGTCATCAGCATGACCACGGACGCCTTATGGTCTCAATTTGCTCCTCGCGTGGATCCGTCTTGGAGTGATCACGTTGGACGAGTACGCTACGAAAA
>DASPWJ010000008.1:0-42152 GCA_035621895.1 Burkholderiaceae bacterium | reverse complement strand
CAGTGTCGCCGCGGGCTGCGCGCCACTAGTTATCGGCCGCGAGGCATCCAAAGCCGTCTTTCCCGCGGCCGATACGTCCTGACTCGGGGCAGTGAGCGTATCGCCCTCGCGACTAAACATCGGCGCCGAGGAAGCGGCTTTGGCCAAAGCGGGCGCAGGCACTGCGTATTTGGTCCTCACTCCGTCGTGCTCGAGCGTGATCCCATCGCTGCGCACCTCCACTAAGCGAAATCCCGGCGCGACCTCGCGTCCAAGCAGTACCGCGCGCGGCGGCCGACCTTCGACGGCGATAACCGCAGAGGAGTCGGCGCCGGCCGCGAAGACGCCGCTCAACTGGATGTTCAGCGAGCTGGCCACCGGCCCACTGACCACCTCTCCCATCAGGCGCGCTGCCAGTCCGGCGTCGGGTTCGCGAAACGTTGCCACCGGGGCGGTGGTCGTAACCATCGAAGGCGCTGGCGCCATCAGACGCAATATCCAAAACGCGGCCAGCGCGCTCGCCAGGGCCGCGCCCACCAGATGCACCAAAATCGGAATGCGTCGCGCAGTCATCGTATGCCAGGCTAATGCGTCGAGATCGGAAAGGGTTCGCGACAGCGCTGATATTATGCGCGGATGACATTCAATATGACTTGTACCCTACGGCCGTCGCGCGCCGCCCCAGCCGGCCGTATTGCGCGCGGCTTTACGCTGATCGAGATCATGGTGGTGGTCGTCATTCTCGGCATCCTGGCCGCCTTGATCGTGCCGCGGGTCGTCGGGCGCACCGACGATGCGCGGGTGGCGGCGGCAAAGCAGGATGTCGCCCAACTGATGCAGGCGCTGAAGCTCTATCGCCTGGACAATGGACGCTACCCGACCAATGAGCAGGGGCTGCAGGCCTTGGTCGAACGGCCCACAATCGAGCCCGTGCCTGGCAATTGGAAGCAGGGTGGGTACCTGGATCCGCCGATATTGCGCAAGGATCCCTGGGGCAATAGCTACCAGTACCTTAATCCGGGGCTGCATGGCGAGGTTGACGTCATGAGCTTTGGCCGCGATGGTCAGCCGGGCGGAGAAGGTCCCGACGCCGACATCGGATCGTGGTCGCTGTAGCGGTTGAAGGCTTGCGCGCCAAACCGCGCGCCCGGGCAGTGCAGGGATTCACGCTGCTCGAAATGTTGTTGGTTCTCGTGTTGATGGCGCTGCTTACGAGTCTTGTGACCATCAGCACCCGCCCCGACCCGCACCAGGCGCTTGTGCTGCAGGCTCAGCGCATCGGCTTGCTGATGAGCCTAGCCTCCGATGAAGCTCGCATGCGGCGCCAGCCCATCGACTGGGAAGCCGATCTACACGGCTACCGATTCGTCATCGAGTCGTCCAACGATCGGACCACCTTTGCCGCCGACGACATGCTGCGCGAGCGACTATGGGACCCTCCGCTCACGCGTCTGGCGGTGATCGACCTCGCGAGCGGGACCGCGCGCGCCTTGGTCAACGCCGAGGCGCCGCCCCTGCGCGTGCCAACCGCGCTCGAATGGGTGCAAGCGCCCTGGCGCTTGGAGATGGGCAATGAATATGCGGCTGTTGCCCTCGAGTTTGATGCCAGCGGGCGTGCCGGCATCGTGCAGTAAGCGCGGGGCACGGCGCGCTGATAGCGCGTGCGGCTTCACGCTGCTCGAGGTGCTGGTTGCCCTGACCATCATCGCAGTAGCCCTTACCGCCGCGCTGCGCGGCGCCATGGCGTTAACCGGCAATGCGCAGGACATCGATCGCAAGCTATACGCCGTGATCACAGCCGAAAACCAGCAGCTCGAACTGCGCTTTGGTCGCAGCCAAGTCGGAATCGGTGAGTCGCGCTTTGACTGCGGTCAAGGCGGAATTAACTTCGTGTGCACGCAAAACATTACCCCGACACCCAATCCGTTTTTTAAGCGCGTGGAGGTCCACGTGGCGAGCACCGATGAGAAAGCTCGCGATTTCGCCGACCTAATGGCTCTGCTCCCGGTGAACTGACTTGCCAAGTAGCCTTCGCACATCTTGCCGACGCGGCCGCGGTTTCACCTTGCTGGAGCTGCTGGTGGCCGTGAGCATTCTTGCGGTCGTCGGCGTAATTGCATGGCGGGGACTTTCCTCATTGACGGCAACCCGCGATCGGCTCGCGCCACAAAACGATGACGTGCATGCGCTGCTGGCAGGCTTCGGTCAGATCGAAAGGGACCTCGCACAGGTCCCAAACAACGTCGGCCTATTTGCCCTGCCTACGCAGGCCGTGCGCGTGTTTGTCGCCGATGGTCAGCCCGCCTTACAGATCTTGCGCCTTGCTCGCTCGCCCGACGGTAGTCCCGCGGCCGCGATGCAGATGGTCTTTTATCAGGTTCTGGACGGTCAACTGCAGCGGCAAGCCAGCGTCGCGCAGCGCTTTTACTCGGTCGAGAGCACCGCGAGCCTCGGTCGCGTGGCCCTAGTGCCCCAGGTCGATCAGATGCAAATACGCGTCTGGCGCAATAACGTCGGTTGGATCGTTCCCGCCAGCGACGCCGACTCGGCCAACACGGTGGGAATCGAAGTGCGACTGCTGCGGCACGATGGCACAAGCGCCCGCAGGGTCTTTGCGATCGGTTAGAGCGCCTTGCCATCTGCCATGCGCTCCAACCGTAACCGCGCTGCGCGCCAACAACGAGGCGTCGCCGTGCTGCTTGCGCTATTCATCGTGGCCATTGCCACCTTGATCGTTACCGATTTGTTTTGGCGACAATTCGTCTTGTATCGCACGATCGAAAACCAACAAAATAATTCGCAGGCGCGCTTGCTGCTTCACGGCGCCCAGGACTGGGCCCGCTCGATACTGCAGGACCAGACCCATCCGGGGTTTGACGCGCTAAGCGATCCCTGGGCCCAGCCCCTGGCACAAACGCGCCTGGACCAACTCGGTGAAACGGCCCCCATCGCCTCGCAGGCAACGCTCGAAGGTCAGATCACCGATGCGCAGGCGCGATTTAACCTGCGCAACTTGCTCGACAGCGCGGGGGCGATCAACCCGGTTCAGCTTGCGATTCTCGATAAGCTCGCGACGTTGCTGTCCGCACCGGCAGGCACCGCACAGTTGATTGCCGGCTATGTCGCTCAAGCATATGCGGGCGGTGCGCCAGCAGTCTCGGCGTACCTCAGTGCCATTGCGTCCGCGCCCGGCACGCAGGTGCCGGCGCTGGTTGTTCCGCTCACCAGCGGCGCGCGCCCGATCCCCCCGGTTTTTCCTGAGGATCTGGCGGCGGTTCCCGGCATCGATCCGGTAGCTGCACAAACGCTATCGCCGTTTGTTATCTTGCTTGACCAAGCCAATACGCCGGTGAACTTCAATACGGCCGGCCCGGAAATGATGGCAGCGACGATACCGCAGCTCACGATCAGCGACGCCAATGCGCTGGCCGCCGAGCGCGACCGGGCCTACTTCATCAGCGTCGGCGACATCCAGAATCGGCTCAAGGGCCACGGAGGCGCGTTTCCCACCGTCGGGGTATCAACCAATTCGCAGTACTTCATCGTTGACGGGACGATTCGGATCCAAAATGCGGCCACACGCATGCGCGCCTTGGTGCGGCGTTTTGGCGTCGGCGCGCAAGGTAGCGTGCAGGTACTTTGGGAGCGCGAACAATGAAGCTGGGGTGGCGATGAAGCAAGCTGCCGGCCGATCCGGATGGTCGCGGCTGTTGGTGTTTGTACCGGCCCGCAGAAATTGGCCCGGTGGTGGTCGCGGCACGATCAGTTTGTCTTCCGCCGTGCCCTATCTGGGATTGCGTGCCGACGGAACGGTGCAGCAAGATGCCTCGCCCATTGGGCGACTGCCCAAGGCGCGCGCCGTGGACCTGGTGTTTGATTGTCTAGATGTGTTCACGGCGACGATCGAAGCGCCACGACTTAGTGAGGCCAAGCTGCGCCAGGCGCTACCCAACTTGCTCGAAGAGCGCATGCTCGCTGATCCGGCCGATTGTCACTTCGCCTGGATGCCGAGCCAAGGCCCTGGAGCGGGCATCGAGGCAAGCGCTACGGGCGAAGCGCCGTGGCTCTCGGTCGCGGCAATCGATCGATCGACGCTGGCACGCACGCTGGAAGTATTCGCTCAAGCGCAGCTGCAGCCGCGCGCGGCCTATAGCGAAATCTACACGCTGCCCCGGCCACAGGGAGGTACCCTGGCAATGCGCATCGATCGCGGTCGCGGCGTGATCCGTACCGGACAGGACCAGGGCTGCGCATTTGACATCGAGGAGGGGGCGCCGGGAGCACTTGCCTTGGCCAAACATCAGCTGGGGATTTCGCGACTGCGCATCTACGGCCAGCCAAGCGCGCACTGGAAATCGGTCGCTTTGGCACTGGGGCTCGCACATGAACAAGCCGAGTTTGCCGTTGATCCTACAGCCATCGGCGACGCCGTCAATTTGCTGCAGGGATCCTTTGCTGCCGGCGGCGGCTTTGGCGTTTCCGGTCGCCTCTTCGCTCGACTCGCGCGGCAAGGAGCCTGGCGGGCACCGGCCGCATGGCTCGGGGTATGCGCAGCAATTGCGATCGCGGGCCTAAATGCCTACTGGTTCAAGCTCGAGTCACAGTACGGTGACCTGCGTGCCTCGATGCGCCACAGCTTTCACGACGCTTTCCCCGAGGACGCAACCATCATCGATGAACTCGCCCAGGCCAACCGATCAGTCGAGGCGCTGCGGGCTCGGGCCGGACGTCCGTCGGCCGACGATTTTTCGGTGCTCAACGCCCAAGCCGTGCAGGTCTTTGCCGCGGCGCCCGTGGGCATCGTGTCCGCAATCGAATACTCCGATCGCAGTTACCGCATTCGGTTTAAACCGGGCAGCGCAGGCAAGGCGGAGCTGCGCAACGCTTTGCAGGCGCGCGCGATCGCGCAGGGTCT
This sequence comes from Burkholderiaceae bacterium, assembly GCA_035621895.1. Taxonomy (GTDB): domain Bacteria; phylum Pseudomonadota; class Gammaproteobacteria; order Burkholderiales; family Burkholderiaceae_F; genus GJ-E10. The sequence continues at coordinate 37,258 of DASPWJ010000008.1, read as the reverse complement.
TGCGCTGCGGTTTGAGCCCGATGGCTCCGCACGTCTGGCACCTTTGGATCGCTAATTCGTGGCCATCACCTCTACCTTGAGCCAATTCTGGAGCGCGCGCGCACCGCGCGAGCGCCGCATCTTGATGGCCAGCGGGGTATTCGTTGCGGCGCTCGTACTGTACTTATTGCTCATCGGGCCTGCCGCCAGCGGGATCGTTCGCCTGCAGCGCCTGCTGCCGCAGGCACGCACGCAGGCAGCGCGCCTCGAGGCCCTGGTAGCCGAAGCCAGGAGCTTGCGCACGATGGCGCCGGTGGCTGCTCCCGAAGCTGCCGATGCCCGCACTGCACTGGACAAATCGCTGCATGATGCGGGGCTAAAGAGCACGCACAGCACGGTGCTTAGCAATGGCGACTTGCATATCAGCTTTGTCAACGTCGCTTTCGGTCGTTGGACAACATGGCTCTTCGCCGCCGAGCGCACGCTGGGCGTGCACGCGGTCGCGGTCAGTGTTAAGGCCAGTGATACGGCAGGCAACGCGGACATCGAGTTGTCGCTGCGATTGCCGCGCGCCTGAGCACGATTGCCGACGGATCGCCGATTTACTGCAATGAGGCACCGGGTCGTGCGCAAGCTCGCGATCGTTGCCGCTGCCCTTGCAGGCGCACTGCTTGTGGTGATCACACAGGCACCCGCAGCGCTGCTTGCCGGGGCACTGCACTCTTGGAGCGAAGCGCACGTCGAACTGGATGATCCGACCGGAACGCTATGGGACGGTCAGGCCGAGTTGATACTGGCTAGTGGCGATCCGAACTCATCCTTTCGCACTAAGCTACCTGGCCGCATCTCCTGGCACATCAACCCGTGGCGGCTGTTGGTCGGAACGTTCGATCTCACGCTAAGCAACGCTGCCGTACTCGATGCGCCGCTAGAGCTACGCGTCGATCGAGAAGTCAATGCGACCATCGACGCCAATCGGCTGCGCTTGCCCGCAGGCCTGCTCGTTGGGCTCGGGGCACCATGGAACACGATTCGTCCGGGCGGCGAATTGCTGCTGCAGTGGGATACGCTGCGCCTGCACTCAGGTGACCTTTCTGGGCACGTGAGCTTGGAATGGGCCGATGCGTCCAGCGCCTTGAGTCCCATTTTGCCGTTTGGCCACTACCGTCTGCAAGCTAACGGCATTTTCCCTGGTGCGTTGCTGCAACTCGATACCATTTCCGGACCCATGGAAATGATCGGCAGTGGCACAATCGGGGACGGCAGGCGCCTTCGCTTCCAGGGGATTGCGCGCGTGCAGCCAGGCACGGACCCAGCGGTGGCAACACAGCTTTCGGGACTCATCACGCTGCTGGGTCGACGCCAAGGCGAAGAGGCAATTTTGAAATTCGGAACCTGAAATGAGGATTGGGCCTGTTTTTGCCTCGCGCCGGGGAGCCGCAATCCTTGCCGGCGCGGCCCTGCTTCTGGTGGCGGCAGCGGCGCTGGGTGCTGGCCAAGGGCCGGCAACGCTGGGCGCTGGTCAAGGGCCGGCGGCGCGCAGCGCTGGTACCGACACCAATAAGGCGACGGAAGAGCCAGTCACGCTGAACTTCGTCAACGCCGACGTGGAAGCGGTGATCCGTGCCATCGGGCAATACACGGGACGGACCTTCGTCATCGACCCACGCGTCAAGGGCACGATGACGCTTGTTACCGAGCGACCCGTCACGCGGCGCCAGGCTTACGAAGAGCTGCAATCGGCGCTTCGCCTGCAAGGCTTCACGCTGGTCGAGTCGCCCGAAGCGGGCGGCGTCACCCGCGTGCTGCTTGAGGCCGACGCCAAGCTACAAGGTGGCCGCGTGTTGGCACCAGCTGCAGCGGCCCCGCGCGGTGATCAGGTCCTCACCCAGGTGTTTCGATTGCAGTACGAGTCGGCAAGCAACCTTGTGCCGGTACTGCGACCGCTGATTGCCCCGAACAACACCATCGCCGCGTACCCCGCCAACAATACCCTGGTGATCACCGACTACGCCGAGAACCTACGGCGCCTTGCGCGCATCATCGAGGCGATCGACTCGCCGGCCAATGCGGAAGTCGTGATCGTGCCGATGAAGTACGCTCAGGCCAGCGACATCGCCAATATCGTAAACCGCGTACTCGACGAAGGCTCGCGGACTACGGGCCAAAGCGTTGATTCCGGGCAACGCGTTTTGGTGCAAGCCGAGCCCCGAAGCAATAGTCTGATTTTGCGTGCCGCCAGCCGCGCGCGACTGGACCAGGCCAAATCATTGATTGAGCATTTCGACCAACCAAGCGCAACGCCGGGCAACATCAATGTGATTTACTTGCGCAATGCGCAGGCCACCAAGCTTGCGCCATTGCTGCGCGCCGTGCTCTCGGCCGATCCCTCATTCGTCGCTCAGGCCGGGGGCACCACGGGCTTGGCGCCAACCAGCACGGGCACAAGCGGCACCGGTATTTCGGGCTTGGGATCCGTTTCGGGCACGAGCGGCAGCTCAACGACTGGCGGCTTGGGAACAAGCACCACGGCGGGGGCCAGCACCGCGACGGCGGCCCCCTCCGTGTCGACGGCGCCATCGTCGTACGGCGGCGGCGGCGGTGGCGATCGAACTTTAGCTGGCATGATTCAGGCCGACCCGGCAACCAACTCGCTCATCATCTCCGCGCCCGAACCTGTGTACCGCAATATCCGCGCCATCGTCGATAAGCTCGACGTGCGGCCGGCCCAGGTGCTGATCGAATCTTTGGTCGTAGAACTCACTGGAGACCGAGCTTCCGAGTTCGGTATCCAATGGCAATCCTTGACGGGCCTAAACAGCAGCAGCACCTCGGTGATCGGTGGCACCAATTTTGGAGGCCCCAGTCAAAACATCATTAGTGCCGCTTCGAATCTGACCAATTTGGGCAACGGGCTAAACATCGGGGTCATCAAGGGAAGCATCACGATCCCAGGAGTTGGCTCGGTCACCAATATCGGCTTGCTGGCACGCGCACTGGAAACCACGGCCAACGCCACGATCTTGTCTCGGCCCAACATCCAAACACTCGATAACGAGGAAGGTAAGTTTCTCGTCGGCCAAAATGTGCCGTTTGTCAGCGGCTCCTACGCGGCCACCGGGGCGGTGACCACCACGACCGGCACGTCGGTGACGCCCTTTCAGACTTACGAGCGACAAGACGTCGGTCTGCAACTACGCGTGAAGCCGCAGATCTCCGAGGGCGGATCGGTGCGACTTGCCATCTACATCGAGGATTCCTCGGTCTCCCCCGGCACGAGCGGCACGGACTTGGTGCTCAACAAGCGCAGTTTCGAAACCAGTGTCATTGTCGAGGATGGCAATTTTGTCGTCATCAGTGGGATGATCCAGGACCAAGTCAACGAGAACCAATACAAAGTGCCGTTGCTAGGCAGCATTCCGTTGCTAGGCGCCTTGTTTCGCTACGACACGCGCGAGCACATCAAAACGCAAACGATGGTCTTTTTGCGCCCAACTGTGATCCGCGACGAGCAGGCGTCGCGCAGCGTCATGCTCGATCGCTACGACTACATTCGCAACGAACTTGAGAAGGCGGCACCGCCATTTAACCCGGTACTGCCAGACATGCCCACTTCGTGGCTTCCGCCCTTAACCAGCAAGGAAGCGCCAGCACCGGCCGCGCTCGGAAAGGCCGCTGCCCAAAGCGGTGGCGACGCGCCGCTCATCGAGGTCGCGGTGGTCGACACCATGGCGCACGCGCGCCAAATGCAGCGCCAGCTGCGCGACGCAGGCCTGGACGCCTACTGGGAATCGGTAGCCACGTCCTCCGGGCAAAGCATACGGGTGCGCGTCAGCGTCCAGACGCCTCGGCGCACCGTGGCCGATACGCTGGCGCAGTTGCGCGCCCTAGGTTTTTCCCCCTCGCTCGTCGCTACCGAACGAACGTCGACACCATGACCACCGCCCAACAGTACGTCTCCTACGCGTTTGCGCGCGACAATTCGATCCTTCTTAAGCCACACGGCGACCGTGAGGCGGAGGTTTGGATCACCCAGTCTACCGGGATTGATGCGCTCAACGAGGTGATTCGCGCCTTTCCCGGTCGGGTCCGGCCCAGTCTCGTCGATCCTAAGCTTCTTGCCGAGGCCATCGCACAGACGTATTCACATCCGGAAGATTCGGCCCAGCAGATCGTTGGCGATATCGAAGGCGAGATTGACATCACGCGCATGATGCAGGATGTCCCGGACATCGAGGATTTGCTCGAGACTGAGGACGATGCGCCAATCATCCGCATGATCAACGCATTGCTCACCCACGCGGTGCGCGACGGCGCGTCGGATATCCACTTTGAGGCATTCGAACAGCACTCCGCGGTGCGCTTTCGCGTGGATGGCACGCTGCGTGACATCGTTCGCCCCAAGCGCGCACTGCACGCAGCCCTGGTCTCACGCATCAAGATCATGGCCGCGATGGATATCGCGGAGAAACGCCTGCCGCAAGACGGGCGTATCGCGCTACGCGTTGGCGGCCGGGCGATCGACGTGCGCGTTTCCACGCTGCCGACCGGACACGGCGAGCGCGTCGTACTGCGGCTGCTAGAAAAAGACGTCTCGCGCATGGACCTTACGAAATTGGGTATGTCGGAGCGGGCGCAGGCGAGCTTTAGCGAGCTGTTCCACCAACCGCACGGAATCTTGCTCGTCACCGGACCCACGGGCTCAGGCAAATCGACGACGCTCTACGCCGCGATTCGGCGGCTTGATCACACGACGTCGAACATCATGACGGTCGAGGACCCGATCGAGTATGACCTCGAGGGGGTCGGACAAACGCAAGTCAATCCGAAAATCGACATGAGTTTCGCCAGGGCGCTGCGTTCGATTCTACGGCAGGATCCGGACGTGATCATGATCGGTGAAATCCGCGACCTGGAAACGGCCCAAATAGCCGTCCAGGCTTCCCTGACCGGTCATCTGGTGCTGGCCACGCTGCATACCAACGATGCGGCAAGTGCCGTTACGCGGCTCATCGACATGGGGATCGAGCCCTTCTTGCTCTCCTCAACACTGCTGGGAGTCTTGGCGCAGCGCTTGGTGCGCAAGTTATGTCCCCACTGCAAGAGACCTGACGCAAGCCGTCGCGGATTTCATCCGGTCGGCTGCAATGCTTGCAGTCATACGGGCTACATCGGTCGCACGGGGATTTACGAGTTGCTGCGCGTCGACGATGCGATCCGCGGGCTGATTCACGCAGCCGCCAACGATCAGGAAATCCGGCGCACTGCCGAGGCCGCCGGGATGGTGCCGCTGCGATCCGATGCGATTCGCTGGTATTCCGCGGGGATTACATCGCAGGAAGAAATCCTGCGCGTAACGCGCGACTGATCTGCCCTGCGCGTGTTTGATCCGCCCGGTGAGCTGATCGCATGACCGCATTCCGATATTCCGCCGCCGATAACCTGGGCAGGGACGAGGTCGGCGTGCTGGAAGCCGACAGCGCGCGCCAAGCTCGCCAGATGCTGCGCAACCAAGGGCTAGTTCCGCTGGCAGTCGAGCCCGTAGAGGCTGAAAGCGCCCGTCGCGGCCCTGCTGCGCTGCGCGGCCGACGTTTGTCGCAGACCGAACTTGCAGTGCTCACACGCCAATTTGCGAGCTTGCTTGCTGCGGCGCTGCCGATCGCCGATGCCCTCACCGTCCTGGTGGAGCAAAGCGAGCAGCAGGCGGTGCGCGAAATGATGGCTTCGATCCGCACGGAAGTGCGCGGGGGCATGTCGCTGTCGGCTGCGCTGGCCCGGCACCCGCGCCAGTTCCCTGCAATCTACCGGGCACTGATCGCAGCCGGGGAAGAGTCGGGAAAACTCGGTTCGGTGCTCGGAAGCCTTGCAGATTTCATTGAAGAGCGCGCCCGTTTGCAGCAAAAAATCGCCTTGGCGTTCGTCTACCCCGCAATCTTGACCGTGGTCGCCCTGCTGGTCGTAGTGTTTTTGCTCACCTACGTAATTCCGCAGGTCGTGCAAGTATTCGCACAGACCAAACAGGCCCTGCCCCTGCTCACCCGGGTCATGCTCGGGCTGTCGGCGTTCTTACGCAGCTATGGGTGGGTACTGATTGCAGGCGGCGGCGCCGCCGCTTTTGCGATCTCGCGGGCGCTGCGCGTGGAGGCGGTTCGGCTGCAGTGGCACCGTCGCATTTTGCGTCTGCCCGTGATGGGAACGCTGTCGCGCGCCATCAATACCGCGCGCTTTGCCAGCACCTTGTCGATACTCGTCGGCTCCGGCGTTCCCATGCTCAGGGCCTTGCAAGCCGCAGGCGAAACCGTGACCAACCTTGCGCTGCGCGCCCGCGTCGCTGATGCGGCGCAGCGAGTGCGCGAAGGCGCGTCGCTGGCGCGGGCACTGCGCGCCGAGGACGATGATCGCACGGCAGCGGGGCGCTTGCGCCTGTTTCCACCGGTGCTCATTCACCTGATCAGCTCGGGAGAGGCAACCGGCAAACTGCCCGAGATGCTCGCTCGTGCAGCAGACATGCACGCGCGCGAAGCCGAGCGACGCGCCCTGCTGCTTACTTCGTTGCTTGAACCGGCACTTATCCTCAGCATGGGTCTGGTCGTGATGTTGATCGTGCTAGCCGTTCTGATGCCGATCATCGAAATCAATCAGCTCGCACGCTGACGCCCTTGTGCCCTCTGGCCGCGCGGTTTGCTGGCCGGAGTATCCTGAGCTCGGACAACGGCGGTCGCGGTTAGGGCCCAACTCCCCGGTGTTTTTCCACAAATTGCGAATGCTTATTTAGGCGCAGGCTACTTCAATGAATGCTCCCTTACCGGATGCGGTGCGCAAAGCCTTGGCCAGCGTCTCCCTTGACGACAAGTGGACAGTCGACCGAGGTCGCGTTTACCTCAATGGCACGCAGGCGCTGGTGCGGTTATTGATTTTGCAGCGTCAGCGCGATCTTCTTGCCGGCCACAACACAGCCGGTTTTCTGAGCGGCTACCGTGGCTCCCCGCTCGGGGCCGTAGACCAGACCGCGTGGCGGGCCAAAGCCCACCTCGAGCGCAATCATGTCCGCTTTCAGCCAGGGGTCAATGAAGACCTGGCCGCGACCTCCGTATGGGGTACGCAGCAGGTGAACATGTTCGCAGGGGCGCGCTACGACGGCGTCTTCGGCATGTGGTACGGAAAAGGCCCGGGCGTGGACCGCTGCGGCGATGTGTTCAAGCACGCCAATGCGGCGGGCACGAGCCCGCTGGGCGGGGTAATCGTGGCGTGCGGCGATGACCATGGCGCCAAAAGTTCGACCATGCCGCATCAATCCGACCACGTCCTTAAAGCCTGCATGATTCCCCTGCTCTTCCCGGCATCGGTGCAAGAGTATCTGGACCTGGGCGTGCACGGCTATGCGATGAGTCGCTACGCCGGCGTTTGGGTTGGACTCAAGTGCGTCACGGAAGTCATCGAGGCTTCGGCAACTGTCGATATTGACCCGCAACGCATTGTCGCTCGGCTGCCGCAGGACTTTGTTATGCCCGCTGGCGGACTCAACATTCGCTGGCCCGACGCCCCGTTGCAATTGGAAGCGCGGCTGCTCGATTACAAGCTCTATGCCGCCCTGGCCTATTGCCGTGCCAACCGTCTGAATGCGACGGTGATTGATTCGCCCCACGCCCGGTTTGGCATCGTCGCCAGCGGCAAGGCCTACGGCGACACGCGCCAAGCACTTACCGATCTGGGGTTGGACGAAACCACCTGTCGCCAGATCGGCATTCGCCTGTTTAAGTGCGCCATGGTCTGGCCTTTGGAGGCGAAATCCATCAGCGAATTTGCTGAGGGCTTGACCGAAATAATGGTGATCGAGGAAAAGCGCCAGGTCATCGAGTATCAGTTAAAAGAAGAACTGTTCCAATGGATTGGCAGCGGCAAGAAGATTCCACGCGTCATTGGCAAGTTCGATGAAAAAGATGGCGGCGAGTGGGCGGTACCGCAGGGTAACTGGATACTGCCAGCGCATTATGAATTTTCGCCGGCGATCGTCGCCAAGGCTATTGCTGCACGCATACGCAAGCTCGAACTGCCCGCCGAAGTGCGCGCGCGCATCGATGCACGCATGGCGGTCATCGAAGCCAAGGAGCGCGATCTTGCGGTGCCCCGCGTGATCGCCGAACGCACCCCGCACTTTTGCTCCGGCTGCCCGCACAACACTTCGACCCGGGTGCCCGAGGGTTCGCGCGCGGTCGCGGGAATCGGCTGCCATTACATGGCCACGTGGATGAATCGCAGCACTGCGACTTGCACGCATATGGGCGGCGAGGGAGCGACCTGGATCGGACATGCGCCCTTTACGAGCGAGCGACACATTTTTGCCAATTTGGGCGATGGCACGTACTTTCATTCGGGCAGCTTGGCGATACGCGCGGCCGTCGCCGCCAAGGTGGCGATAACCTACAAAATTTTGTTCAACGATGCGGTCGCCATGACCGGCGGCCAGCCAATCGACGGGGTTCTCACGGTGCCGCAGATCACGCGCCAATTGGCCGCCGATGGTGTGCAGCGCATCGTCGTGATCACGCAGGATCGGCACAAGTACGCGCGGGATGACGATTTCGCCCCCGGGGTGCAGATTGCGCCGCGCGAACAGCTCGACGCCGTTCAGCGCGAGTTGCGCGAATACAACGGTGTGTCAGCGCTGATCTTTGATCAGACCTGTGCCGCGGAGCTGCGTCGCCGGCGCAAGCGCGGCACGGTGCCAGATCCGGCGCGCCACGCCGTCATCAACGAACTGGTCTGCGAAGGCTGCGGCGACTGCAGCGTGGCGTCCAATTGCCTGTCAGTTGAACCGGTTGAAACGGAGTTTGGCCGCAAGCGGCGCATCAATCAATCGAGCTGCAACAAGGACTTTTCGTGTTTAAATGGGTTTTGCCCAAGCTTTGTGACGATCGAGGGCGGACGGTTACGCCGTCCGGCCACCAGCCAAACGTGGCCGCCGCAAGTTCCGTGGCCAACTCCCGTTGAACTGCGCGCCGATCGACCCTACGGCATCCTCGTAGCGGGGATTGGCGGCACTGGTGTTGTGACCATTGGTCAGCTTGTCGGAATGGCCGCCCACATCGAGGCTCGCGGCATCTCCGTGCTCGACGTAGCAGGGCTGGCCCAAAAAGGCGGTGCGGTGCATTCGCACATCCAGATCGCCGCGTTGCCCGAGCAGCTGTTCGCGACCCGCATTGCAATGGGGGACGCGGATCTGCTGCTGGGCTGCGACCTGATTGTTAGCAGTGGTGCCGAGGTGCTTGCCAAATTTCGGCGCGGGCGCACGCGGGCCCTGTTAAGCAGCTCGCAGTCACCCACCGCGGAGTTCGTGCGCAATCGCGAGTGGCAATTCCCCTCAGTAAATATCATCGGGCAGATTCGCGCCGCGGTTCAGAAGGACACTGATGTGGCCCTGATCGACGCCCAATTGTTAGCGACGCGTCTGCTGGGCGACGCGATTTACGCCAACCCATTGCTTCTGGGTGCCGCCTGGCAACTGGGTTGGCTGCCGCTGCGCCACGAAAGTCTGGTGAGGGCAATCGAGCTCAATGGCGCAGCGGTGGAGGCCAACAAACGTGCCTTCGAATGGGGTCGGGCCGCGGTGCAAGACTTGGCGGCCGTGCAGCAAGCAGCGGCCGCCATGAGCGCTCATGATCCGGCGGATCAACCCCCGGCAAAAACCCTCGAGGATATTGTTGCCGTGCGCTCAAAATTCCTGGTCGGCTACCAGAACAAAGCGCTCGCGCAGCGCTACGAGCGGCTAGTTGAGCAAGTGGCCCAGGCCGAGCGCACCGCGGTGCGGGGCAGCACCCAGCTGGCCGAGGCGGTCGCGCGAAACTATTTCAAGCTGCTTGCGATAAAGGATGAATACGAAGTTGCACGACTGCATCGCGACCCGCAATTTCGCGCCCGAATCGCGGAATCCTATAGCGGCAATTACCGCGTGAACTATTACTTGGCACCGCCGCTGTTGGCGCGGCGCGATCCGCTGACCGGGCATCCTCGCAAGATGCGCTTTGGCCCCTGGCTGGGCGCAGTGTTTGCCGGGTTGGCGCGCTTGCGGTTTTTGCGCGGCACGATTCTTGATCCGTTTGCGCACTCGCCCGAGCGACGCCTCGAGCGCGCGCTGCTGCGCGATTACGAAAGCATGATCGAAGAGATCCTGCCACGCCTTGATGCAGATAAGCTCGCGCTCGCGGTTCGTATGGCGAGCTTCCCCGACGAGATTCGCGGCTTCGGACACGTCAAGCTGCAAAGCGTGGAGCGCGTGCGCCCGCAGCTGGAAAAATGGCGGGCACAATGGCCCGGGCTACAGCGCCGGGTCGGCGAACCGGCACCGGCGCAAGGCTAAGGCGAACCCTTTTCGCCTCCGTGGCTGAGCGAGGCTGCGGCTGCCGGCTCGCGCTCAGGCACCTCGATCCAGGCCTCGAGCCGATAGTTCACGGGCAAAGGCTCGCTGCCGGGCTCGGCAATGAAATCGCTCCAGGCGGGCAAGATCATGCTATCGGCTCGGATGCGGGCGTCGTCGGCCCCAATGGTGCGCTTTTCGACCTGCGGGGCAACACGCGTGACCTTGCCGTGCCCAACGATGGTCTGTGTGCTGGGCAGCGCATAGCGTACCGGTAGCCCAATTTGCAGGCGAGGTGCCAGCAGCTCCTCGACCTCTAGGCGGACCTCGATACGTGCCGGGTCGACGATGCGAAACAAGGTTGGCGAGGTGATGTTTGAGCCGATGACATCGCCCGGATTGACGTTTCGAGTCATCACGACCCCGCCAATTGGCGCCAGGATCCGTGTTCGGGAGAGCACCACCTGGCCCTGATCGAGCGCGGCACCGGCCGAGGTCATCTCTTCTTGTGCGGCCAGCACCTCGGCCTCGCGCCCGCCGGCTACGGCGGCCTGTGCGCGCATTTGCACCTCGCGGGCGCGCGCCTCAGCCGCCGCAAGGTTGTCGTCGGCCTCGATGACGGATTGCTCCGAGACAAAACCCCTTGCCACCAACTCATGCTGGCGCTGAGCGTGGTCGCGCGCCAGATCCGCTTCGTGGCGCGCGGCCTCCGCCGCGGCCTTCAGGGCTGCCTGCTCCTCCGGACGCAAGCCTTCGCGAGTCAAATTCAAACGCTGCTCGGCGCTGCGCACACCTGCGCGGCGCTGGCGAACCGTTGCCAACGGCAGGTCGTTTTCAATTTCGGCCAAAAGCTGGCGTGCCGTCACGCGGTCGCCGGGCTTGACCAGCACGCGCAGCACCTTGCCCTCGGCAAGCGGCCGCACTTCGATGACGCCGTCGATCGGCACGATTTGCGCCTGGGCGACGATGCGGGCCGCAAGCGCCTCCAGGGGCGCAATGCGCGCCTCCGGAACGGGGCTGCGCGACGCCAGTGCCAACACCAGCGCGATCGCCGTTGTCGCGCCAACTGCGCCCCAAACGAGTAACGGCGGGCGCTTCATTGCGTCGGCACCGCCCTGACGGCCGGCAGGCTGCGTATCGATTCGTCACGCACGATGCGACCATCGTCGATCTCGATCACGCGATCGGCAAATTGCAACAAGCGCGCGTCGTGCGTGACGAGCAACACGCCGCGGTGTTCGTTCACATGCTGCTTAAGCAAGGCGACAATCTCCAGACCGGTCTGCCGATCGAGCGCCGCTGTCGGCTCATCGCCGAATATCAGGCTCGGATCACCGGCCAGAGCGCGCGCGATCGCCACGCGCTGGCGCTCGCCGCCAGAGAGTTCGCCTGGCCGGTGGTCAAGTCGGGCACCGAGCCCTACACCGGCAAGGGAGCCACCGGCCACCGCGCGCGCCTGCTCGCGCGCCATGCCCTTTAGCGCGAGCACCTCGGCGACATTGTCCAGCGCGCTAAGCGCCGGAAACAGGTTGTACGTCTGAAACACGAAGCCGACATTGCGCCGGCGCACTTCTCCGGCAGCGCGCTCGGGCAGCCGCGAGATGGGAACACCACACAAATCAACATCGCCCGCGCTCGGGCGCAATAGGCCCGAGAGCACGCACAGCAGCGTCGTTTTGCCCGAACCCGAGGGTCCCATCAAAAGCACAAGCTCGCCGGTTCGCACTTGCAGCGTGACATCGCGCAGGACCGTCACATCGATGCTGCCGGAGCGAAACGTCTTGCTCACCGCGAGCGCTCGCGCAAGGACCGTGTCTCGTTGACCCGCGGTTTGTATCGTATCCATTTTCAACGCAGCACTTTTGCCGCCTCGACCTTGAAAACCGCCGAAAGGCTGGTGACGCTCGCGAAAATGCACATGAGCAGCGTAGCCAGAATGCTCAAGCTCACGGTGCCGGCTGACACCACGACGCTCAGTCCCACATGGGAGAGCGCGCGGCGCAGCACCAGCGCGAGCACGAATCCGCAGACCACACCCACGCTAGCGAGGAACGCCACCTGCCAGAGTACAAAGCCGGCCAGTTCCATGGGCCGCGCGCCAACTGCTTTGAGAGTGGCCAACTCCAACAGATGTTCCTTCGCCATGGAGTACAGCGTCTGGCCGACGATCACCCCGCCGACGAACATCCCAAGAATGGCGGTAAAAGCAAGCGCGGCGCCCGCCCCCGAACCACCGACCCAGTAATCCTGGGTTTCGCGGCTCCAGGTCGCCGAGTCGACGACCTCGATGTCCGGGTAACGCCTCATCCATTGCACTAGGTCTGCAGCACAGCGCCGATCCACCAGATCGACGACGTAGTACATCACCTCGTTTTCCGATAGACCAAGGAGCCGGCGGCCATTGGTCATCGAAGTAAAAATATACGGATTCAGCGTAAAGGAGCGGATTCCGTCCGTTACCGCGCTAACTGTCACCTTCAGGCTGTTGATCTCGAAATTCTTGCCCAGTGGATTGGAAGGCAGCTCGAGCTTGTGCAAGTCGGTGCGATCGACGCTCACCCGGAGTGGTTCGTTCAGATCTGCCGCATTGCCGAGAAGATGGCCCCAAGGAATCTGCCGCCCGGGGCGCGGCTCCACCGCCACCACGATCGCAGTCGATCGAGTGCCGCTGGGCCGCTGAACCCATGAAAAACCATAGAGCAGGCCGCGCACATCAGCCACGCAAGGATGCGAGAACAAAAGACCGCGCGGACCGGCCGAGAGGATCTGCGAATAGTCGATGACGTTTAGGCCGCGCGGCATTACCCACATGTCGCCGCCGACATGGTCGATAACGGTCGAGGAGCTGCGCACGAAACCCTCATACAGTCCGATTTGCACGAATCCGAGCGTTGAGGCCAGCGCTACGCCAAGCAAAGACGCGATCAGCTTTCCGCGGTCAAAAAGGATCGAGCGGATAGCGATCCGACGCATCGGGCCTCACCCCCTCGTGTGCCAATCAGGTCGTGAAGATGATAACAACGGCCGCAACGGCTGCCGCAGGAGGCCGTTGTGACACACGCGGCCAGTGTTCAAAAATGCTTGATGCAGAGCATTGGCGAACGTAAATTCGCAGTACGGACACGGTCAGGCGGTGACGTCACGGACGCACTGCGGTATAAGCTGCGCGCGCGAGTGTACCTGTGTGCATCGGTGGCGCGTACCGACCGGAACCAAGGAGTCGAATTGGCAACAGAACAAACGCTGACGTGGCTGCGTGGGCGGCTTGTAATCGTTGGCTTTGGCAGCGTCGCTCAAGGCACGCTGCCCTTGATTTTGCGCCACATCGATATCGATCGGGAGCGGATCTCAATTTTGACAGCCGACGAATCGGGGCGAGAGGTGGCACGTCAGTGCGGAGTGCGCGATTTTCGCTGCGAAGCGCTCACCGCCGATAATTATCGCGAACGGCTCGCATCTGTTTTGGGCAAGGGCGATTTTCTTCTCAATTTGTCGGTCGACGTCTCCTCGGTGGCACTGATCGAGCTGTGCCATCAAAGCGGCGCCCTGTATCTGGACTCTTGCATCGAGCCGTGGGTCGGCGGGCACCTCGATGTCACCCGCCCGGCGGGCGAAAGAACCAATTACTGGCTGCGCGAGCAGGCCCTGGCGGTAAATCTTGGCAGCTGGCCCCAGCGGCCGACAGCCGTGGTCACGCACGGCGTCAATCCCGGCCTGATTTCGCATTTCACCAAGCACGCTTTGCTAGACATGGCGCGTGCCACCGGCGCAGATGTCCGCGTTCCCAACACGCGCGAACAATGGGCTCGGCTGGCGATGCAACTGCAGATCAAGGCGATCCACGTTGCTGAGTGCGACACCCAAATGTGCGCCTCGCCCAAGCGTCCGGGTGAGTTTGTCAACACCTGGTCAGCAGAAGCCTTTATGGGCGAAGGCACCCAGCCCGCCGAACTGGGCTGGGGCAGCCACGAGCGGCAGCTGCCTGCCGGCGGCCATGAGCACACCGTAGGGTGTAGGGCGGCGATCTATCTGGAACGTCCCGGCATCGCAACACGAGTGCGCAGCTGGACGCCGCTTCGCGGACCGTACCATGGATTCTTGGTAACACACGCCGAGTCGATTTCGATTGCCAACTTCCTCACGCTATTCGAGGGCGCAAAGATCGCCTATCGGCCGACCGTGCACTACGCCTATTACCCTTGCGGCGATGCGGTGCTGTCGATCGATGAATACCGAGGCAGAAACTACCGTCTGCAGGAGCACCGGCGTCTGCTGCGGGAGGAGATCACGGAGGGAATGGACGAGCTCGGCATACTGCTGTGTGGCAACCCCCGCGGGGTGTATTGGTACGGCTCGCGCTTGGATATCGCCTCGGCCCGACAGCTAGCGCCCTACAACAACGCAACGACGCTGCAAACCGCGGCTGGCGTGCTGGCCGGAATGATCTGGGCCATTGAAAATAATCAGTGCGGTGTCGTGGAGCCTGACACCATGGATTACGAGCGCGTGGTGCAAATTGCGCGTCCGTATCTTGGCACCATGATTGGCGTCTGGGGCGATTGGACTCCGGTGCAGGGGCGTCAGCGTTTGTTTGCCGAAGCCGTGGATTTCGAGGACCCCTGGCAGTTCAGCAACGTGCTCGTGCGCTGACGTTTGCTTTTACCCCAATGCGATCTGGCGCCGATCGCTCACGGCAAAACGGCGTCCGCGAGCACCGAATCGATGATGGAGCCCTCGCGGTCGACGATGCGGATCCGAACCGGCAGCCATCGCAGATCTGCGCCCAACCAGATCTCCATCGTCTCTTCGACGTTGTTTCGTACGATGCGGCGCGCCGAAAAACGCACCGCCCGCATTGGACCGCGCCCGGTGTCCACCGATTGATCGTCTTGCGTCAGGAAATTCCACGCGTCAACGCTGTGGGTACCGATGAGGTTGACGGCGTGCACGCTGCCCGATGGGAATCGTTCGGGAAAGCGCTGTAGCTCGCGTGCCAGTTCAAATTGCAGGCTCAAGCGATCTTGCGCGCCGGCCGCAGGCGATTGCGCGGGCACCGAGGCGCCATACGCAATGTGCCCGTGCGCCCAATCGATGTCCACGAAATCGGGTTCATGAAGTGGGCGCTTTTCTTCGTAGCGCTCGGGAACGAGGGCGCCGTCGGCTGCCAGCTGTCCGCGCGAAAACTGGTCAAAGCCGCCCGTATCGATGTGAAGGCGGGTCTCGTAGTGCCCGTCGTCAAGGCGCCAACGAATCGTTGTTCGCCCATGCAAAGTGACGGGCAGGCCCATCAGCTTCATGGTTGCGGTTGTGCGGTAGCCAAGATCGGCCGATGTTGGCAGCGACAGCGCTGCGGCGGGTGCCACTTGCCCGTCGAGGTCACTGGCCCCCGATGCACTCGCCACCGCAACCAGTGCCAGGGTCGCACACATGAGGGCCGCCCTTATACCTTGATAAAAAAATGGCATGATGAAGTGCGTGGCAGGGACAAGCCCACCTTCGCTTCTTCAGAGGTTAAGATAAGATAGTCTGGCACATTTGAAACGCGGATCCGTCATGACAGACGCAAGCAAGTCCACTGGAATGCCATTGCCCGACGCGCTGGCGGGAAACTTCCAGGACGCCATACGCTGGTTTAATCAGTTATGGAGCGGTTCGCCCGATCCTTCGGCGACGACGCGCGGGGGAGTTGGAGCCCTGCCTTCAATGATGATGCCCACGCTCGACGTTAAGGAGCTGGAAAAGCGCATCACCGATCTGCGTAGCGTCGAGCAGTGGCTCAATCTGAATTTGAACTTGTTGCGCACGACCATACAGGGCCTGGAGATGCAGCGCAGTACCCTGGCGGCATGGCAATCGTTGGGAACGCCGGCCGCAACGCCCGCCACGGGCGCCACGGGCTCGACAAAAACCGAAAGTGCCGCGGCGTCGGCGGCGCCCGAGTTACCGACGTTTCAGCCAGCAATGTGGTGGGCCGCGTTGCAGCAGCAGTTTGCGCAAATGGCGGCCAGCGCGGCGGCACAAGCCGCTGGCGCAACTTCCGCGCAAAGCGCGGTTCGCGAGGGCGCGTCGTCGCCCGCCGAAGTGCCGCCGAGCGCAGCAAAACCCCAGTCCAAGGCTAAAACGTCAGGAGCCGCACGCAGCTAATTGTGGTGCCGCCGTGCGGCTAGCTCAGATTGGGCGGTGGTTCTTGCGCCAACGTGTCAGTGCCGGGCCGATATCGGTGAGCAGGCGCAGGCGAGTGACCCCGTCAAGGGAGCGTCGATCCAATATCGAGCAATTGCCGCCGACCCAGATCTCGAAGCCCGCGGGCAACTGGGATCGCAGTTCGGCGATGCCACCAAGGGCCTGGTTCGCATTGACCGAGTCACTGAAGGACAAGGCGACGATGTCGACCTTTTGAATCTGCGCCGCACGCACGATATCGGGGACGGGTGTCTGCACGCCCAGGGAGATACAGCGGCAGCCCTCCAGGGCAAAGAAGGCCTCGGCCATGAGCAGCCCGAGGCCGTGTGATTCTCGCGGAAAGGTCGTCAGCAGTACCAGCGGCGGATCGACACCCGGCCGCGGAATGCCGCTGATCGCGTTGCGCAAAATCAGCTGTATCGATTCCGTATACAGATGCTCTTCAAATACCTCAAGCTTTCCGCGCGCCCAAGCGTCGCCCACGCGGGCGTTAAGCGCGGCTACCACTCCGGAGACGAACTGCGCAAGACCTAGGCGCAGCAGGGACTGTGAAAGTTGCCGCCGCAACTCCTCGACCCTATGCGCCCGCACTAGGTCCAATAACGCCTCGATCTCGGCGCCATCGTGCGCGGCATCCTGGCGCCGCGCCAGCGCTGGCGTTGCCGCATGCACCAGCTGCATCATATGTTCGGGGCGATACGACAGGATCTTGCCCGGACGGTAGCCGTAGTCGAGCAGGCGCTTTGCAAGGCGCAGCTTCTCAACGTCCGCGGACGTATAAACGCGCTGACCCGAGGCGTCGCGCACCGGAGCGGGAAAACCATAACGACGCTCCCACACCCGTAGCGTGTCCTTCGATAGGCCGGTGTCGCGCTCTACCGCGGCGATGTTCATTTGGACACTCCCAGGCATTCGTACCGGCTTGGCAAAAGCGGCAGGCGGCACACCGGCCGGCGCGCGCGGCGCGTTTCCGAAACAAAGCTTTCCATTGCAAACCGCATAGTGGATATCACCGCAAATTTGTCGTAGACAAATTGGAGATCGGCAAAGATTTGCAACCCTTTACCCCAAAGCCGGATCCGTCGCCCAAATCGAGCAATCGAAGCACGCAGCCGCCCACCCCGTGCGAGCTTCGGGGCGATCCCGGCTTAAACCAAAAATCCCTTACGCTGCCCGCAGTTGATTCGCTTTCTAGTGCAAGCCGCCATTATTGTCCACCACAGACAGGGGGGACCTCGGATTGGGAGCGGTCCGGTCGTTTGCGCGCGAGGCCGGGAACGGGCAAACTGCGCAGGGGGCCCTTATCCCCATTTCCCCAAGAAGTTCGTCGAAATACGTGCCCAGGCGCGGCTTTTAGTGCCCGGGGCGCCCTTATGCGGGTCCGGGAACCGGCGCCATGAGCACGGACAAGACTATGAACGCACCAGATCAAGCATTGCTTCCCGACGTACAGTCCGCAACCGATGGGCGAGACATTGCCATCTCCCGTGTCGGCGTGCGCTCACTGCGCTATCCGCTGCCCATTCGCACGGCGCACGGTTCGGTCACGACGGTCGCATCGATCGAGATGGATGTGGCCTTGCCGGGCGAGCGCAAGGGAACGCATATGTCGCGGTTTGTCGAGGTGCTGCAAGAGCACCGCGACCCGATTTCAGTTACTTCGCTGCCCGGCCTGCTTGCCCGGATGCTTGCCCATCTGGGTGCCCAGGAGGGGTCGATCAGCGTCCGCTTTCCGTACTTCATCAGCAAAACAGCACCCGTCTCCGGTGCCCGCAGCTTGATGGACTACGAGGTTGGCTTCAGCGCCTCGATGCGCGCGGGCCAGGTGCGAGTGCGCCAAAAGGTTGTAGTCCCAGTGACCAGTTTGTGTCCGTGCAGCAAGGAGGTATCGGATTACGGGGCTCACAACCAGCGCTCCCATATCACTATTGAGCTGGAGTTGGCTGAGGCGCTGAGCATCGAGTCGCAAGTGCGCATCGCCGAAGAGGCGGCCTCGTGCGAGCTATGGGCCGTGCTGAAGCGACCCGACGAGAAATATGTGACCGAGCGCGCCTACGATCGGCCAAAATTTGTCGAAGATACGGTACGGGACATCGCGTTGCACCTCGAACAAGATCCGCGCGTGCTTGCCTACCGCGTCGAAACGGAAAATTTCGAGTCGATCCACAATCACTCGGCCTACGCTTTGATTGAACGCGACAAGCGACACGAGCGATAGCTTTCCGGCGCATGTACCTTTGCTGGCCTCAACTCGCGGCATTGCAGGTCGCGAGGCGGTCGAGTGCGTTCACTTTGGCTCCATAGCAATCGTCGATCCCGACGGCGAGCTGCTGGCTGCTGTGGGCGATGCCGGTGGCATGAATTTTTCACGCTCCACGCTCAAGCCGCTGCAGGCACTTGCCTTCGTCGAGGATGGCGGGCTGGCGCGATTTGGATTCGGTTCGCAGGAACTTGCGCTCATGTGCTCAAGCCACAGCGGCGAATCGGTCCATGTTCAAATCGTGCAGTCGATGCTCGAGCGCATCGGAGCGCAGGTGGGGGACTTGCAGTGTGGGTGCCATTTGCCGCGCTACTTTGCGGCGACGGCAACAACGCCTCCCGCCAACTTGCGCATCAGCGCACTGCATCACAACTGCTCGGGCAAACACACGGGTTTTCTGGCCTATTGCCGTCTGCACGGCCACCGGCTGGACAACTATTTGGATCCCGACGCCCCGGTGCAGGTGCGCGTGCGTAACATCGCGCAGGCGTTTTGCCCCGAACGCACTGTCGTTGCCGGCATCGACGGGTGCAGCGCACCGAATTTTGCGCTGCCCCTTATGCGCCTTGCCCAGGCATATTGCCGCATCGCGTGCGATGCGGCACCCGGACTGCGGGCGCTGTATTTTGCAATGACACGCCACCCCGATCTGGTTTCCGGCACCGCGCGCATGGACCTTGCGCTCATGCGCACGGGTGCGGGCAACTGGGTCAGCAAAATCGGCGCCGATGGCTTGCAAATGATCGGCATTCGCTCCCAGGGCCTGGGCATTGCCATCCGAATCGCAGGTGGAGATGCTTCGGCACTGCACGTAACGACCGTCGATGTCCTGCACCAGATCGGACTGCTCGATGAGCCGCTGCGCACGCCACTGGCTGCCTATTTCCGTCCCCCACTGCGCAACACGCGCGAGCTGCCAATCGGGCGTTTTCAGCCGCTGTTTCGCCTGCCGCGATTGGCAAAAGGCTGAGCGAGCAGGGCGCTGCCTGGCGTAAGAGCCCGCAAAATATCCTACGGTAGACTATCTGGCTTCTTACCCTTTGGAACACCCCATTCATGCTCGCCGAACAGCGGCAGGCGCTGGCGGACTTGATTCGCGAAGCGCTGGCAACCCTGTGCGCCGTACCCCCGCAAGTCGAGCTGCAACGGCCCAAAGTGGCGGCGCACGGCGATCTATCGTGCACGGTCGCGATGCACCTAGCCCGGCAGCTTGGCCGACCTGCACGCCTTATCGCAACTGAGCTTGCGGATGCACTGCGGGCCAACGAGCGCGCGCGCCGCTGGATCGAATCAATCGAAGTGGCCGGCCCGGGCTTCCTCAATCTGCGAGTAAGCAACGCCTTTAAGCAACAGGTGCTCGGTGCAGTACTGCGCGCTGGCCACTCTTTTGGCTATGGCGAGGAGGGCGACAACCGGCCGGCGCTGATTGAATTTGTATCGGCAAACCCAACAGGGCCCTTGCACCTCGGGCATGCCCGGCAAGCGGCCTTGGGCGACACTCTGGCCAATGTGCTGGCCGCCCGCGGTTGGAATGTGCAGCGCGAATTTTATTACAACGACACTGGCGCGCAGATCGAACAGCTGACGGCCTCGGTGCAGGCGCGTGCTCGCCAACTGCGGGGAGCTGCGATCGACGAATCCCAGATCGGATACCAGGGCGATTACATCGTCGATATCGCGCGCGAGTTTCTCTCCGGCGCAACGGTACGCGCGCGCGACGGCGCGCAGGTGACCGCGAGCGGCGACCCCGATGATGCGCAGGCGGTGCGTCGTTTCGCCGTGGCGAGTCTTCGTCACCAACAGGACCTCGACTTGGAAGCAATTGGCGTGCGCTTTGATAACTTTTATCTGGAGTCCTCCTTGTACGAGGATGGCAGTGTCGAAGCCACGGTCCAGGGCCTGGTGCAATCGGGTTTGACTTTTGCGTCCGAGGGCGCCTTGTGGTTGCGAACCACGCAGGCTCCCGTCGGCGAAAACGCCGGCGCGCTGCGCGACGACAAAGACCGGGTCGTGCGCAAGTCCGACGGCAGCTACACGTATTTCGTACCCGACGTCGCCTACCACCTGACGAAGTTCGAACGCGGCTTCAGGCGCGCCATCAACGTGCAGGGCTCAGATCACCACGGTACCGTGGCGCGCGTGCGCGCCGGCCTACAGATCCTCGCTCAGAGCCTTGGTCTGCCGATTCCGCCGGGCTACCCCGAATACCTGCTACACAAGATGGTGCGCGTCATGCGTGCGGGCGAAGAGGTCAAGATGTCCAAGCGCGCCGGAACGTACGTCGCCTTGCGTGATCTGGTCGATTGGGTCGGTCGCGACGCGACGCGCTTTTTTCTGGTCTCGCGCAAGTCCGATTCGGAGTTCTCCTTCGACATCGATCTGGCGCTGTCGCACTCGGAAGATAATCCCGTTTACTACGTCCAGTATGCTCACGCACGAATCTGCTCGGTGCTGGCACAGGCAGCGGACCAACGCGACGCAAGTTTTGATGAGGCCGCGGCCTTGTCGGCAGATCCGGGTTCGTTGGTCTCGGCACGCGAACTTGCCTTGCTGGCGCGTCTGGCTGAATATCCGGATACTTTGCGCGAGGCCGCATCAGAGCTGGCACCGCACCAAGTGGCCTTTTATCTGCGGGAGCTAGCCTCCGACTTGCACGCCTACTACAACGCGGAGCGAATCTTGGTAGATGATCCGGCCTTGCGCGCCGCGCGCCTGGCTCTACTTTTGGCAACACGGCAGGTTCTTCGCAACGGCCTGGCCTTGATCGGCGTGTCCGCACCCGATCGCATGTGATTCCATGACAACCGATCGCCAACCCGTCAGCCTGATAGGCTTTCTTGCCGGACTTGTGAGTGGTTTGGGCATTTCCGTCATCATCGCCCTGTACCTGACTCACGCTCCGGTGCCTTTCGTCAATAAGGTCCAGCAGGCTACGGAAAATGTGACGCCCGAGTCCGTGGACCCCAACCGACCGCTGTTTTCGCCGCAGATTCCTTCTGCACAGCCCGAAAACGCAAGCGGTGCCGCCGCGGCGGCTGGCGGCAGCGCCAACCAGGGCCCAAACGTCGCCCCGACCTTAGGTGCCGCCGCGCCACAGCCGGCCGCGCCGCTGCCACCTGGCTCGCCCGCGGCTGCGCCGCCCGAGGCACCGACAGAAGGCACTGGTCGTGTCATGTTGCAAGTCGGGGCCTTTCATAGCGCAGACGATGCCGACGCCGTGCGGGCCCACCTGGCGTTGCTCGGCCTGGACGGAAAGGTATTTGCGGTCTCGGCCGAGGGCGAAACCCTATACCGTGTGCGCCTGGGGCCCTATGGCCAACTTGACGACGTGAACGGAATTCGGCGCACGCTGTCCGATAACGGGATGGAGGCGCAGCTTGTACACGTGCGCTAAGTCAGGCTCGCTTCGCGTATTGTTGTCGTCTTTGCCAAATTCGCCAGTTGCATTTCAGACGAGGAGACCCATGCTCAGCTCTTCCCAGCGGCGCGAGTTCCTGCTCGCGCTAGGTGCTGCCCCCGCCTTTTTGACCGCTTCCACGGTTATGGCGCAGGTTTCCCCGGCACCCCGGGAGGGAGCCGATTACATCGTGCTGAACAATCCGCAGCCGACCGATTCGCCTGGCAAGATCGAGGTGCTCGATTTTTTCTGGTACGGCTGCCCACACTGTTATGCCTTCTTGCCCGATCTGGAGGCATGGCGCAAAAGGCAGCCCTCGGACGTGGCCTTCAAGCACGTTCCCGTGGCCTTCGATACGGCGCGCGAGGCCCACTCGAAGATCTTCTTTACTTTGCAGTTGCTCAACCGGGTCGACGAGATGCACGTCAAGGTGTTCGATGCCTTTCACCAGCGGCACCTGCGCCTGCTTGACCGCGACGAGATTGCCGATTTCATGGCGAGCAATGGAATCGCGCGCGATAAGTGGCTGGCGACCTACGACTCGTTTTCGGTCGCCGGGGCTGTCAGCCGCGCCCGCCTGATGGTGCAGGCCTACGCCATCGATGGCACGCCAACTATTGCGATCGACGGGCGCATTCTTACCTCGCCCTCGATTGTCCAAAGTCACAGCTTTGCAGGTGCAATTTCGGTGATGGATTACCTCATTGAACGGGTGCGCCGCGAGCGCGCACACAAACGCTCGTAAGTCGCACGCCCGCCAGCGCGCCCGTCGCCGCCTCGGAGCTCGACGTCGTGAACGTTTTTCTGACCGGCGCCTCAAGTGGCATCGGCCTGGCGCTAGCGCGCGAGTTTGCCCGTCGCGGTGCGTTCCTGGGACTTGTAGCACGACGCGAAGATGCGCTGCGATCGCTCGCCGCCGAGTTGCGGCAACGCTGTTATATCTACGCCTTGGACGTCACGGATCGCGAGCGGTTGCTTGCCGCCGCACGCGATTTTGAGCAACGCTGCGGCGCTACCGACATCGTAGTTGCCTGCGCGGGGATCTCCGTCGGAGTTCAGACGGAGTACTACGAGGACCTGGCGCATTTTGACCGCACACTGGCGACCAATTTGAACGCGGTGGCAACGTGTTTTCATCCCTTTATCGCCCCGATGCGCCAGCGCAGACGCGGCACCTTGGCGGCAATTGCCAGCGTTGCGGGTGTGCGGGGCATGCCGGGAGCCGAGGCGTACTGCGCCTCGAAAGCCGCGCTGATCACCTACTGTGAAAGTTTGCGCGTGGGTCTGCACGGCAGCGGAATTCGCGTGGTCTGCATCGCTCCGGGGTTCATCCGCACCCCGATGACGGCCGTCAATCCGTACGCGATGCCGTTTCTCATGGACGCTGAGGCCTTCGCCCGGCGCGCCGTTGGCGCCATCGAGCACGGCGCAAGCTATGTCGTCATCCCGTGGCAGATGGCGTGGGTCGCGCGTTTTCTTCGCCTGTTGCCCAACTGGGCCTTTGATCGCGCTTTTGCCCGACGAGCGCGCAAGCCGCGCGCGACACCAACTCAAGGCTAGCGCCGCGTGATGCGATCGCACCGATCGCGCTAGCTTGGTCGCACCAAGGGACCGCGCAGCAGCACTCCTGCACGCGCGAGCTCTTCGATCTGCTTTTTTGAGAACCCGATATCGCGCAAGAGCGCTTCGCCGTCGGCGGCAAACACTGGTGGCGGGCAACGCATTTGTGCCCGAGCACGGGAAAACTTGATCGGGGTGCCCACCGATTGCACATCGCCTGTTTGCACTACCATTGCACGCACCCGCGCCTGCTCCGAGGCAAGCGCCGCGTCAATCGGTACCACCACGCCCGCAGGGACGCCGGCTCGCAGCAGCCGCTGTGCCAGTTGGTCGCCATCGGACTGGGCGAAAGCGCCCGTCAAGGCCTCGCGTAGCGCACTGCGATGGGCCATTCGATCGGCGTTCGAACAAAAGCGTGGATCGGTCGCCAGTTGCGGCTCGCCGAGAATCTGCACGAGATCGCGGAACTGTCGATCATTGCCGACAGCGATAAACAGCTCGCCGGTGCGCGTTGTCCACTTATCGTAGGGCGCAACGTTCGGATGCGCATTGCCCAGCGGCACCGGGCGCGCACCGTTTAATAAGTAGTTCGCCGCTTGGGGGTGCAGCAGCGCGGTAGCGCAGTCGTATAACGTCATATCGATGAATTGGCCGCGCCCGCTGCGGGCGCGCTCTTGTAGCGCCATAAGCACGGCGATCGCCGAGTACAGGCCCGTTGCAAGATCCACGATGGGTGTGGCCAGGCGCAATCCGCCGCCGCCGACCTCCCCATTGATGCTCATCAAGCCGCTCATCGCCTGGACAATGGCATCGTAGCCGGGTAGTCCTCCGAGCGGTCCATCGGCCCCGAAGCCCGACACCCGACAATGGACGAGGCGGGGGAAGCGTGCCGCCAGCGTCTGCGAATATCCCAGGCCCCATTTTTCCATGGTCCCGGTCTTGAAGTTCTCCACCAGCACGTCGGCGCCCTCGAGCAGGCGCAGCAGCACTTCGCGCCCCTGCGGCAAACTGATGTCAAGTGCGATCGACCTTTTGTTGCGGTTGACCCCGAGAAAGTAACTGGCGTCGCGACTGCCGTCGGGGCGGGTGGCAAAGGGCGGTCCCCATTGGCGGGTCTCGTCGCCCTGCGGTGGCTCCACCTTGATCACGTCGGCACCGTGATCGGCAAGAATCATTGTGCAATACGGCCCGCCGAGCACGCGCGATAGATCGATCACCTTCAGGCCGGCGAGCGCGCCAGCGCTGGCCGCGTCGCTTGATCGATGAGTCGGCAAGGCGGCTCCCTAACCGACCGCCGAGCGCAGGCGGACAAATCCCTGCTGCAGATCATTGATCAAATCGTCGGCATCCTCCAGGCCCGCAGAGATGCGCAGCAGGCGGCCCGGTGTTAAGAATGCTGTGACCTTGCGCTGGGGATAGGACGGAATGAGCAAGGACTCAAATCCCCCCCAGGAGTATCCGCGCCCAAACAAGCGCATGCCATCGATCAAAGCATGCACGGCACCGATTTCGACGTGCGAGCGCAGCAACACACCAAAGACGCCGTTCGCACCGGTGAAGTCCCTGCGCCACAGCGCGTGGCCCGGATCCTCCGGTCGCGCGGGATACAGCACGCGTTCGACCTCAGGTTGCTCAAGCAGCCAATCGATCAGACGCTCGGCCGTGGCACGATGACGCTCCAAGCGCGCCTGTAAAGTGCGTAGTCCGCGCAAAGCGAGCCAACAATCGTCGGGGCTGCTCGTCAAGCCCAAAACCCGGAAGGATCTTCGCAGCGGTGCCCAGCATTGCTCATTGCTGGTGATGGTGCCGAGCAGCAAGTCGGCATGTCCGCCGATGTACTTTGTGACCGCATGCACCGAAACGTCGACACCGTGCTGCAACGGCTGCAAATACAGCGGCGTCGCCCATGTGTTGTCTATGACGGATATGGCGTTGTGCTGCCGCGCGATTTGCGCGAGCAGTGGTACATCCTGGACCTCGAAAGTAAGCGAACCGGGCGACTCCATGAACAGGAGTCGCGTATTGGGGCGAAATTCTTTTTCGATCGCGGCGCCGATGCACGGATCGTAAAACGTTGCTTCGATGCCGTATCGCGGCAACATGCTTAGGCAAAACTCACGCGTCGGTCCATAGGCCGAATCGCTCACCAGTATGTGATCGCCATGGCCGACGAAGGCAAGAATGGCGACGGTGCAGGCACTGAGTCCCGACGGCAGCGCCCAGCTGCGATAGCCGCCCTCCAGTTCGGTGAGTGCTTGCAAAAACGCGTAGTGCGTTGGCGTGCCGTGGATCCCGTAGCTTACCGGCCCGGCATCATCGCCATGCGCGCCGCGCAGCGCGCGTTCGCGAAGATCGGCGACGTCCGTATGTAGTACGGTCGAGCCGCGCACCACAGGAGGATTGACGAAGCGGGCATCGCCCGGCACGTCGCGTCCCAGGGTCACCAGGCGGGTCGATGGTTTCACGTTGTGCGCCGGTCGCTCGGTTGGCAGCGCACGCGGCGCTTGCGTTGGCCAGTGGGCACGGTGCCTTGATTGTAGTACGCCCGCGGTGCGATCCGTTCGCGCGCGCGGCCCAGGACCACCTCGTTTGCTCTTACGGTGCTTCAGACGTTAGGATCCTTACGCAACGCCGCGGCCACGCGCCGATGCGCGCCGCACGATACCACTTGGGGGAGGGGCCCATGCATATGCCAGGATTGGATTTTGAACTGGGCGCCGATATTGACTCGCTGCGCGATACGGTACATGCATTTGCCCAGCGCGAAATCGCTCCACGCGCCGCCGACATCGATCGCACCGACTGCTTCCCCGCCGATCTGTGGCGCAAACTGGGCGACTTAGGAGTATTGGGTGTTACCGCGGCGCAAACCTACGGTGGTGCTGACATGGGGTACCTGGCGCACATGGTCGCCATGGAGGAAATCTCGCGCGCCAGCGCCTCCGTAGGGCTGTCCTACGGTGCGCATTCCAATCTTTGCGTCAACCAGATTCACCGCAATGGTACGGAGGAGCAAAGGCGCCAATACCTGCCCAAATTGATATCGGGCGAATTCGTCGGCGCGCTGGCGATGAGCGAGTCTGGGTCCGGGTCGGACGTCGTTTCGATGAAGCTGCGGGCACAGGAGAAAGGCGACTATTACCTGCTCAATGGCACCAAGATGTGGATCACGAACGGACCCGATGCCGACGTGCTCGTGGTGTATGCCAAGACCGAGCCGGAGCTCGGCGCCGGTGGCATTACGGCCTTTATCGTGGAAAAGTCGATGCCCGGTTTTTCCGTTGCGCAAAAACTCGACAAGCTGGGCATGCGTGGCTCGCACACCGGCGAGTTGGTATTTCGCGATTGCGCAGTACCGGCGCAAAACGTTCTGGGTACGGTTAACGGTGGCGTGCGGGTACTGATGAGTGGGCTCGATTACGAGCGGGCCGTACTGGCGGCTGGGCCGATCGGTATCATGCAAGCATGCATGGACTTGGTGACGCCCTTTATCCATGAGCGCCAGCAGTTCGGGCAACCCATCGGTCAGTTTCAACTCATCCAGGCCAAGATCGCCGACATGTACACGAGCTTATCGTCGTGCCGCGCCTACACCTATGCCGTCGGCAAGAGTCTTGATCGCATGGCGCGCCGGGCCGCCAGCGCATCGGGCGGGCACTCGCGCTCGGTGCGCAAAGATTGCGCCGGCGTCATCTTGCTGGGGGCGGAGAAGGCCACGTGGATGGCCGGAGAGGCCATTCAGATACTGGGTGGCAACGGCTATATCAACGAGTATCCGGCCGGACGGCTATGGCGCGACGCCAAGCTCTATGAAATCGGTGCCGGCACTTCCGAGATCCGCCGCATGCTCATTGGCCGCGAATGGTTCGATGAAACAAGCTGAGCTGCCCGTCCCCGCGCACCCGCCTACGGGCGAAGCCGCGAGCCTGGCGCAAGAGTCGGCGCGCAATGCCGCCCCGAGCCCTCGCTTTGACCACTCGATGCCGCAGCCGCGCGCCATCGCCCGAGCGATCCTCGAGGGCTTTGACCTGCACTACCGGCGCTTTCGCTTCGTCGCGCAACAGGCGAAGGGCCGCTTTGAGCGCGGCGACTGGTTGGGAATGCGCGACGCGGCCACAGAGCGCATCGATTACTACGATCAGCGGGTGCTCGAGGCGGTCGAACGCATCGAGCGTGGCTTTGACTTGGATTGCCTCACCGACGAGGAACGCGACAACCTCTGGGCTGCGGTCAAGCAGCAGTACATCTCCTTGCTGGCCGATCATCGCCAACCCGAATGCGCCGAAACATTTTTTAATTCCGTTTGCACCAAGCTGCTGCACCGGATCTACTTTCAAAACAAATTCCTTTTCGTGCGACCCGGTGTTGCCACGGATTACATGGATTCGGATCCCCCGTCGATTCGCAGCTATTACCCTGCCAGTGCGGGGTTGCGCGCGACCTTGCGCCAGATCGTCATTGACCTGGGTCTGGCCGCGCCCTTTGTTGATTTTGATCGGGACCTGCGCTACGTGCTGCGCGCTATCTGCGAAGCCCATCGCGCCGGCGGGGCGCCCAACGCGCTGGTGCGGCCTTTTCACATCGATCCAGATTGCCAGATCCAGGTGCTGTCGAACCTGTTTTTCCGCAACAAGGGTGCCTACCTGATCGGGCGCTTTATCAACGGAACGCGCACCACGCCAATCGCGGTACCGTTTCTGCGTGACGATCACGGCCGTATCTACGTCGACACGGTCCTTTTCTCGGCCGACCTCATCGCGACCCTGTTTTCCTTTACGCGGGCATATTTCCTCGTTGACATGGAAGCGCCATCGGCATACGTGGACTTCGTAAAGTCCATCTTGCCGCACAAGGCCGTCTCTGAGCTGTACACGATGATCGGCCTGCAAAAGCAGGGGAAAACACTCTTTTACCGCGACTTTTTGCATCACTTGCGCCACTCGACGGATCGTTTTGTCATTGCGCCCGGGATCAAGGGCCTGGTCATGACGGTCTTCACGCTGCCCTCTTATCCCTATGTGTTTAAGGTCATCCGGGACGTTATCGCGCGACCAAAGGAGACCGATCGCAAGCAGGTGATGGCCAAGTACCGGCTAGTGAAGCTGCACGACCGCGTGGGGCGTATGGCCGATACTTGGGAATACTCCGAAGTAACGCTGCCGCGCCAGCGCTTTTCTTCCGAACTCATCCGCGAACTGCTGCAATACTGCCCAAGTGTGGTTGAGGTCGACCAGGAGTGCGTGCTGCTGCGGCATGTCTATATCGAACGGCGCATGACGCCGCTTAATATCTATTTGCAACACGCTACCGATGTTGAGGTCGATCGGGCGATTTGCGAATACGGCAATGCCATCAAGGATCTTGCGGCCGCCAACATCTTCCCCGGAGATATGCTGTTTAAGAACTTCGGAGTAACGCGCCTGAACCGGGTGGTCTTTTACGACTATGACGAGATCGAATACATGGTCGATTGCCACTTCCGGGCTGTTCCGCCAGCACCCAACGAGGAAGCAGAGATGTCGGCCGAACCCTGGTACAGCGTCGAACCGCACGATGTCTTCCCAGAGCAGTTTGCTCCGTTCCTTTTGGGCGACGTACGCATACGTGCGGCGTTCTTGCGCCACCACGCCGATTTGTTGACACCCCAGTTCTGGCAAAAGCGCCAGCAGCGCATACGCGCCGGCATCATGGAAGATGTTTTTCCCTATCCGCAGGAGCGCCGCTTTGGTGTTCGCGCGCAGGCTTGGACACCGCGCCCTGACAGCACCGCTGCGCCGGCTTCGCAATGATGTGCCGCACTGCCGCCCGCAGGAGCGCCGCTGCCGTGCGGCCGGCGCGTTCGGTGCGCCCCAAACCGCGCATAATTCGCTTTTGGCCCCGAGCGCTAGCGTCGGGAGTTGCCCGGAGTAGGTAAGGATGGCACAAGCAACGGAAGACCCGGTCGTAATCGTATCGGCCGCACGCACACCGATCGGCAGCATGATGGGCGCATTTAGCACACTGCAAGCTCATCAACTGGGGGCCGTCGCGGTGCGCGCTGCACTCCAGCGCTCGGGCGTCGCGGGCGAGAAGGTCGACGAGGTTCTGCTGGGCAACTGTCTTTTAGCCGGCCAGGGACAGGCCCCGGCGCGCCAGGCTGCACTGGGCGCGGGCCTACCCATGTCGGCCGGCGCAGTGACCTTGTCTAAGATGTGCGGCAGCGGTATGCGAGCGATGATGTTTGCGCACGACATGCTGCTGGCGGGCTCCGCCCAGCTGGTAGCAGCCGGCGGCATGGAAAGCATGACCAACGCCCCCTATCTGGTTCCTAAGGCAAGACAAGGCTACCGCTACGGCCACGGCATGCTCTATGACCACATGGCCCTTGACGGGCTCGAGGACGCTTATGAACGGGGCAAGGCAATGGGGGTATTTGCCGAAGATTGCGTCGCCAAGTTCGGTTTTTCGCGCGCCGACCAGGACCGATTTGCCATCGCCTCGGCCGAGCGCGCGGTGCGTGCGAACCAAGACGGCAGCTTTGAGTGGGAGATCGCCCCGGTTGCAGTAGAGGGCAAGTCGCAGCAGACACTAATTACCAAGGACGAGCAGCCCTTTCGGGCTCGCCCGGAGAAGGTTGCTCAGCTTAAACCTGCCTTCAAAAAAGACGGGACCATCACCGCTGCCAGTTCTTCGCCGATCTCCGATGGCGCCGCTGCGCTGCTTCTTGCGCGCGAGTCCGGTGCAGCGCGCCTGGGCGCGCGACCGCTCGCCCGAATCCGCGCGCACGCGCTGCATTCGCAGGACCCAAGCTGGTTTACGACCGCGCCCATTGGCGCAATTGCCAAGGTGCTCGCCAAGACGGGCTGGCGCGCCGAGGATGTCGATCTTTGGGAAATCAATGAGGCCTTCGCAGCAGTAACGATGGCAGCAATGCACGAGTACCGTCTTGCTCATGAGAGGGTCAACGTGCACGGCGGCGCCTGCGCGCTCGGCCACCCGATCGGTGCCAGCGGAGCACGAATTGTTGTCACTTTGATCGGCGCATTGCGACGACGCGGCCTGCGCCGGGGAGTGGCCGCGCTTTGCATTGGTGGCGGCGAGGCCACTGCCCTTGCGCTCGAGTTGCTGTAAGGAACGTTCGTGTCCACCTGTCTGATCGTGGGTGCTTCGCGAGGTATCGGCCGGGAGCTTGCGCGCCAGTACGCGGCCGACGACGATCGGGTCATCGCCACGTACCGAAAGCAAAGCGACGGCGCCGCGCTCGCTGCGTTTTGTGCGCGCACGGTTGCACTGGATTTACTGCAAGGTGGCTACGCTGCGGCGTTGGATCAGGCGCTGGCCAAGGAATCGCTCGACTTGGCAATCATCGTAGCGGGCGTCGCGGGACCACGCTTTGAGCACATCAGCGCCCCGGACCAAGCGGACTTTGACACCGTCATGCGCACCAACGTACTTGCCGCGATGCAGCTCATCCCGATACTGGCCGATCGGCTCGCCTCGAGCCATGGCAAGCTTGCCGTAATCTCAAGCAAGATGGGCTCGATTGGAAACACGACAAGTGCTTACTCCTGGCTATACCGCGCAAGCAAGGCCGCGCTCAATAGCGTCTTGAAGTCAGCGAGCATCGAACTGGGCAGCCGTGGGGTTGTGTGCATGGCCTTGCATCCGGGCTGGGTTCGCACCGACATGGGCGGCAAGGGCGCCGATCTGTCGGTGGAGCAGAGCGTCGCGTCGATGCGCCGCGTCATTGCAGCGGCCAATCGTTCGCACAACGGCCGATTTCTGAACTACAACGGAGAACAGCTCGAATGGTAGCGGTTTTCGCTCGCCGGCAAGTTGCGGCGCCAGGCAGCTTCTGACGTGCCGGCAAGGGGATTCCCATGATTTCTCCTGCCGTGCTTGCTAGCGTGGTGTTTGGCGCCTGCGGCCTGCTTGCCGCGGCCGGTGTCGAGTTTCTCATGCGCGCGCTGGCCGATGATGCCGGCATCAACCGGTGGATATTCGTTGCGGTGCCGGCACTATTTGCAATGTTTTTTGCATTGCTGCTATACCAAGACGCGCGCCGCAAGATCAAGCGACTAAGTGAGTCCGTTTCACGCGGCATCTTGATCGCCTTGATGACCTGGCTGTCTTTTTCGCTGCTCGCAACGATGGTGTGGTGTCCCCCCAAGCAGTTCGGGCAGTGTTTCGGACACACGCTGCTTGCCGCTGGGATTGTGGGCGGCGGGCCAATGCTGGCTGCTGCCTTGATCGGGGGAATTCTCACTGGAGTGATCATCATCCGCCCGCCAGCCAAAAGCGTGGAGTAGCGCGGGCGGGTTTCCAAAGACGGGGAGGACGGCCCGTGTCGGTGACCTTTGGCGACGATCCGACGCAGCGCTTTAGCGCGCGCGCAGGCGCGTATGCCCGAGCACGTCCGGGCTACCCCGATGCGGCGGTCGCCGCGCTTGTTCACGCGCTTGCTTTGACCGACGGCGCGACAATCGTCGACCTCGGCTGCGGAACAGGACTGTCGAGCGAGGCATTTTTGCGGGCAGGGTGCCGGGTTATCGGCGTTGAGCCCAACGAGGCTATGCGTCAGCATGCTGCGCGATTACGCGAGCAACAACCACGGTTCACGCTCGTTAATGGGCGCGCCGAAGCAACCTCGCTGGATGCGGCTTGCGCGGACCTGGTTATCGCTGCCCAAGCATTTCATTGGTTTGACGTTAAGGCGACGCGCGCAGAGGCGCTACGCATATTGCGGCAGCCGCCATTGGCGGCACTGCTTTGGAACGACCGGCGCACCCAGGGATCGGAATTTGCGCGTGGCTACGAGGAGTTGCTGGTGCGTTATGGCACCGACTATCTGGAAGTGCAGCGCCGCCACGAACGAGCAGATCGAATCGAGCAGTTTTTCGGCAACAACCAATGGCAAACCATCAGTGTCACCCACGACACGCCGCTGGATTTTGACTCGCTTGCCGACCGCCTGAATTCAGCGTCCTACGCACCGGCATCCAGCGATTCACGCTATCGGCCCATGATGCAAAGCTTGCGCGAGTTGTTCCTCGCCACCGAGCGCGACGGGATGGTCGCAATGGAGTTTGAAACTCGCATTCACTTTGGGCAAATACGGCCCGATGGCACGGGACAGCCGTGGCAGGCGCCTGCGACCGCGCAGCCAAGCTAATATCCCGACCCAGAAAGGCCCGGCATGCCCACACCGATCGAGTTTTATTTCGATTTCAGTTCGCCCTACTCCTATCTGGCTAGCGAGCAAATTGAGCCGTTGGCGGCACGCTATGGCCGCGCGGTACAGTTCAAACCAACGCTGTTGGGAGCGGTATTTCGGGTTTCGGGGCAGCGGCCTCTTACGGATATTCCCATCAAGGGCGAGTACAGTCGGCGCGACTTTGCGCGCAGCGCCCGGTTTGTCAATATCGACTTTCGCATGCCGGAACCCTTTCCCATCGCCACGGTGCAGGCGGCACGCGCTTGTCTCGTGCTGCAGCAGCAGCGCCCCGATTTGGTCGCGGCATTTGTCCACGCAACGTTCCGGGCGTACTTCGTTCAAGGACGGGACATTTCCCAAAGCGAACCCTTGCGCCAAGTGCTCGAGCGCTGCGGAGCCGACGCACAAGCCGTTCTTGAGGCCACGACGCGGCCGCAGATCAAGGATGGCCTGAAGGCGGCCGTTGATGAATCGATGGCGCGTGGCGTTTTTGGAGCACCCTTCATATTTGTCGACGGCGAGCCGTTTTGGGGCAACGATCGATTGCCGCAAATCGAGCGGTGGCTGGCATCGGGCCCGTTCTAAGAGCATTTCGCAATATTCGTTCGCCAGATTGCAAAACACAGAGCCCGTCGATGAAGCGCCCAGCTGCCATCCCGTTCATCATGTTGACCGCGCTATTGGACGTGATCGGCATCGGGCTGATCATCCCG
This sequence comes from Burkholderiaceae bacterium, assembly GCA_035621895.1. GTDB lineage: Bacteria > Pseudomonadota > Gammaproteobacteria > Burkholderiales > Burkholderiaceae_F > GJ-E10. Next base: position 3,619 of record DASPWJ010000008.1, on the reverse strand, counting down.
GTGCTACCGATCTTGGTGGGCGAGTTTACGCAGGGCCGCGACACCCAGGCGTACTGGTACGGCGTATTGACGGTCACCTTCGGTCTGGCGCAGTTCTTGTGCGCACCGTTGCTGGGCGCCATCTCCGATCGATTTGGCCGTCGGCCGGTGTTGCTGCTTGGTATTGGCGGACTCGGCGTCACGTTCCTGGTAACCGCTCTTACCCACTCACTGGCGGTCCTGGTCGCGGTGCGACTCCTTGGTGGCGCGCTCTCGGCCAACATCGCGGTGGCGCAGGCCTACGTCGCGGACATTACCTCGGTGGAGAAGCGCACGCCGGCTTTGGGCAAGCTCGGCGCGATGTTCGGCTTGGGCTTTGTCCTGGGACCCATGTTTGGTGGCCTGCTGGGGCAGATCGATCTGCGTTTGCCGTTTTTCGCGGCCGCCGGGATGTGCGCAATCAACTGGCTCTATGGCTTGCTCGTACTGCCCGAATCCTTGCCTGCCGAGCGGCGCAATCCGATTGCCGTAGAGCGGTTAAATCCGTTTTCCTCGCTTGCCGGCCTCGGGCGTCTGCAAGGTGTAGGGCTGCTCGTATTCGCGGTAGCGGCAGCGAGCATGGCCGAATTTACGTTGCGTGCGGTTTGGGTCCTATTTACGGGCTTTCGATTCGGCTGGGGACCGCGCGAGAACGGCATTTCCCTATTTGTCGTGGGCCTCGTCGTGATCATCGTGCAGGGAGGCTTGCTGCGGGCCCTGCTGAAGTCGATGGGCGAGCGCAAGCTCGTTGCCGCGGGCCTTTTTTCTGGGGCGCTCGCTTATGCCGGCTATGGACTGGCTACGCACGGTTGGATGCTGTATGCGCTGATCGTCGCCAACTTTCTGGCTTATGGAGCAACAACTGCCTTGCAAGGCATTGTGTCCAAGGCTGCCGATCCGCGCGAACAGGGCCGTACCATGGCAACACTTACGTCCTTAAACAGCGTCATTACGGTCGTCGCGCCGATACTGGGCACTTTTGTTTTGGGACAGGTAACCCATCTGCCAAGAGATGATGTTTGGGTGGGCGCGCCGTTTTTCCTTGCCGCAATGCTCGAAGCGATTGCCTTTCTCATCGCTTGGCGCTTTTTCTCACGCCATCCCAGCACGGCCGGGTTGGCAGCAAGCGGCGGCGCCCTTTAGACGACTTGCCAGGGCGCAGGCGCACCGATGATGATTGCCAAGCGACTCGGACGCTGCATCCTTCGATTCGGCATGCGTTTTCTGGCACCATCTGCATGGGCGCTTTGGGGCTGTGCACAGCAGCCACCGTCCGCGGCACCTGCACCGCCTGCACCAAGCACCGAATTGCGCTCCGGCGCCGTGAGCGGCGCACTGCATTCGATGTCCCAACGTCCGCTACGCTCCCCGCCCACCGGTGTGGAGGTTCTTCGCCTTGAGGCTCGGGGAGCACAAGTATTCCGCTGCGAATCACAGCCCGCGGGCCTGCGCTGGACCTACCGCCTGCCCGAGGCCGAGTTGCGCGATGCTCAGGGTCAACTGGTCATGCGTCACGGCGTTAACCTGTCGTTCGAGCACGTCGATGGTAGCCGCCTCGTCGGCGACATCATCGACCATGTGCCTTCGCCAAGCGGCGATTCGCTGCCCTGGCTGCTTCTGAAGACAAGCGAATTTGGTGAAGGCGCCCTGGAGGGCATCACCTACGTGCAGCGGATCAATACGGTTGGCGGCATGCCGCCGCCAAGCTGTGATCCGGGACAACTCAACCAAGTGCTTCGGGTGCCATTTTCTGCCGAGTTTGTTTTTTTTCGCTGATATCCGCATGGCGGTGCACCGAGTGATCCATTTGTCGTTTTCCTAAGACCGATGCGGATCGCAAACCCGCGCGCTTGGGTAAGATGCGGGCTCACCGGCAAGCTTGGTCCAACTAGCCAACTGCGAGCGGGGCGATGCTTTCTTTGATGGTCCAGAATCTTATGCACCAAAGTGTTTTGCGTGTGGCAGCGAGCCGGATCTACTTTGCATGTCTGCTTTTTGGCTTCGGGATCCTAGCGGCAGGCGCGCGGGCGCAGCCCGCCGATTCGTTTCTCGGTCGACCGATTTACAGCGAACCGGCCACTGGATTGCAATTGCCGCCCGAGTGCCAGGTAGACCCGGCCTGGCGAACCAACGTGCGCGGAACCGACCTGGAAATTTGGATTGCCGCATGTGGTACCGGCGCACGCGTTTGGTTATTGCGCCGGCAGATTGTCGAAGTGGTCAATGCGCGGGCCGCGCGACTACGCTTTGAGGTGGTCGATGAGCGCGTCTACCCCGACGAAACACCGGGAGATTCGCTTAGCGTGCAATGCACTGGTCCGACGGATGACCCTGGGTATGTGGTTCGCGGAGCCCGCTGGCGCGAGGACGGCAAAGACTTGCGTCTGAAGGCGGCGCGTGGCGCTTTGCGCTTGGATCCGCGCACGCAGCGCCTTGGCGACGTGGAGGTGGGCGTAATCGACTGCACCCGCTTTCCGGAACGCGAAGCGATGATGAAGCGACTTCAGCAAACCCACTGACCCGTCGGCGGTGCGCTGCCTAACGAATCGGGTTTTTGCAAGCGCCGGGACACGGTAATCGTAAGTACGACAGATCCGGCACAAACGAGGTAGCCCTCCGAACAAGCGGCTGTGTCGGCAAGCGGCTTCGCGCGTCGCGCGATGGAGCAATGCCGCCGCTGTGGCCAAGCAGCGAAACTCTGCCCCACGTTTGGTCGGCGTCGCAATCGGGCAGCCCCGGTCGCCGATGCCATCTCGAAATCGCACCAACAAGGGGAGATTCTCATGCCAGTGCCCCGCGTCGCCTCGGCCACAACACCGGCAGCGCTCACCGCGCTGAGCGATCCGACATTTGCCCGCCCTTTGCTGCGAGCAAGCGGCCCGAAGCGTCCCGAACCGGGCTACGCCCTACGTCTTCACATCGACGAGTCGATGTTTCCACTGCGCGCGATCCCCGCCGTGCGACTAAATGCCGAGATCGGTGAGCGGCTGCGGCAGATCGCCCGGATAGAGCGGTGCCTGTGTGTGCTCATCGACCATGGATGTGCGGGCTTAGACGCGATCGCACCGCGGATGCACGGCACGTTGTCGGCCGACCTGCAACGCGTGTACGCGGCCCTGATCTTTGAGCGAGATCCGCTGCTCGCGCGCGCCGCGCAAGACTGGCGGCCGCTTACCGGCACGATTGAGGAGCATTGCACGTGGATCCAGCAGCACACGCGCCACGCCGACGTCATCGAGGCGTGGCTGTTGCGCGCCGCCGCGCATGGCAGCCGACATCTCGCGGTCGTACCTGCGCGCGGATGGCTATCGCGCGGCGCGCTGTTCGCATTTTTTACCCACCGTCCCCCCGACAGTGGTGTCTTCGCGCTTTTTTACGCCGCTCAATGTCTGGCTACTGCGCTGGAGCTGCGCTACCGGCCCTATACGTCCGAGCTGCTGTCGATGCGCTTTACGGCTCGCGAGCGCGACGTGCTGCGTGCCGGCCTGCGCGGCACCGTTGATCGGCAGATCGCTCAACGGATGGGACTGTCGGTCGATGCCGTGCGCTACTACTTCTCTCAGCTAAAACGTCGCGCACCCACGGCCGTTGGCCACCTTAA
>DASPWJ010000007.1:0-12485 GCA_035621895.1 Burkholderiaceae bacterium | reverse complement strand
CCAAGATCTTGATCATGCTCCTGCTCCCATCTTGGTAGGCTCCAATGGATCATACGACCGCGCGTCGTTGCAAGGGTGCGCTTCTTGGGCGTTCACCCTTAGCCCACAAAGTTCGAAGGTTGACCGGAAAAGTGCGAAAATTCCTCGATCTACGTACTCGGGCGTTAGGCGACGATTTTTCTGTCTTCGCTTTTTTGCTCGACCTCGTGTGACGGACATGAGATCGGATTGAATAGAGCAAAACCGCACGCGAAACGAGGCATCCCTTCGCCCTTGTCCGCGTAAGGATATGGCGGCAATCTGTCCTCCTCGGCGCCACGCCAATGCCGGTTAGGATAGGAGCCTTGACCGCGCCCATTGAGCAGATGCCATGGAAGATAAAAAGACCGCAAGCCTTTCACCACGCTCGGAGGACGCTTCCACAAGCGCGGTGTCGCGTCGGATACGGGAGCGCATCCGCAAGGCGGGAGAGCGCTTCCACGCCAATGACAACATTGCAAAATTCATCGAACCCGATGAGCTGCCACAACTGCTCAAGGAGGTCGAAGCTCGTATGCAAGGAGTCCTTGAGGCCCTTGTGATCGACACCGAAAGCGACCACAACACACAAAATACTGCGCGTCGCATTGCAAAGATGTATTTGAACGAGATTTTTCGGGGCCGCTATTCGCCAATGCCGGCGGTTACTGAGTTTCCTAACATGGAGCGGCTCAACGAGCTAATGATCGTAGGTCCGATCACCGTGCGCAGCGCGTGCTCCCACCATTTGTGCCCCATTATCGGCAAGGTATGGATCGGCGTTATGCCCAATGAGCACTCCAATCTCATCGGGCTGTCCAAATACACCCGGCTTTGCGACTGGGTGATGAGCCGACCGCAAATCCAGGAAGAGGCCGTGGCGCGGCTTGCCGATCTGCTGCAGGAGCGGATGCATCCGGACGGCCTGGCGGTCGTCATGGAGGCCGATCACTTCTGCATGCAATGGCGCGGCGTAAAGGACACTGATTCAAAAATGGTGAACAGCGTGATGCGCGGCTCATTTTTGACGGACGCAAACTTGCGCAGAGAATTTCTCGCTTTGCTGCAGAAAAAAGGCCCCTAGGAGACCCCAATGCTTGTGCGACTTCTCTATGCCAGCCGCTCATCCAAACCGATCGACGCGAGCGTCATCGAATCGATTCTTGCGCAGTCGCGCAAGCACAATCCGGAGCTTGGCATTACGGGAATCCTGTGCCAGGGCGGCGATGTCTACTTACAGGTGCTCGAGGGTGGGCGCGAGGCGGTCAATCGGATGTACAACGAGATTGTGCAAGATGAGCGGCACCAGGACGTAGTCCTGCTGCACTTCGAGGAGGTAACGGAGCGGCGCTTTGCTGGCTGGACGATGGGGCAAGTGAATCTGGCTACCGTCAACCCATCGCTGCTATTGAAGTATTGCGAAAAACCCGTTCTCGATCCCCATGCCATATCGGGGCGAGCCGCTATGGCGCTGCTCGAGGAGCTCATCGCCACGGCGCAGATTATTGGGCGCGGCGCTTAAAGGGCCGCGCGCCGAGTCTTTAGGTCCTGTATCGCGCAAGAGGCAGCTAAAAACTGCCCGCTTGCGCGTGCCTTCTTTAGGTAGCTTTGGCCGCGGCCGCGTCGCTCGCGACAAACCGCACAAAACTCATCACGTGGGGCAAAACCGCAAACCTGGGGCTTGCTTTATCGAGGTGCAAGCGGCTGCCCGGCGCCTCTACCCTCTTTCTTGGCTTTCTTTGCGGCACGCTTCTCCTTTAAGGTCATCGTCGCCGGCTTCTTGCTTTCTTTGGTACTTTGATGCGTCTTGCTCATGACAGCACCTCCTGATTGGCCGCGCGACCAGTGTTGGCCCGCCGCCCAACCGCGAGGCACACCCGTGTCCCCGCGCGGTTGCCAATGAGTATAGTTCCGCTGTGCCCCTTGGGGGGAGGCTTCTAGCCCTTGGCCGGTCCGATCATTTCTTCCGGCACTACCCAGCGCTCGAAGTCCGAGGCCGAGACGTAGCCCAAGCTGAGTGCGGCCTCGCGCAACGAGGTGCCTTCCTGGTGGGCCTTTTTGGCGATTTGAGCTGCCCGGTCGTAGCCGATGTGCGGCGCAAGGGCCGTAACCAGCATCAGCGAATTTGCCAGCAGCTGGGCAATACGTTCTTGGTTCGCCTTGATGCCGCGCACACAATGAACCTCGAAACTCGTCATTGCGTCCGCTAACAGGCGAGCGCTCTGCAAGAAATTGTGCGCTAACAGGGGCTTGAACACATTGAGCTCGAGATTTCCCGAGGCACCCCCAAAACTCATCGCCACGTCGTTGCCAAAGACCTGGCAACAAACCATGGTGAGCGCCTCGCATTGTGTCGGATTGACCTTGCCCGGCATGATTGAACTTCCCGGCTCGTTTTCCGGGATGCTGAGCTCCCCCAAACCGCAACGCGGCCCCGACGCGAGCAACCGTACATCGTTGGCGATCTTCATCAGGGCGGCCGCAAGCGTCTTAAGGGCCCCGTGGGCCGCAAGCATGGCGTCGTGCGCGGCTAGCGCCGCGAACTTATTGCTCGCGCTTTTTAGCGGCAACCCGGTGCGCTGTGCTAGTTCCGATGCCACCTTGGCTCCGAATTGCTCGTGGGTGTTAAGCCCCGTGCCAACCGCGGTGCCCCCAACGGCAAGCTCGCATAGGCCGGGAAGACACGCGGTAATGACCGATTCGGCATGCGCCAGCTGCGCGACGTAACCAGAGATCTCCTGACCTAAAGTGAGCGGAGTTGCATCCTGCAAATGTGTTCGGCCGATCTTGACGATGTCGCGAAATTCCCTGGATTTTTCTTCCCACCGCTGCCTTAGCTGGCGCAAGGCTGGCAGCAGCTTTTCGGTAATGCTCAAGCACGCCGCTAGATGCATGGCGGTGGGAAAGATGTCATTGGATGACTGGCCCCGATTTACGTCATCGTTGGGATGAACCAGGCGTTGCGGTCCACGAGACCCTCCAAGCAGTTCGGACGCGCGATTGGCGAGCACTTCATTCATGTTCATGTTGCTTTGCGTGCCCGAGCCCGTTTGCCAAACCGACAACGGAAACTCCTCGCAATGACGATCGTTCAAGACCTCCTGCGCTGCGGCGATGATCGCGTCGGCCTTGGCGGCACTTAGGATTCCCAGGTCGCGATTGACGGCCGCGCAAGCGAGCTTGACATTTGCCAGCGCGCGAACGAGCTCAACAGGCATGCGTTCTGTTGAGATCGCAAAGTGCTCGATCGAGCGTTGGGTCTGGGCGCCCCAGAGCCGATCGGAAGGGACCGAGATCGGCCCAAAGGAATCGTGTTCCGTTCGCGTACGCGTCACGAGCAAGCTTCCGTAAGGCTGGAGGCAAAGGTGCGCTCCAGCACCGCCGCAGCGTTAAAGCGGCGCGCGTCAATTGCGCCCACGACATGTCCCCAGGTTCCATCGAGGCGGCTGGCCAAAAATCCTTCCGCGACCGCACTTGGCGCTTGGGCACGCAGCAAGCTTGCCTGGGCGACGACCACGAGACGTTGCACTAAGCTGCGGCCAAGTGCCTCGAGCGCGTCAGCAGGCAAAGCAAGATCGCGGCGCAGCGCAACAAGCTCGGCGCGGATGCGCGGTTCTGCGCCGCCAAGACCTTCGAGCTCATCGAGCAGGGCCAACGCCGCTTGGGGCTCTTGCGCCATCGCCTTCACCACATCCAGGCACATCACGTTTCCCGAGCCCTCCCAGATGGAATTCACCGGGGCCTCGCGATACAACCGTGCCATGGGACTTTCCTCGACGTAACCGTTACCTCCAAATACCTCCATGGCCTCGCCGCTTAATTGGACGGCGCGCTTGCAGACCCAAAACTTCGCCGCCGGCGTCATGATGCGTGTCCAAGCTCGCTGTTGCGGCGCACTTGCGCTCTCGAACGCCTGTGCCAAGCGCAGCATCAGCACGACTGCGGCTTCGCTTTCCAGCGCCAGGTCGGTGAGTACGCCGCGCATCAGCGGCTGGTCAACCAGGTGTCGCCCGAAAGCCCGCCGTTGGCGCGTATAGCTAAGGGCCTGCACCAAGCACTGGCGCATGATCGCGGCGCTCGCGATCACGCAGCTTAATCGCGTATAGGTTGCCATCTCGATGATGGTGCGTATGCCATGGCCTTCCTCGCCCATGAGCACGCCCCAGGCGTCCAAGAACTCGACTTCGCCGCTGGCATTGCTGCGGTTGCCGAGCTTATCTTTCAGGCGCTGGACATGCACGGCGTTTTTGGTGCCGTCCGGGCGCCAACGCGGGACGTAAAAGCACGAATATCCGTCCTGGCTGCGCGCAACCACGAGATGCGCATCGCACATAGGTGCAGAAAGAAACCACTTGTGACCGCGCAATCGGTAGGCCGCACCCCGTCCGCCGGCGCCTTCGGGCGTGGCCGTGGTGGTGTTGGAGCGAACGTCCGATCCGCCTTGTTTTTCGGTCATCCCCATGCCAATCCACACCGAGCGCTTTTGGTCGATCGGAAGATCGCGAGCGTCATACGTGTTTGCAAAGAGCTTTTCGCCTAGTTGCGACCATAGTGCCGGCTCTTTTTGGAGCAGCGGGATGCAGGCCTGGGTCATGGATGCCGGACACATGGTTCCGGCTTCGACTTGCGAGTGCAAGTAAAAACCCACGGAGGCCGCGATCCAGCGACCCGGACGCGGGTCGGCGAAGGCCATAGAAACGAACCCCGCCTCCCGAAACTGGGATAAGAGGGTGTGCCAGCTGGGGTGGTAGTCAATCTGATCAATGCGTCGGCCACGCGAATCAAAGGCTCGCAGTGTCGGCACGCAGCGATTTGCCTGCTCTGCCACGAGAAAGTTCTCGGTGCTGCCAATACGTGCCCCATAGCTCGACAACGTTGTGGCAAAAGCGCCCGCGCCCGATTGCTGCACGCCCTGGACAAGCGCGGCGTCGGTTGCGTACAGGTTGTAGGCAGTAAGTTCGTCAAACTGATTGAGGATTTCGTGGGTTTGCCAGGACATGATCGTGTCGCCAAAGGCGTTGAGTGAAATTGGGCGGTGATGGGCAAATCGTACTCGCAGCTTGCTCCTGGGGGGAGGCCGGTTAAATTGGCGAGAGGGCCTTAGGGCAGTAGTATTGCAGTGGTGTCTCTCGCACTCCGATGGCGGGGTGTGGGTTGGTGGCCAATGGGGTGCCAGTGCCAGGTAGCGACGAAGACGAGCGGGACGCAGTGCTTATGCGCTTGGCGCTGGATCAGGCGCACAACGCTTGGGTACTCGGTGAAGTGCCAGTGGGTGCCGTGATAGTGCGCGAAGGACGGGTAATCTCCACGGGCTTTAATCAGCCAGTCGGAAGCGCTGACCCTACGGCTCATGCCGAGATTCGTGCGTTGCGTGCTGCTGCGGAGATCCTCGGCAATTACCGCTTAAATCATTGCTCTTTGTATGTAACGCTCGAGCCGTGTGCAATGTGCGCCGGAGCAATTCAGCAGGCCCGCATCGCGCACCTGATCTATGGTGCAGCCGATCCGAAGACCGGTGCCTGCGGCAGTGTTGTGGATCTTTTTGCCGACGCAAGATTGAACCATCACGCGAAAGTGCGCGGCGGGGTCATGGCCGAAGAGTGTGCACGGATGTTGGGTGAATTTTTTGCCGAGCGCCGACAGCGCAAAAGGGAACAATCGGGACCGGACGACGTGCAGGAGATCATTCTTGAATAGTCCGGCGGCGCCGGCCCGATCGATGGGCTTTTTCGCGCCGTCGGGCTACTTGCCAGATCAGACCGTAATGGATCGCGCCGCACAGTATCTCTCGGGGCGCGGTTGGCGCGTCAGTGCCGGTGAGAGCGTCTTTGCGCGCGAGCAGCGCTTTGCGGGGCCCGATGCCTTGCGTGCGAGTGAATTGCAGCGCTTTGCCACCGACCGGAGCCTGGATGTTGCCGTTGCTGCGCGCGGCGGCTACGGCCTCTCGCGGATAATCGATCAAATTGATTACTCCGCTGTGGCGGCTTGCGGCTTGCCCGTTGTGGGATATAGTGATTTCACGGCATTTAACCTTGCATTGCTGGCCCGGGCCGGTGGCATCAGCTTTCAGGGGCCAACGGCGGTGGATTTTTCCGGGCACACCGATTCGGCCTTCACTATGGAGCATTTTTTTGGTGCGATTTCCCACTCGCCGTACACCGTGGAATTTGAGGCTACCGATGCCAGCGCAGCCAAGGCTCTCGAAGTTGGTGGCCGGCTTTGGGGTGGCAACTTGGCCATGGTCTGCGCGTTGCTTGGCACACCGTACTTCCCACGCGTTCGTGGCGGTATCCTGTTCCTAGAGGACGTCAACGAGCCCACGTACCGAATCGAGCGCATGCTGCTGCAGCTGGTACAGGCGGGCGTCGTGGAGCGCCAAAAGGCTATCTTGTTGGGTGATTTTTTGTCGATTCCGAGTATGCCCAATGATGGCGGTTATGATCTTTCCGCGGTCTGGACGTATTTGGGATCGCATTCCCCGGCACCACTTATCACGGGCTTACCCTTTGGGCATGGTCGGCGTCGGCTGACCTTGCCTGTCGGCGCTCAAACACGGCTCAGCATTCGTGGCGGCCGGGTCCGATTGCAATTTCGGGGTCACCCGACCCTGCGTACGAAGTGATTTGCCTATGAGCGTAAGCGGCGGACCGATCACTCTTCTTGGACTTGGCGATGAGTCGCCCGAGCAGCGTCGGCAAAGGCTGCTCGCGGGCGTTTTCGGGACGCTGTTTCGACAGGTGCCTCAGGCCGTTCTTGTGAGCATCGTCGGCGGCATGGCGCTTGTAGCGGTGTTTTGGCACACCCATGACCAAACCGAACTCATTGTCTGGTTTATCGCTTTGCAAATGGAAGCGCTGTTGCGGCTTCGGTCCGCTCGCGTCTTTAGTCATGGTGGCTTTTCGCCCAAGGAAACATCCCAATGGGCGATTCGCTGGTTGTGGATGTCGGCAACGGCTGGAGCAATTTGGGGCACCGCCGGACTTCATTTTTATCCGCCCGACTCGGCTGTCTTGCAGCTCGTACTCGTGGCAGTGATCTTAGCGGTGGCTTTTGGTTCTTTGACCCTATATGCCTCGTACACGATCGCTCTATACGTGTATCTGCCCCTGGCGCTTTTGCCGCTTATTTGGCGGATGGTCGTTCGGCACGATCCCGCCTACTACACGGGCGCGGCAATCATGTTGGCAGTGTTGGCCTTTACGGCGTTTTTTGGGCGCAATTTTGGTCGCACGATCGCGGAGTCGGTTAAAAGGAGTTTTGAAAACGAGATCCTGGTTCGGCAGCTGCTTGCAGAAAAGCGCATTGCCGATGACGCGCGGCGGGCCGCGGAGGCTGCGACCCGATCAAAAACCCAGTTTTTTGCGGCTGCAAGCCACGATTTGCGCCAGCCATTGCAGGCAATCGGCATCTATTGCTCCTTGCTGCGCAAGCGCGCGCAAGGCCCTCTTGTGCCACTTGTGCGTAACTTATCCACGGGCGTCGAGACGCTATCAAAGCTGGTCGAGGAGTTGCTCGAAATCTCCCGCTTGGACTCCGGTGCGATCCAACCACAGGTCGAATCGGCTTCTTTGGCGGAAATGTTTCTCGTCCTGCAGCGCGAATTCTTGCCTTTGGCGGCGGCCAAACGCCTAGATCTGCGCATCCGGCCAACGCAGCTGTGCGTGATGTCCGATCCGCTGCTGCTCTCGCGCGTTTTGCGCAATCTGATGACAAACGCGATCCGCTATACCGCGCGTGGCGGCGTGCTGTTGGGCGCCCGACGCCGCGGGGAAACGGTTCATATCGAGGTCTGGGACACTGGCCCGGGGATCCATGAGCAGGAACTCGGACGGGTGTTCGAGGAGTTTTATCGAGGGGAGAGTTCCAAGAGCGAAGTCGGCGTCGCTCACGGCAGCGGGGGATTTGGACTTGGTTTGTCCATTGTTCGGCGCATCTGCAATGTCTTGGGGCACCGAATGAGCATTCGTACCCGCCCGGGTTTTGGGACGATGTTTCGCGTGGCGGTGCCGCGATCGGCTCAGGCGCACCTGCGGCGCCCTGCGGCCGATGTGTCTGCAGAATCGTCAATGCAGCCAATCGCGGGGCATTGCGTCGTGGTGCTGGAAGACAATGAAGCGATATTGAACAGCCTTACCCGCTTGTTGCGCTCTTGGGGCGCAAACGTGATTTCTTCTACGGGGTTTACCGGTGCGCTGATTAAACGCTTGGGACACGATCGCAGTGTCGATCTGATCATCGCCGATCAGAATCTGGGCGGGCCTATCGATGGCGCAGAGGCCATATTCCGTATCCGCGAGCTAATCGGTGTTCCGGTGCCGGTCATCATGCTGACGGCCGCGGGCACGCTTGATGTGCTGGCCGAGTTTCAGCGCCAGATGCAGCTGCGCATGGCCCACAATCCGGAGGCTGCAAGTGCCATCGCGCGCAGCCGGGTCGAGGAGCCCATCGTTTTGACCAAACCTGCCGACGCTGCGGTACTTAACGCCCGCATACTTACGGCATTGGGAATAACGCCATCGGATCCTGCGACGCTGGGCCGCAACCAGCACGTTGCCGAGGGTCGCGAAGAGCGAATCTTGTAGCGCGCTCTTGCTTCTCTTAGTTGATGTCGTATCCGTGCCGGCGCGCTGCCAGCAAGGCTTCTGTGCGGTTGGATGCGCCAAACGCACGGTAGATCGCGGTCACGTGCGTCTTGACAGTGCCCTCGGACAAGTTGAGCTCTCGGCAAATTACTTTGATCGGGGCCCCTCGCGCCAGCAGTTGCAAAACCTGCTCTTGGCGTTCGGTAAGCGAGATGCGGGCCGTGCCAGGCGCTACGTCGTGCACGCGCGGTGGTGGGCCAAACAGGGGACCGAGGCGTTGGGCCTCCTCGAGCAGATCCCCCGGAATATAGACTCCGCCGGAGAGAACAAATTTGATGGCTGCGATCAAGGTCTCGGTGGCCATGGATTTGGGCACAAAGCCCGCGGCCCCCAGCTGCAAGACGCGCATTACGCTGCGCTGATCCTGCACGCCCGAGAGCACGAGGATCTTTAGATCCGGTGCCTGTGCCACGACGGCCTCAAGCAAAGAGGTGCCAGTTGCCCCAGGCAGGCCCAGGTCCAGCAGCATCAGGTCGGCATCGGGATTTTCGGCTACCAGCCGCATCGCGCCTTCCGCGTCGCGGGCGGTGCGCACGTCAACGTTCGGGTCGAGGTCCAATAGCAGCGCGCTCAGTGCCTCGGTGATCAGCGCGTGGTCGTCAACCAGGAGAATCTTCATCGTCCACCAGCGTAGGGTGTGCGCAAATTAAGCGCAGTTAAGCCAGCCGCCTTACGCGGCGCCCGAAGACCAACCGGGCAAACGACTGCCAGCAGGCCATCCGTCACCCATCGGGAAAGGTTCATTGTACTGCGCGCGGCAGACCGCCCTCGGACCGGGGAGAGGCGTTGTTACCGACAGTAACTATCGGCGTACATCCAGTGACCGCTCGTCGTCGCGCCGGCGAAGCGTCGCCGCAATGCTCTTGCGGGCCTGGATGAATCCGGACTTGCGGGCAGCCTGGCCGAGGAATCCGTCCAAATCGCCATGCTCGCGCTGCAGGCGGTGAACGAGCGCAAGAAACACCGGCACCATGCTGGGGTCAAAATGCGTTCCCGACAGGCGTTTGATCTCTTCGAGCGAATCAGCAACCGGCCACGCGTGCTTGTAGGGACGCACGTGGGTCAGGGCGTCAAACACGTCGGCCAAGGCGGTGATGCGGGCAGCGCGCGGAATCGCTTCGCCCGCCAATCCGACGGGATAACCCTTGCCATCCCAGCGCTCGTGGTGGTAACGGGCGATTTCTTCGGCGATCTGCATCTGCGGCAGGTTGCTGCGCGCAAGCAACTCCGCGCCAACCGTCGTGTGCGTCTTCATCATGTTGAATTCGATGTCGGTGAGGCGGCCGGCTTTGAGCAAGATATGGTCGGGGATGCCGATCTTGCCGATGTCGTGCAGGCGTCCCGCAAGGTCCATATTGAATGCGAACTCCTCCTCGCATCCCAGGTCTCGAGCCAAGAGTGAAGCCAAGAGACCTACGCGATAGGAGTGCTCGCCCGTAGAGTCGTCGCGAAGTTCCGCCGTAACGGCCAGGCGCTCAAGCGACTCCGTCGAGAGTTCACGATAGCGACGACTTGCAAGTTGGCCCGCGAGCAGCTTTTCCTTGCGCTCGAGCATGCGCTCCTGCGATACCTCATCGCTGTGATCGACCTGCAAGCGCTCCATGTGATGCCGGTGGTGCAGCAGGGCCGATTGTTCGCGCTGGGTGCGAATGACTTCCATCAGTTCCCTGAGGTGCACCAGGGCCTCATCAACCTGACCGGCGCCCTCATGCGCGGAAACCAACACTCGAAGAATCGTCTCAACGCTGATTGGATCGGACTTACGCGCGGTCTCAAGTAACCGTCGTAACCGGGACAAGCCGATATCGAGTTTCTTGTCGTAGACCTCCGTCAGACCTTCCGCCAACTCGACGAAGAACATATCGCGCCCTGACCCGACCCGGGAGGCAAGCTCGCGCATGATCTTGCAGCGTTCGCGGGCTTTCTCGCTGTTGCTCGCCTCGAGCAATAGGCGAACGTAGTGACACTCCGCATAACAACGCGCATCGATCGCGCCTAAACTGCTGTAATCCAGCGGCTCCTCAACGGCGCGCCGAGCCGCTCGCAGTCCCGCGCGCAGGTCATCCAGATTTAGGCAGGCGAGTGCGATATTGCCTAGCGTGGCGATTCTCGGTTCCGCATTGGCCGCCGTGCGCTCCAGATTGTCGAGCGCGACTTCGAAGCAATCGATTGCATCCTCATACTGTCCTGAGTACATGAGCGCCAAACCAGTATTGTTCAGCAGCTTGCCGCGAAGGTGCGGTTCGTCAGCGTCTCCGCCACTAAGGTTGAGACCTTCAGCGGCTGCTTCGATGGCCCCCGGCTGGTTGCCAGTGTCCGCATATAGGCAGCTCAGGTTTGTCAGTGCCCGGCGTAGCCGCACGGGATCGTTTAGCTGGCGCGCCTCCTCCACCGCGAAGTTTGCGGGGGCAAGCGCCCGTTGCGCCTGTCCGGCAAGAAAAAACGACTTTAGGATCAGGCTCAAAACTTCGAAGCGATCTTCGTTCGGCGCTTTGGCCGACGACCGTCGAATTGTCTCCCAAGCGCGCTCGGTAAGCGCCATGCGGGCGCTTGGGCTGTTGGATGGGATTAGCGCGGCCTTCAGTTCGGTAATTAGCCCGCGCAACGCTCCCAGAGAGGGATCCGAACTAGCGCCATCGACTAATGCGATCGTCGTAGCTTCCGGACGAGGGCGCCGCACTTCGACGTAGGACATACCGTCATCCATGGCGCCCACCTCCTCAAAAAAGCTGTCGCCAAAACAACTACTACCCGCGAACGCGGCATCCGTTCCGGGCGCGGAAATAACCTACCATGAAAGGGCCGCCGAGTCTAAATAAGGATTACGGCAGAAATGGTGGCTAACTTTAACGTTAACGTTGGCTTTGCGGAGGTCGGAATGGAAGTCAAAGAGCAAGAAGTGATCGAACAAGTGGTTGAGGCGGAAGAGATTACCGAGTTGGATGCGACTCTGCTAGCTAAGGTTGGCGGAGGAACCGGAAGGGGTTGTCTAGCCGATTAATAAAAAATTGGTAGAACGAAAGGCCGCCCCGGGGCGGCCTTTTTGTTGCAATTTTTTTTTAAAAGCGTTGTCCAGATGCTACGACGCGCTCTTCTTCGCCTTCGACTTTACCGCGTCACTGGCAACTGCAACTGCCGCGGCGATGTTCGATTCTGCGGTTTCGGTCGCTTGGCGGGCGGCCTTGGCCACGGCGTCAAATGCGCTGTTGGCGGCAGCGATCGAGTTCTTTAGCAGGTTGATCGCGGGCTCCGAGCCTACCGGAGCCCCCTTGGCGGCAAAGTCGACGAACTCGGCCAATTTGCGATTACCTTGCGCAAGCTGCGCCTCAAAAATCTTGGCTAGCTCTACTCCCGCTTCGCTAGCGATGCCGTAGGCGCTACGTGAATAGTTCACCATCTTTTCGGGGGCCGGTTGCGCAAAGGCGCCGGCAACCGTTGCGGCTTCTTGCGGATCCTTGGCTCCAATGAAATTCTGGGCTGCGCCTGCACCTTCTTGCATCAGGGCACGCGTCGTTGCTAGGTTTAGTTGCGCGAGTTTTTCGGCAGCTAACAAAACGCTGGAGCCAACGGCCTGAAAGGCTTCAAGCTGGCTTTTTTGCATCTCAAAAATCTGATTCGGGCTGGCGTACATGATGGGCTCCTGTTTGGGCGTTTGATTTAATGGTGCATTGCACAATCAAAGTATATGCTGCATTGCGGCAAAGTCAATACCCAGAGCCAAAAAAATCCATGAATGACCAATCACAAGTCATATACTTTTTATATTAGTACTTAAATATCAACATACTAGTGAATATATATAAAGCATCAGTTTAAGTACGTAAG
>DASPWJ010000006.1:0-4155 GCA_035621895.1 Burkholderiaceae bacterium | reverse complement strand
TGACCGCAATATCACGCATAGCGGATGTCGCCTCTGCAGCTCGGACAGCGGACGCAATCTGACAAAACCGACCCAATATAGGTAGTCAACCCTGCTTTCGGCGATACTGATCTCAACCAGCAGCAGCTGCCGGTGGAAGCGGGACATGCACCCATGGACTACGAATAAACCGTCCCTGAAGCATAGAGACGTTTGCGGCTTTAGCTTCGAGTCCACGGGTGCGCCTTCGAGACCGCCGGCGTCAGATCAATAGCTTGGAGTCTCCAAGGCACCGAGTTTGCGGCCGTTTGCGGCGTAACACCGCGACTTGCTCCAGATGGCGAGGCAACTTGATCTGCGCGGCAAGAAGCTTGCTTCGAAAGGCCAAGTCTCCCGCAATTGCCCTTGGGAGGCGCTTCGTCTGCGCTGAAGCCTGGAATGGATCGCGGTCATGTTTGTCTCTCCCTATCATGGAATACGAATCAAGCGCAGTCGTCACGGGATCAAACCCAGCGCGGCCTACGCGCACAAAAACATCGTTGCCCAGGCGCAATCTCGATACCAAAGCGCGTTGAGGCAGCATCGGATCACTCGCATCGGAAATCGCGATTATTGGTGGCGTCGCCGTCTCGTGACGCTCGTGGTCCGTTGCCAAGCGTTCCAGGCTTTCTTTGGTTTGGTGCGCCCTTGTGGTTCTGTCCGCAAGTAAAAGCGTAAGTCGGCTGGTGCCGGTGCCGTCACAGCACCCAAGGATGGCGACAAGATTCGTTTCAAAGTGCGCGAACCTTCTTGACTGCGCAGGTCTATTCCCTTAGGCGCAATAAGGCCTGTCAAGCAACAGACGTAACGGCGTGTAAATCTGGCTGCAGCGGTTCGATTGTTTGTGCTGTAGTAGTTCGATGCGGTGTTTTCAACGACGCGCGGCTAGGCGTGCTTTCATTTCCGATTTACGCGTCCCCCACGTCGGCACCCAGCGCGCGGCAATCACCATCCCGATTCAAAACCCGATGTGGCTTTTGATCGCCGTCTTGTTTGCAATCTGGGGCGTAGGTTTATCGACTGAGGCGCAAGCGCAGAACTCCGACAAAGCACAGAGCCAACTGTCGCCAGGGTCCAGCCGGTCCCCAGAGGCTCCCGCCGCCGACGCAGCACCGGGTTCGCCTGCGGCCCCGCCCGAAAGCGTGTCGGGACAAACACAAGTGACACCCGGCGGTGCGCCCGCGCAGGCTGCGCCGCCGGCTGGCAGCGCGCCGGAGACTGCGCCGCCGACCACTCCGCACAAGCGACCTGGGCGTGGCCGGCGCAAGCCGGCGCCGCAAACGGGCAAGGAGAAGCAAGTCGAGAAGCCGCAACTGGAGCCCATCGTTGTCGAAGGACAGCACGTTGAGCCCGATGTCGAGGAACGGCGCAATTCAACCGCGGCCAAGATGGTCTTTGGCCGCGAAGAGCTCGACCGCTATGGCGACACCTCGATCGGGGAAGTGCTCAAGCGACTGCCCGGAATCACGATTTACGGTCGACCGGGTCGCGGCGGTGACATTCGCATGCGCGGACTCGGGCACGGCTATACGCAGATCCTGATCAACGGTGATCCGGCCCCTCGCGGCTTTTCCTTCGACACCTTGGCTCCCGAGGCGGTCGAGCGCATTGAGATATATCGGGCCCCGCTCGCCGAGCACAGCGCTCGCGCGATTGCCGGTACCGTCAACATTGTGCTGCGCGAGGAACTACGAAAGAACCAGACCGAGGTTCGGATCACCGCAACTGAGGAGAAGGGACATGTTCAACCCGGCGTCTCGGTACAAAAAAGCGATACGGTTGGTAACTTTGGCTACAACTACACGCTTAACATTTTTGGACGCAATCAGGGCAGCGAGGTCTACACCACGACGACCGGTGTGAATCTTCCGGGCGGCAGCCTGTTTTTGCTGCAAAACCAGTTCGACGACAGCCGCACGACCGGTGAAGGCATCCATTTGACCACGCGTTTGACCTGGCGCTTCGACGGCGGCGATCAGCTCAATCTGACACCTTTCATCATGCAATCGCGCACGCCGACCCGGGGCTACAGCCTGCTCAACCAGCCTGTGCCCGGCCCGCAAGTGCCGCCGAATCCACTCACCGAGCAACCCTTTTCTATTGCCGACTGGGTCACGGAAGCTGACAACACGGTCGGCCGCCTCGCCGGCGACTGGACACACCCATTTGGTGGGGGCGTCAAACTCCGGGTGCGGTTCCTGTTCGGCTTGGCATTAAACGACGGGACCATGCAAGAAAGCGAATACGGCATCCAGAACAACGAGTTGTTTAGTTCGACGAGTATCCACGATCGCACGATCAGCAATGGCGGCAAGCTGACCGTCCCGATATACGGCGGCGACGACATCGTTAGTGGCTGGGACCTCGAATACGTTTCGCGCTTTGAGGACGCCGTCAACCTACAAGATGGCGTGCCGCAACTGGTTGCCTTCGGCAGCGACATCGAGGCCGGTGTGCTGCGTCTTGCGGGCTACACCCAGCGCGATTGGAACATCGATCCGGCCTGGTCGGTATACACCGGGCTACGTTGGGAAGGAATCACGACGAGAAGCAGCGACGCCCAGGTCAACGTGCACAATGAAAGCGGCGTTTGGAGTCCGATCTTGCAGAGTTTATGGAAACTTGGCGACGAGCAGGCCGAGCGACCCGATGAGATTCGCCTCGCCCTGTCGCGCACCTATCGCGCGCCGACGCTAAATAATCTCGTTGCGCGACCCACGCTATCAAAGCTCTACCCGGTAAGCGGTCCCAATACGCTGGCCAGCCCGGATCAAATCGGCAACCCCAACCTGCGTCCGGAGGTTGCTTGGGGACTGGACGCGGCCCTGGAGCGCTATCTGAACCAGGGCGGCATCATCTCGGTCAGCGCGTTTCACCGCAGCATCGAAAATCTGATGCGCACCTCCACGAGCCTGCAAACGGTTTCCTGGTCCGCGCTTGAGCGCTGGGTCAGTCGGCCCCAAAACATCGGCCAAGCGCAAACCAGCGGCGTCGAATTGGAAGCTAAAATTCGCCTGGCCGAAGTGATGAACGATGCGCCACCGATTGATATCCGTTCCAACTACAGCCGTTTTTGGTCGACGGTGACCGAGATCCCGGGTCCGAACAACCGCCTGGACCAACAGCCGAAGCAAACTGCGAACCTCGGCTTAGATGACCGGTTGCGCAGCTTGCCCCTCACCCTGGGATTTAACTACAACTGGACCCCAGCATTTCTCGTGCAGGAATCAGCCACTCAGCTGTACGGACAGGGCCCCAAGCGGATCCTCGATGGCTATGCGATGTGGATCTTCAATCCCAAGGCCCGGTTTCGATTGTCGATCTCCAATACTTTGCATCGCAACTATGAGACGGCAAATACGGTGGTTACACCGATGCCTCCTGGGGAACAGTCCGAGGACGCAGACGCGGTGGCCTTGACCTACACCGCAATTTCGGCGCGGCTGGAGATCAAGTTCTGATATGGCCCCGCTGCTGGCAATTGTTTGGGTTGCAAAATGGGGAACAAAAAAGACTCCTTCGGATACGCGTAACGCGGTTACCACCGTGCAGGAATCCGTGCACAAGCAGCCCGTTTCTAGTTGCGCGGCTCGGTTATTGACCTGAGTTGCTCTAAAGTGGTTCACGGACCAGAAAATCAAAGGCCCTCACATTAACTAGTCCGATCCCTTTACGGGAAATAATCAGATCGAGAAAGCACGAGCAGGCTATATCGAACCGCTCTGCACGCCTTCTTTGCATTGCACGAACAAGAAGCGCTTGCGGCGATTCTATGTCGCGCGCATTGGTCCTTTTTGCCAAGGCTAAGATCCGCAACTGTTGCTTGAACTTACCCGATAGACTCCAACAGGAGGCCGTAGCCTCGAAGTTCATTGCAAGTGAACCGGTCAGAAGACCACGAAAATGCCGTTCCTTGGACTTTTCACATCGTCTTCTTTTCGTCGTGCGTGCGCCTGGCGTACGCCGCTTAGCCTGCTCGGGGCGCAAAACAGGGCGTTGGCCTGACAGTTCGCTGGTGCCCGCTGTCCGAAGCGCTCAAGGCAGCCACTAGCCTAAGGGCGCTGCGGCACCGTCCCATCGGGAGACGGAGATTTTTCCACTGCGGCACAATGTTTTTCGTCGTGCACCGCCTGTAGC
>DASPWJ010000005.1:0-7619 GCA_035621895.1 Burkholderiaceae bacterium | reverse complement strand
CCGTTACGCAGGCCGCAGCAAACGGTAAAGTCACCACGGCGATTTCAAACAATGGTGGCCAGGTGACATTTTTTTCCTATGGCTGGCAAAGCGACCTATCTACGGTCTATGAGGCAATAGTAGCCACCGTCTCGCCGGCCAGCGCGCCGACGACCGCAGCTGGCCTTGCTGCGCAAGGCTACATCATCACCGCTACCGGACTGGCCGACAGCACTGGAGACGTCTATTTCGTCGGCACCCGCGTGCAGGGCGACACCATGGCTCGGCCATTCATGGTGGCAACGGGCTCACAAGTTTCCACCATGCAGCAACAGGGATACGCCACGGTTGGCATTGTCTCTGGCCCAGCGCCCGACTACACCCTGACGTTTCTTGGCGAAAGGTAAGCGGGCGCAGGTGATTGCTCGCAAAGTACTTCGATGCGAGCCAGATGCATCGAGCTGCGCGATCACGAGGCATTCGCCCAGAATTTGCAGCCAACTCGGGAACTTCGTCGCCCCGCGCCGCAGCCCAAGTCGAGACAAAAAGGGCCTGGAGTACCAGGCCCTTGTGCAGATGAGCGGTGCGTTGTGGTGTCGTCTTTGCTCGCAATGCAGCAAGCCGCCGATGCAATCCCTCCTTATTCTCCAGAGGCCTCAAGAGCCGGAATCCAGAACGCGCAATTGTGAAAGGCGGTAAAGTTGTACTCGGGCATGACCGCGCTGGGAATAAAACTCTGCCGAACGCCGCTGGACACCGCATACGTTGGCCAGTAGGGGACGCCGCGCTGGTTCGGGTCGGAGTCCTTGGCGAACCGTGTCCAATAGTCGACCATCGTAGCCGACAGCGCCTGTTGAGCGCTGTTTAGCGGGTGAAGTCCAGAACTCGGCAGGGTGAAGAGGTACTGCAGCTCCGAGGCGTGCGCGGCGGCATACGGAAACGATACTGGCGGCAGGAAATCCTCGGGCGCGTTCGGGTCGCTAAACTCGTATGCAAAGACGGGAACGTATTTCGCCAGGCCCTGGTCGGCGATCTCCGAGGAGCAGGCGAAGATGTAGTCCGTCCCCACCGCGGCGTCCGCCAAGTCCGGACTCGGATAGCTCGCGAGTGGATATTGCGCCACTACCGCGGCGCCGAACGTCGCTCCGAAGGTTGCGTCCTCCAGCGCGACATAGCCGGGCGCGGTGAGCGGTGCGCCTGCAAGGTCGAAATCGAGCGCGACAAAAAGGCGCCACTCGTCGTGATTGGTTCCCTGCATGACGGGTACATAGTTGAACTGGCCGGAGGCCAGCGCCGGACCGATCGACATCGGTAGGACCTTGCCATCAACCGTCGGGTAATAAATGCCGGCATCGTGCGCCAAAAGCGTGGACACGGGCAGCGCTCGCAGGCATGCTGCGCTCTGGTCGCTGCATCCCAGCGCGGTGGCGATCGCGGTGCCGTCTGCCTCGTTCTCTGCCAAGCTGCCGATGGCAAGGCCGTATGCCCCGCTCTCGACGATGGCCTTGTTGATCAGGTCCTTAGCCAAGGGAGAGACGATCTGCACGAGCGTGCTCAGCCCGCCCGCAGATTCGCCAAACACCGTGACGTTGTACGGATTACCGCCAAAAGCTTGGATATTGTTACGGACCCACTTGAGTGCGGCCTGCTGGTCGCGAATACCGTAATTGACGAACGGTCCCGCCCCGTCGGCCTCGAATGCCAAGGCCGGGTGCACCAGGAAGCCGAGCAGACCCAGCCGGTAATTGGTAGTGACAACGATAACGCCGTGGGACACGAGGGCCGGCGGAAGGTAATCGTCGCTTTCGCCGACGTCTAGCGAACCGCCGTGGATCCAAAACATCACCGGTCGGCCCTCGCGGTACTCCTGATCTGACGACCCAGCCGGAACATAGACGTTCAGGTACAGGCAGTCCTCAGTTTGACTGGCCACGCCAAAAAAGGAGGCGTTTTGCGGGCAGTGCGGGCCGTACTTCGTCGCGTCACGAATCCCTGGCCACGGTTTTACCGCTTGGGGTGGGCGCCAGCGCAGATCGCCTACCGGCGGCGCGGCGTAGGGAATGCCGAGGAATTCAATCATCGATCCTTCGCGCACGCCGCCCACGAGGCCGTCGCGGGTTTCGACAACTAGCCCAGGCGCGGCGTAGCCGGCCGAGCAGCTCAAAAACGCCAGTGCCAAGACGAACCCGCGGGGAAGTTGCAAGCGAGAACCGAAAGCAAAACGGCCGAGCTTCATCGTGTGTCTCCTCCTCCATGGCGCAAGGAAGGGCACCCGGCGCCGCTTCGTTAGACGTCAGCGGCACGTTCAGAGCCGGCGCAAAAACGCATCCGGAGCGGCCGCCGCTTGAAAGACAAATGTTGCTGTGCTGCGTCTTAAAACGCTTTCGCCTCGCGCGCAGCAAGGCGAAGGATCGACTCTTTCTCGAGTCTGTTCTTGGCGGGCACTATGCTCCCATCGCAGCGTTCCTGGCAAGTACTTTGTGCCGCAGCTCAGGCGCGTATGCTGGTTCCGGGTGCGCCGCAGCGCGATCGAAGGTTCGACGTACATCAAAGAAGCGTCTTCGACAAAAAAGAAAGGCCGCGGACATTGATCGCTCGAGGCAACGCTCAATATCAGCCTAGCCCCGGAAAGTATTCGTACTACGTGAACGGCAAAGAGTTAAAGGCAAAGGCTGCCAAATGTCGTGGACAGTTCCCGTTCGCCAACACTGCAGGCGTCTTGTACTGCGGTCGGCCCCTGACCGGATCAACTCGAGAAATCCACCTTAGCAGTGAGTTGATTAAACTGCCCGAAAGCAGAACTGGGCACACCCCGCGACCGGCAATTGGCGTCTTCATCCAGTCTCATTGCATTGCAAACCTTCCGCCTGATCCAAAGCGGTCGCACCTTGTTGCAAGTGCTGCGGTGCCATTAGCCGGATTTGTCACATGCTAGAAAAATTCATCGAGAAAAGCGGCCGCTTCATGCGATATGCCGATGATTTTGTTTGTTGCTTGACGATAAAGCTTGAAGTTGAGCTCGGTTTGCGGCTGGCCATCATTCCAGTCGGTAAATCGCCTAAGCTCGTTTCGCCCTAGGGGCCGCTTGGCGGTCGCCATACGCTTAACAGCAACGCTTACGCGGGGCGTTTGCCTTTCGACACCGACTTTTTTTGCGATCGCTTTGGACGACGTCACGATGCCGCGCGCAAGGAGGCCTTGCCCACCCTCGTTCTCGCTTGCAAAAACGAATGCCGTGTCGCCTTCGCCGATGCCCTTGCCGCCGTACATCGTCTTTTGCGCACGAAATTCGAACATCTGCGCCCGCAAATCGCGGACTTCGGCTTTGATCGCGAATGCCATGCTTGTTTGTTTGCGAAGTAGACAATAAGGCCAGGCATTCTTGATGCCCAGAAAAGGCGCAATCGGCGTTTGCCTTGAGTCAATTCGGGCCGGCCACGGTTGGCTTTTGCTGGCCGCATGCACACGCTAGCGCACTGCCTGCAAGCCGACAAATGGTTTTGCGCGTTGGAAAATCCATGCGTACCGGTCATTTCGTCAGTGCTTGGCGACTTGTTTGATTTGTTCGACCTTGGCAGCTATCAACACTAAGTTACTCTTGCAGCCCGTGGATCGCACATTACGTGCGCCCCGCTGACTAAGGTGAGTAGCACCAACCTGACACATTAGCGCTTCGGACAACTGCTTGCCCGCGCCCTGCGTCCGCACCGGGCGCCCAAGTTGCTTGGCGTTTGATCGCTTGTATGCCGAAGTTGCACTTCTGCAAGAACTGGCGTGCGTTTTGTTTGTTAGGCAAGCGACAAACCATCTCAAAGTAGTGGAATGGTCGTGCGGTGCTTTCCAAGTGCGATACGACACCCGCGCGCAGGCACGCACCGACCTAGTGGGCTGGATCAGGGGATTTGCAATTCGCAGCGCATTCATTCGTCGATCGATTTGTAGGTGCCAAACCAATTGGAAAGGCAACGCAACGCTGCATGGCCTCGTGTATGTCAAATCGAGCCAAGTTCAAACTTGTATGCCGATCGAAGGCGGACGCGACGCTTCGACGATGGCGGCCATTTAGCGTGGCGTTGAGTTTTCACACTAGATCGAACAACGGTTCAGCTCGGAAGCCAGCAAAATGGGACACAGTCTAGGTGAGCCGATCCTCCGAGCTTCAAGTGAAAAACCAATTCCGAATCTTGCTGCTCATTTTTTTGGAAATCCAACGCTTTGCGCGAGAGTGATCGTCTGACTGTCAGAGAGCTTCAGCGCTTTGGCAAGCGCGGGGCGATCGATCAAGGCGCGAACCCCCGTCGCAAGCCCTTCCGAGGCTGCAAACAGGTAGACGTTCTGGCTGATAAAGGCGGTGTCGGCCCACTTCATGGATTCCTTCAGTTCTTCGACCTGCTGCCTCATCCCAGAATTCTCAGGCATATTCTTCATCCTCCCAGCGTCGGCCACGTATACCAAGGAGACTGGAGCATCTTTGACAAAACTTTGTTCGCCGGCCAAAGGGCGAAGGTCACCGCCGGCCACCGGCTCTAATGTATTCGTCGCGGCTTCGTACATGTAGGTACCGCTCGCCATGACTACATAGATCTGGGTCTCCTGCCAGTTCATGGCCGACGGCGCAGTTCGCAAGCCTGACCTTGGCCGATTGATGCCGTCCGCAGCCCAAAGCAGGTTAGATAAAGTCTGAAGCGGCAAGGCGTCGCTGGCAAAAGCGCGGCTCGTCGAGCGCAAGGCAAGCGCCTCCATCAGCGGCTTGCCGCCCTGCATCACCGGGGTGGGCAAGGAGATGGGTTTGAGTTCCTGTGAACTCACCAACTGAAGAGGCGTTGCAAGGACGATGAGCAAGACCAGCGACCAGCGGGTTTTACTGTGTTTCATTTCAGCCTCCGATTTTCCTAGAGCGGCGCCGTTGCTCGTCTTGTCGGCAGTCGCGCAAAGTCTCGCCCGATTGGCGACAAGCGGTAAGGACCGCCCCTTCTCTTCTTTCAAACCGCTTGTGAGCATGCACCTCACCTTGTTGCGCCGTTTCGTTACGCAATCTCAGAACGGAGCCTCAGTTAACTCTTGAGTGACCGCACCCCCGATGACCTGGATCAATGCCCCCAGCAGGTCGGCGCGGCAACTTGGTAATAGCTTGATGGCTGGTGGTATCCAATAGAGCCAAGGCGCTTTGGGGGTAAAAGAACGGGAAATCACAACGAGAGAGCATTCTTGCCGCAGCGGCGGCTTTAGCAACTTTTTTTTCGGGCTGTGCCACGACACCGGCGAGGCTAGAGAGTTTGCCGGTTCCTCGAGTTGGGTCGACATGAAATTTCGCGCAGCTCAATACGGGGAGTTGCGTCGCGCGGTCGGGGGCAAGCGAAGCACAAGTGACAATAATGCAAGGCGGGGAACGATTGTGCGAGGGAAGATGAGTCATAGCAGGCCATGCGCAGAACAAAAGAGGGTCACGCCGAAGCGAGACCCTCACACTGAACCTACATGCCTAAGCGAGTTGCCTCAAATATGCGTCCAAATCTCGTCAACCGCTGAACCGATAGTGTAGATGTCCGACGCCTTCGCGGCCAGTTCCATGAATTTCGGGTCGCTCATCATTTTTTGGTTCGCTTGCTCTAAGGACGCAAGGCTGTCGTACTGCGAGACAAAGCAAAATCGCCACGGGTTTCCGCCCATCGGCATCTGAAGTCCTACTTCTACGCCAAATTTGCTCTTGATGTACCCTGCGAGCTCGCGAGCATATGCCAGGCCAGCGGGAACGTTCTTTAGCGGAACCGAAACCGTTCTGCGAAACGTAATCATGATTTCCCCCTTTCCAACTCGCCCAAAGCCTCAGTTGCGAAATTTCGCTTTGGGCAAGACCAACCTACGCCTAGGGGACCGAGGTATGTTTGACCTGGAACAAAGCCGGCTCGCCTATCCAACGGTGTCACTCATCATCCACCGTTGGCTCCCGCATCCAGAACGCGCCAGCCTATCGCTGGCGTCCCGATAACTTACCGCCTGCTACCCCGCCCACATAAGAGATGCTTAAGGTGGAAGATGCTGTGAAAATGGGTGCAGGTGTCGCAGCCGCGCACTTTGCCTGGCGATTCGCTGCGGTGCGGCGTGAAGAAGGCGAAAGTCATGGCGTGGGCAAAGCGGACCGCTCCTCGCCACCAACCAAGCCCGCTGCATGGCAATTTCTAATATCGCCTGATATTTCAGGCGCTAGCGAATTGGAGTCGTTCTGCGATGCCACCGCGAAGGCACTCCGAAGCGGCGATTAGTTTTCGCAATGCGGCGACCCATCCAATTGATCCGCAGCTTGCCAGGCGCGGCACGTTAGGAGTGAATCAGCACTGTGTTGCCAGCTTCGAATTTTGAGCCCTGTCCGGGCCTAAATAGGCTTTAAATTCAATGCACCTGCAGCTTCGGCCGCAGCCTTGCAAGATTTTTGCAAAAATACACACTCTCAGACTGTGGCGAAAGGCAAGAGGGCCCCGGCAAAGGAGCCGATCTTTCGAGGCGCAAGGTAGAAAAGCGGGGCAAACGCCTGGCGATTGGCAAGTCCAGGGCAACTGTCGGCAGCGATATTCTGCGCACACAAAGGCGGCGGCTGCGCAGTACGAATGTATGTCCCTAAACGACCTTGGGCAGCACAGGCTCAGGACGTGCGGCGCAGGCACTTTCAAGATGCGCTTGGCCCAATACGTCGCCAGTGCAAAGTTCGTCTATACGAGGTAGTAGATGGCAACAAAAGCAAAGTCGAGTGTTTCAAAAACTATCAGAGCTTTGCCGGTCGAAGGCCAGGTCACTGCACTTGAGGTGGCTGTAGGCCTTCTTACAGGTGAGCAAACGCCCGGAAGCGGATGGGCCAATGCCCAAGCGGTTAGCTGGCGCCTGCCGGTCCAGAACTTGGCGCAAATCGACGTGCTCGCCGAAGCAGCGAATATTTCCAGGTCGCGCGCGGCGTTAACAATCCTAAACGCAGGCTGGATGCAAATACTGGCCGCGTTGCCAAATCGCGCAGAGCGCGAACGCTTGCAGTTGGCAATGGCACGTGCCGCCGAGAAGCATCTTCGTTCGCGCGAGACGGAGGTGATTTTTTTCTAGAGCGCGCCGCGATCAAATAGCCGTTAGTGCTGAGTAGTTGCGGTTCCGGGATCCGAATCGGCGGATTTCTGACCTACTGAAAATGCAGCAGCAAAGACAGCAAATAGCCTTGGCGAGCGCAAAGCAGCCGGATCTGCGGGCCCAAGTGATCAAGCGTTTCTTACGCGCCGTGACCCTGTAGGTTGGGGTCGGCTTCGATGGACGCTTCGACCGCGTGACGGA
The DNA here is from genome assembly GCA_035621895.1 of Burkholderiaceae bacterium. Taxonomy (GTDB): domain Bacteria; phylum Pseudomonadota; class Gammaproteobacteria; order Burkholderiales; family Burkholderiaceae_F; genus GJ-E10. The sequence goes on along the minus strand of DASPWJ010000005.1, from coordinate 329 downwards.
TCGCATGCTCTAAATCCGTTGCCGACACAGGCACGAGAAGCAGCTTGCCACTGGGCGCTGCGACCAAGCGCTCACCTGCGTATATGCGCGCATTCCACGTAACGTCGGCACCCCATTCGCTGCACTCTGCTCGATACGAACAAGTGACGCCGTCGCGTTTTCTCGTGTAATTTCCCTCGAGATTCATTTGTCACTCTCGCCAGAAAATTGAGCTCGCAAAGTTAAGGTGCGAACTGCGGCCGGAGCGCGCCAGTTGACCGACATCTTCGCTTACGCCCTCCCGCGCTCGCGATGTGAGAGGGCGCGTAATTTATTGCCTTCCATCAATC
>DASPWJ010000004.1:0-4606 GCA_035621895.1 Burkholderiaceae bacterium | reverse complement strand
GTCGTTCGCCCTGGAGGCCGAATCGTCATCGTGGACTACCCTCGGTCGGCCACCTGGCATCCGCTCCATCACCTGGGTGGCGCGTCGGCTAACGCCTTTCCGGTCGTTGAATCATGTTCATCCAGAAGCGACGAAGATTCTCGACACCACCGGCGGTGGAACTGAACATAGTCGTATCGCAGACCAGCAGTTTTCCCGCGAAAGCATCTGGTCGCGATTGCAGCAGCGCGTCGAAAGTAGATCGCCCGCCTTGCGTGAACGGGTGAGGCGGTGCGGCCAGATCGATCTTCTGCCGAGCCAGAACGTCCATCCGCTCATTCGACGGCCCAATTCGCTCCAGTTGCGGCAGGTGCGGATGAAGGTTAAAGGCATCGACGCCCCGCAGCAGGCTGAGTTCATCAAGAGCACGATAAATCTCGACAGGCGCCGGCGCTCCCTCCAACGTCACTGCCGGCCGCAGACCGAAGCGATTTTCTACGGGCACGCCGAGCTCAGCTAGCAATGTGCGTGCGAAGCCGCCAAAACCTTGCCGGGACGGAATGCCTTGGTCGCCATGGTGCCGATATTCGGCGACCTGGCGCTCAACGCGTTCCTCTCCAATCAAATTGGTAGCCTCTCCGATGTCGTGATGTGGACAAACAAAGATTAGGTGATCAGGATCATCAAGAAAGTGCTTGATCGCCTCGACTTCCGCCGCCGTTGCCACCTGCCCGGTGCGCAAGGAGTCGAAGCTGATAACTACGACACTATCGACGCCGTCGAGCACGCGATTGAGCGGCCACATCACGCCATCATCGGTGATTCGTTCGATTTGAGTGACCTTGCGGCTCGTCAGCGTTTCGGCTTGTTCGGCGAATGCTTGGAAATTTGGCTTCTGGATGTGATCCAAAAAGCCGGCGATGCCTTGATCGATCCTACCGGCATCTGACAATCGTTCCAGTTTTGGATAGGAGAGACGACGCAACTCGAAAAGGGCGGGAAAGCGATCTTCGATAACGGTTAGCGGAGCGGTGGTTTCCGCCGGACGGCTCCAGGCGAAATAGAGAAGGAACTGTCGACCGCGCATTCTGACCTCATCGTTTCAAATAAATGGAGTCTTAAGCTGTTCGCATCTCGGCCCCGGACTACTCTAGCGATCGGCGCTAAAGGCAACTGACAGCCGTGTCCAAGCGCATTGTCGCGGGCCTCGATCCTGCTGTGTCGCCTACAGTTTGCGCGCGAATTGCGACGAACGACGGACGAAAAACCCCAAGGTCGAAAATAGCGGCAGACGCAGCCGTAAGTTTTTGACTCGTTTGGTAGCGGGGGTAGGATTTGAGCCTACGACCTTCGGGCTATGGGAAAAACAAAATATTTTCTCCGCTTTGGAAACAAGCGGTTAAAAGCACTAAGCGCCAGTGTGTAGCAAAGCGTGTAAAGAATTTGTTCGCCGGGAGGAAATCCGGTTCGGGCGCGGACGCCTGCAGCGCCGGGGCTGACGGCACAAAGGACTCACCCAGCCGCGGCGGCACATTCACTTAACCGGGATCATCAGGTGCTGGTACGGTGTTCCCGCCCACATCACGTAGGGTACCGACGTGTCCGGATCTGCGCTCTTTGGATACATGTCGTAAAAACTCGGATCGGCGCCCACAATCATGACGTGCGGGCCGGTCTTGATCCAATGGTTATTGGGGGCAGGCTCTTCCGCATAGGGATCCGTATTGCTGGCTTGAATTTCTCCCGCAAGCATGTACATGAATCCGACTGCGCCCGCGGGCGGTGGCTTGTGGCCCAAGTAGGCGCTGAGCCACTGCATTGCGGCCTTGTCAAGACACATCGCGTTAGGAGCAGGCATGCAGGTGAATCCGTTGGCTCCCTCGCGCAGCGTCCGCATGGTTCCATCGTCGTTCATGACGACAATGGTGGCCGCCCGACTCACTTTTCTCGGTGCAGCCTGCATCGCACTTTCGATTAATTTCTTATCTGCAGAAGACAGCGCGGTCGCTTTCGCGTCCGCCTTGGGCATCGTCATGTCGTCCGCAATCGCCGTCTGACCGAATGCGATGGCCACGAGGATCATTGAACCAATGGCGCTGCTTGAAATTGACATGGCCCGCTCCTGGTCGTCAAACCAAATGCGATGCACCCGATTCGCCTAACTAGCATGAACGCAGGGTGGGAGTCGTCCTTCTTGAGCCGGAAGGGCGCAGCGATGCCCTCGCTCCAAAAATCGATTACATAAAAAAATCGTACTGCCCTTCGCTCGCGAGCGGCAATACCCTAATCGACCCTATTCACCTGCCCCGGTTTTGCGCGGCTCGCCGGTTTTGTGGTGGCCCTCCAGGACAATCTCGATGTCCATCAAAACGTGCGTCGTCGCAGCTTTGGGTGGCATTCGCAAACTGTATGTTCATTTGAGCAAAGGAGCGACGGTATGCGAGCGGCGTGTAAGCGGGAAAAGCGGCAAAAAAAATGCCGCAAACGGAGTTACAAACCCACATGGCAATCGCGCAGCGGTCCATCGTCGCCGCGCGCTGCGCGCGCCGCTTATTGAGGCACTGCTTCCCGATGTGCCGCATCGAAACGCCGCTGCGCGGCCTCGATCTCTCCCATGTGCGACTCGGCCCAGCAGGCCAGGCTGTCGATGGCGTCGACCAGGGTCACGCCCAACGCCGTCAATGAGTATTCGACCGTCACTGGCGTGGCCTGCGTGACCCGGCGCCGGACCAGGCCGTCGCGCTCGAGCTTCTTGAGTGTGTGCGAGAGCACCTTTTGCGAAACGCCCTGCACCCCACGCCGCAGGCAGTTAAAGCGCAATGCCCCGTCGCGCAGGCGCCCGATGACGAGCAGCGCCCACTTGTCAGTCAAACGATCGAAGACCAGCCGGGCTGGACAGTCACGGGAGTAGACGTCGTAGGACTTCTCGGCGGCCCTCGCCGGGGCTTGGCGCGTGCGCATGAGCAGTAGGTTACCCGCAGCAATTTCGGTTGCAAAAAGATAATAAGTAACTATTTGACATCTGGTTTCAAATATATACCATACCCTACAGATCAATCCAAGGCGCTGTACGGCCTGCGGACGGCGCCACCCGATGCTTTCACCCCCTTTTTGAGGAAACTGAACCATGACCAAAGTCGTCGTCGTCTATTTCTCCGGTTACGGCCACACACAGCGTGTCGCGGAGGCGGTTGCCGCCGGCGCCAGCGCCCAGTTGCTTGCGATCGACAAGGAAGGCAACCTGCCCGATGGCGGCTGGGAAACGCTGGCGGCTGCGGACGGCATCATTTTCGGCGCGCCGACCTACATGGGCGCTGCGGCCTGGCAGTTCAAGAAGTTCGCCGATGCCAGTTCCAGGGCGTGGTTCTCGCGCGCCTGGGGCGACAAGGTATTCGGCGGCTTCACTAACAGCGCCAGTCTGAACGGCGACAAGCAAAACACGTTGGTGAGCCTGCAGACACTCGCGTCGCAGCACGGCGGCATTTGGGTCAGCCTGGGCCTATTGCCGGCCAACGCCCTCAAGTCCACCCGCCAGGACGTTAACAACCTCGGCGGCTCGATCGGCCTGCTGGTCCAATCGCCCTCGGATGCCGGCGCCGATGCCATCCCCGACGGTGATCTGGAAACCGGTCGCCTCTACGGCCAGCGTGTCGCATCGGTCGCCGCGCGCCTGGCATCGCGCTAACCCCTGAGCAGACACGGCCGGTCCGCGGCGGCGCTTGCAAGCTGGCGCCTGCGTTTCAGTGGCCCAACATCGCGACGGTGCCTAGGCGGTGTGCAAGCAAAAAAAGCCGCTTTGAGCGGCCATTTTTCTTGCCTTAACGCTTTGTTCTAGATGCATTTGCTGGGCCTCCCTGGAGTCGAATCAAGGACCAGCGGAGTATGAGACGAAGCGCGTGCGCTTTTCTTCTTGAGTTCAACCCGTTATGGCACCGAATTTGCGGTGGGTAGCGAAATGTGCAAGCAGATTCAGAGAAGGAATGCAGCGGGCGGATAATTTTGGTGCACCCCGCCGGCTTCGGGTCTGGCGGCTCTAGGGTGCAGGCGGCGCCCGCTCGACGCTGATCGCCAGCCCGCTACCGATCTCGGCTCGGCGTGATCGACCTACCGTCTTTTTGGCGGTGCGCCGGCGCGTCGAAAGTTTACGATCGCCGAAAGCTCTGGCGACACAAATGGAGGACACCATATGCGGAAATCCCTCGCGTTCGCTTTTGTCAGGTTTTCCGCGCTGTTGATCATGGTGCTGGGTCCGGGAGGGGCATTCGCGCAGTCGAATCCCGTGGCCGTTCAGCAGCAGTTGCTCGACGCCCTGGCACGCGGCGACGTCCAAGCAGCGCTCGCCTTGTTTACCGATGATGCAGTAATCGACGCGGAAAGCGGCGCCTGCGCGACGGCCCCATGCGTGGGCAAGGCCGCCATACAAAAGGACTTCGAGCGTTACGTCGTGGACAAGACCCGTCGCGTCACGCTATTGAACACGTATGTCGCCGGCAACGTTCTGGTGACGCGCTTCGAAGCGCGCAGTTCCACCGTGCAGAAGGCTGGAGTCGACCGCGTCGTTTTGTGGGGAATTCGCGAAATGCGCGGGGACAAGATCGCGGTGTTGCGCTGTTGCATGCCGGAACGC
>DASPWJ010000003.1:0-15464 GCA_035621895.1 Burkholderiaceae bacterium | reverse complement strand
AATGTCGCACGCAGCACGTCAAAATTCGTCAGGCCAGGCCGCAGCAAACCCTCGACATGGCTGACCAAATGCATGACGTGCGAGTAGCGCTCGATGACCATCTGCTCGGTTACCCGGACGCTGCCGATCTTGGCAATTCGGCCAATATCGTTTCGCGCCAGATCGATCAGCATCAGGTGCTCGGCCCGCTCCTTGGGATCCGCCAGCAGTTCGGCTGCCAGGGCAGCGTCCTGCTCGAGCGTGCCACCGCGCGGGCGCGTGCCGGCCAGCGGTCGAATTGCGATCGCGCGCTCGTCTGCGCGAGCCTCCGATCGCACCAAAATCTCCGGCGAGGCGCCCACAATGTGCGTGTCGCCAAGATCGTAGTAGTACATGTATGGCGATGGGTTGAGCGTGCGCAATGCGCGGTACAACGACAGCGGCGAATCGGCGAATTGTTTTCGAATGCGCTGGCCGATCTGCACCTGGAAAACATCGCCCGCCACGATGTACTCCTTGGCCTTGGCAACTGCCGCAAGGTACTCGGCTTTAGCGAAATCGCGCTGCTCGGGTCGGCGAACGCTGGCGCGCGTGTGTGGGGGCTCCACATGGCGCAACAGACGGGCTTTGAGCTCACGCAGGCGCGAGCGTCCGCGCTGATAACCTTCGGGCACTCGCGGATCGGCATAGACGATCAGGTAGGCGCGGCCACTAAGATTATCGATGACCGCCAGCTCCTCTGTGAGCAGCAGCTGGATATCGGGCAGTCCCAAATCGTCTGGCGGAACGTGCGTGAGGCGGTGTTCAAACAGACGCACCGTATCGTAGCCAAAGTACCCCGCCAAGCCGCCGCAAAAGCGCGGCAGACCGGAGCGCAATGCAACTCGGAACTGGGCCGCGTAGCGCTCGATAAACCGCAGTGGGTCGCCCTCATCGGTCTCGACCACCCTTGCGTCCGTTAGCACCTCGGTCCGGTGCTTGCCTCCCGGTCGCAAGAAGCTGCGAATCACAGTACGAGCGGGCAAACCGATAAAGGAGTAGCGCCCAAATCGCTCGCCGCCGACGACCGACTCGAGGAGGTAGGAATTGGCGCAATCGGGCTGGCTGCGAACCAACTTCAGGTACAGCGATAGCGGGGTGTCGAGATCAGCGAAGGTCTCGGCAATGAGCGCGATGCGGTTGTAGCCCTGCGCTGCAAGCGCCTGGAATTCGAGTTCTGTCATAAAAGCGCTGTGGCTAGCAGCGACGTCACCCGCGCGCCGACGGCGGCACGCTCTGCAGCACCCAACGAGCGGCGTCAAAAAGGCTCGGAAATATAGCATCGACGCCGGGCGCCCCGGCCAGATCGCGCACCGACTCTCCTTCGTTGTAGCCCGTCTCCACGAGAACGCAAGAGCAGCCGGCGGCGTGGGCGGCTTGCGCATCGTTGGCCGAGTCGCCAATCAAAATCGTCTCGGAGGGCGACGCGCGCAGCCGGGCACAGGCCTCCAGAATCAGATCCGGGTGAGGCTTGCGTCGCACCACATCGTCACCCGCAACAACCACCTCGAGCAGCGGCAGCAGATGAGCTCCCTCAAGCAACGCCAACGTGAACTCACGCGGCTTGTTTGTAACGCAGCCCACCATTAATCCCGCCTCGCGCAGCTCAGTCAAGGCCTGCGGGACTCGTTCAAAAACCCGTGAATGCGTGCCAACAACTGCGCGGTAGTGCCCTTCAAAGGCGGCGCGGGCGCGCTCAAAGGTATCCTCGCCCACGCGGCCGTGGATGTCGTTAGTCAAAGCACGGTGCACCAGCATGTCCGTGCCTTTGCCAACGAACTGCGAAATTCGCTCCTCGTCCAGCCCGGGCAACCCAAACTCGCTGCGAACCCGATTAGCTGCCAGCGCCAGATCGGGCGCCGTGTGCATCAAGGTGCCATCCAGGTCAATCAGGGCCACGCGCAGTGGCCGCTCTCGTGCCACGGCTGTCAGCGGGCGGCACCCGCCATTGCTTTGGAAATTTCCTGTCGCATCGCCGAAATTGTCGCCCGGTAGTCTTTGGAACCAAAAATAGCGGATCCGGCCACAAACGTGTCGGCACCGGCGGCGGCAATTTGCCCGATGTTCTCGACCTTCACGCCCCCGTCGATCTCCAGCAGTATTGTCTTGCCCGATTCCCGATGCCAGGCGTCAATTAAAGCGCGCGCAGCCTTGAGTTTTTTGAGCGCATGGGCGATGAATCCTTGTCCACCAAATCCCGGATTTACCGACATCAAGAGGACCAAGTCGACCTTGTCCATGACATGCATAAGGTGATCGAGCGGGGTCGCGGGATTAAAGACCAGGCCGGCTTTGCACCCCAGATCACGGATCATTGCCAAGGTGCGGTCGACATGGTTCGACGCCTCCGGGTGAAAGGTGATCCAGTTGGCGCCGGCCTTGGCAAACATCGGCACCAAAGAATCGACCGGCTCGACCATCAGATGGACATCGATGGGCGCCGTCACATGTGGACGGATGGCCTCACATACCAGCGGACCGATCGTCAGATTCGGGACATAATGATTGTCCATGACGTCGAAGTGAATCCAGTCGGCGCCCGCGTCAATGACTGCGCGCACTTCTTCACCAAGACGCGCAAAATCGGCCGAAAGAATGGACGGCGCAATGCGAAAGCTAGAATTCATAGTTGGGTACCTTCGACGACGAACACGCTTGCCAGTGCGTCATTGTAGGCGCACCCATTCACGGTGCAAGGGTCATCGATGAGCGAGCATCAATTCTCGGTTCGGGTGCGCGTGCGATTTGTTTCGGAACAGTCCGATCCCGCCTCGGACCTTTACTTGTTCGCCTACACGATACGCGTAGAAAACACGGGTGATGTTCCAGCACAGTTGCTTTCGCGTCACTGGGTCATCACCGATGGCAACGGCAAAGTGGAGGAGGTGCGCGGCCCCGGGGTGGTTGGAGAGCAGCCACTGCTTGCGCCGGGCGAGTCCTTTGAGTACACCAGCGGATGCCCATTGAGCACACCGTACGGAACCATGCGCGGCAGCTACCAGTGCGTGGCGGCCGATGGAACGCCGTTTGATGTGCCCATACCGGAGTTCATTTTAACCGTTCCCCGCGTCCTACATTGACGCGCACTGCAGCACCCACAGCAAGGCCTGCGCTCGCAGCCGTTTGGCTTGCCTGCGGGCTTGCTGCCTGCCAGTTCCCCAGTGCTCCGGTCGATCGAACAAGCACCTCGGTTCGTTTCGATCGCGAAGAAGCTGAACCCTTGCCGCCAATCGCTGATCGCGACTGGCTGGCCGCCTGGCCCGCGTGGCTGTCCTCGTGCCAAGCGTTTGCGTCCGCAGCGAATCGGAAACAAACAGCGCCATGGCAGAGCGTGTGCAATACCGCGCGAGGGCTGCAGCCCAATACGGCGGAGCAGGTCCGCGATTTCTTCTCCCAGCGTATGGACCGCTATCGGGTCGTCGCGTTGGAGGGCGACTCGCCGCTTGGTGTTGCGCCGTTTGGGAACACAGCCGCTGTGCGCAGCGCCGTCGCGCGCGAACACGAATCGGGACTCGTCACGGGATACTTTGAGCCCGTACTTGAGGCAAGTCGCGAGCGCATGGAACCTTTTGTGGTCCCGCTGTACCGCGTACCGGTCCCGTTGCCGACAGCAACGCGAGCCGAGCTTGAAGCGTCGGGCCGGCTTCAAGGCCAGGAATTGCTTTGGGTGCGCGATCCGCTTGAGGCCTTCATGCTCGAGGTGCAAGGCTCAGGCCGCGTCCATCTGACCGACGGCAGTTTTGTGCGTCTTGCTTACGGCGCCAACAATGGTCACGCCTATCGCTCGATTGGCCGGTGGCTTGTTGAGCAAGGCGAATTGCAGCCGCAGACTGTATCCCTGCAATCTATTGTCGAGTGGGCGCACGCGCATCCGCAGCGGGTGCGCGAATTACTTGATCAGAACCCGCGAATGGTGTTCTTCCGCGAGCTCGCTCTAAGCGAGGCCAGCGCCGGACCGGTGGGTACCGGACCGGTGGGTACCCTTGGGGTGGCACTTACGCCGGACATTTCCGTCGCGGTCGACCCGCGCTATTTGCCACTGGGCGCACCTCTTCTCATCCAGGTCATCGCGCCGGCAAACGCCCAAGGGCCGACCCGGATCGCAATCGCACAAGATACCGGTGGCGCGATCCACGGGGCACTGCGCATCGACTGGTTTGTGGGTCAAGGCCCTGAGGCAGCCAAGGTTGCCGGCAACTTGCATGCGCAAGCAACGGTGCAATTGTTTGTGCCGCGCGGCGTTGCGCCCGAGGACCTACTGTGAAGTATTCGAGCGCGCGGCTTCGGAGAGCATTTTTTCCACGCGGTCGAGCGGAATTGCCCCTGGAGCGCGTCGACCATCGGTGAAAACCAGCGTTGGAGTTCCCGTGATATGCAGCTTTTGTCCCAGTGCGAGGATCTCCTCGAGCGGGTGCTCGCAATCCGCGGGGGCGGCCGCTAAGTGTTTGCCCTCGAGCATCAGTTGCGACCAGGCCGCTGCGCGATCTGGCGCACACCAGATGGCTTTGGATTTTGGATAAGAGTCCTCGGCGACCGACGCATCGCGAGATAGGATTGGATATAGGAACGTATAGATCGTCGCGTCGGTGAGGCCGGCGATCTCTTTTTCAAAGCGCTTACAGTAAGGGCAGTTGGGATCCTCAAAGACCGCCAATACTCGCGAGCCACTGCCCCGCACGGTTTTGACCGCAAGCTGCAGCGGCAAAGCGTGAAAGTCTATGCGTGTCACATCCTCCCTGCGCATTGCGGTCAGATTCTCCTGCGTGCGCAGATCAAATGCGCTTCCCGAGATCAGGTAATTCACGCGCTCATCAACGTAGATAATTTCCGCATCGACGACCACTTCGTACAGACCAAAAGGCGTGCGACATACCGATGTCACAGTCCCACCGAGTTTTTTTCTTACCCGGTCGCGGATTGCACCGGCAAGCGCCGGCGCTATCGGAGCCATCGAAGCGCCCGCCGATGCGTAGATGTGTGGGCAAGGTGCCAGCGCCGAGGGCGCCGCCCCGTTGCCCGCTTCGCTCGCAACATTGGTCGTCGTCGTGGCCGCGTCTGCGCTTGCTGCGCTGGTTCGGTCCGAGTCGGACGCGCCTGCCAAGGCAAGAAGCGGCACGAAGACGATCGCGGCAAGCGCGATCGCCATCGGCCGCAACAACGAGCTAGTAGTTCGCATCACGCCTGGTTTTCCTTCGTTTAGCTTGTGCTTGCGCGCTGGCAAATTACATTTCTTGTAGTGCCGCCTAACCCAGTGCATGGCGGATTAAAGTCGTCTTCACCGGCGGGAGGGCATTTACAGCAGACATTCCGACGTTGCGCAGCCGGCGCGCGGCGCTGTGCTGTACAGCAAACAGGCTCGCCAAGCCACCGACCGTGCCGCGCATCAACGCGATCGGTTCGGCACGCGCGCGCTCGTAGCGGCGCAGCCAGACCTCATCGTTTAGTGCGCGCCATGGCTCACGTGCCGTGAGCAAGCGTAAGAACTCCGACACATCTTGCAGGCCAAGGTTCAATCCTTGGCCAGCGAGCGGATGCACTACATGCGCCGCATCGCCCAGCAGCGCCACACCGGGCCGAACCAAGCGATCGACCACAACTTGGTCAAGCGCGAAGGCGTGCTTGCCACCGAGCATCTGCAAGGCACCAAGCGTATGGATGCTCTTGCGCGCGACGCGATCGGCAAACTCGGCCGCCGAGGCGGCCGCAAGCTCGGTGGCGAGCGCGTGCGGAGCGGACCAGACCAGCGATACAAGCTCGCCCGGCAGGGGCAAGAGCGCCACAATGCCTTCGTCGGTGAACCACTGATAGGCCGTACCATGGTGCGGTCGCTCACAGGCAAAATTAGCGACAAACGCCGTGTGGCCGTAACTGGTTACCTGGGCACCGATGCCCGATGCTGCGCGCACGCTTGAGCGCTTGCCGTCCGTCCCCAACAGCAGCGCGCACTCTATCGTCATACCCTCGGCCAGACGCACGCGCGTCGTGCCCGACTCGAATGTCACCGAGTCAAAGGTCTGCGAAAAATGCTCGATATTGGGCTGCATTGAGCAGCCCAGCCAAAGCGCCCGAGATAACTCGCGCTCCTCGCAGATCGTCGCCAGCCGTTCCACGCCGGCACTAAGGGCATCAAAGTGCAACTGCCCGCCCTCGTCGCCGAAAACGCGCATGCGTTGAACCGCGCAAATTCGCTCGGGATTGATTTGCGACCAGACTTTTTGCGACTCGAGCAAACTGCGGGCTCCACGCGATATCGCGTAGATGCGCACGTCGTACGCCATGCCACCGTCAAGCGCTTGGCTATCCGATCCGGTCGGACGCAAACTCGGAACGGGCCCAACGACCTTGACCCGTAATCCGCGTTGCGCGCACCCAAGTGCGGTTGTCAGCCCCACGACACCGGTGCCAACCACGACTACCGTATTGTGAATATCCGAGCCGGTCGAACCGATACGCGTCGACGCCAAGCTTGTATCCCACCCACGCGTTGCTGCCGATGCCACCTGCGAGATGCTCCCGTTTCTTCCCCTGGCGTTCAAGCGCCATTATAAAGATGCCGGGTGTTAGACTCGTTGCAGGTTGCTTGACTATGGGGCTATCGTCCCCATATAGGCTGAGCTAACCCCCCCGCCTGATCCTCGATGGCCAAGCCCACGCAAACACCGCAGTCGATCGTTTTGACGTCCCACGTGGCGCGAAAAACGCTTGTTGAGCGCGTTAGCGAATCAATGCGCTCGCTCGACGCAGTTTTGGTTGCGCATTACTACGTCGATGGGGCCTTGCAGGACCTCGCCGATGCCACCGGCGGTTGTGTCGGCGATTCGCTGGAGATGGCGCGCTTTGGGCGCGACCACCCGGCGCAAACGTTGGTGGTCGCTGGCGTGCGCTTCATGGGCGAAACGGCCAAGATCTTGAGCCCCGACAAGCGCGTACTAATGCCGACGCTCGAGGCGACTTGTTCCCTTGATTTGGGATGCCCAGCAGACGAATTCGACACGTTTTGTAATCAACACCCCGATCGAACGGTGGTTGTCTACGCAAACACGAGCGCGGCGGTAAAGGCGCGCGCCGATTGGGTTACCACCTCGAGCACGGGACTCGATATCGTGCGTCACTTGCATGGCCAGGGCAAGAAAATCCTGTGGGCACCCGATGTGCACCTGGGTCGTTATCTGCAAGAGCAAACCGGTGCCGACATGCTCCTGTGGAACGGCAGTTGCATTGTTCACGACGAATTCAAGTCATTGGAGCTCGAGTTGCTGCGCAAGGAGCACCCACGCGCCAAAGTACTAGTGCATCCGGAGTCGCCTGCGGCAGTCATCGCGCAGGCCGACATTGTGGGTTCGACGACCCAGCTACTTCGTGCCGCGCAGCGGATGGAAGCCGACGAATTCATTGTTGCAACGGATAAAGGCATCTTGCACAAGATGCGCCAAGCGCAACCGCGCAAGCTCTTTCTTGAGGCGCCGACCGCTGGAGAGGGGGCCACGTGCAAGAGTTGCGCGCACTGTCCATGGATGGCGATGAACTCGCTTTCGCAGCTGGCTGCTACGCTGGAATCGGCAAGTCGTGGTGACGTCTCGCAAGAAATCCGTTTGGATCGCGAACTAGCATCGCAGGCACGGCGCCCGATTGATCGAATGCTCGAGTTTGCCGCCAGTCGCAAACTCTCTCCATCGGCGTTTGCCACGCTCGGTTCACAGTCCATGGGGCCTGCGTGAGCGCCCCAGCGCGATCCACGCGCTGGGATCTCGAGGATCCAGCTCGGGCGGCGGCGCTCGACGCGGCGATCGAGGCCAACGTTACCAGCGCGCTCGCCGAGGACGTTGGCAGTGGCGACTTGACCGCGCAGCTCCTGGGCGCCGAAGCGCTGGCACAAGCACGAATCATCGTGCGCGAGCCGGCAGTGCTCTGCGGATCGCCCTGGTTCGACGCGGTCATGCGGCGGGTAGAAGACCGCATTCGGGTCACTTGGCTCGCAACCGAGGGCACTGCACTTGCGAGCGGGGCGACCGTTTGCCAATTGCACGGTCCTGCCCGTGGGCTTTTGACAGGCGAGCGCACCGCAATGAACTTTCTGCAGCTGCTCTCGGGCGTAGCCACCGTGACCCGGCATTACGTGGAGGCCATCGCACAGGTGCCCGGCAACCGCGCCAAGATTCTTGATACGCGCAAAACGATCCCTGGCCTGCGCTTGGCGCAAAAATACGCGGTCCGCATAGGCGGTGGGTGCAACCATCGGCTGGGACTGTACGACGCAATTCTCATCAAGGAAAACCATATTGCCGCTGCCGGCGGTGTGGCGGCAGCGTTACGCGGCGCGCTTGGCAAGGGTGTTCCAGTGCAAATCGAGGTCGAGTCCATTGGACAGCTGCAAGAGGCGCTGGCGGCAGGTGCCGACTGCATTTTGCTCGACAATTTCTCCACTGCGGCAATGCGCGAAGCGGTGCGGATCAACGCGGGGCGCGCGCTGCTTGAGGCTTCTGGCGGCGTGACACTAGAGTCCGTTCGGGAAATCGCCGCTACCGGGGTTGACCGGATTTCGATCGGTGCGCTGACCAAGGACGTCAAGGCCAGCGACTACTCGATGCGGGTCGTTGCGTCGTCCTTGGTTCGATAATCGTTGGCATTGCCTTGGCTAGTGTCTGCGGCCAGTCCAGCGAATAGTGCAGGCCGCGACTCTCGTGGCGCGCCAAGGCGCTATCGACAATGAGTGCCGCCACGTCGACCAGGTTGCGCAGTTCGAGCAAGTCACGCGTGACGTGAAAGCTCGCGTAGTACTCGTTGATTTCCTCGCGCAGCATGCCGATCCGGCGCCGGGCTCGCTCGAGCCACTTGGTAGTACGAACGATGCCGACGTAATTCCACATGCAGCGGCGTAGCTCGTCCCAGTTGTGGGCAATCACGACATCCTCGTCGCTGTCGCGCACACGGCTGTCGTCCCACGGTCGCACCGGAACAATCGGTGGGGTGCTGTGCTCGAGGATGTCGGCGGCGACCGCTTGCCCGAACACCACGCATTCGAGCAATGAGTTGGACGCGAGTCGATTGGCGCCGTGAAATCCGGTGCATGCGACCTCGCCTGCCGCGTACAGGCCCGGCACATCAGTATGTCCGGCAGTATCCGTTACGACACCGCCACAGGTGTAGTGCGCCGCTGGAACCACCGGTATGGGCTCACGCGTGATGTCAATGCCAAATTCCAAGCAGCGTGCGCTGATCGTGGGGAAGTGCTGGTGCAGAAAATCGGCACCCAGATGGGTCACGTCCAAATGCACGAAGTCCAGACCGCGACGCTTCATCTCAAAGTCGATGCTGCGAGCCACGATGTCGCGTGGCGCCAGCTCGGCACGCGAGTCGTGCTCCGGCATAAAGCGCAAACCGGCATCGGCTCCGGCCGACGGGGGCAGCTTGAGCAATCCGCCCTCACCTCGCACCGCTTCGCTGATGAGGAAGGATTTGGCGTACGGGTGATAAAGGCAGGTCGGGTGAAACTGGATGAACTCCATATTGGCGATGCGGCAACCTGCCCGCCAGGCCATGGCGACTCCGTCACCCGTGGCGCTGTCCGGGTTGGTTGTGTACAAATAGACCTTGCCGGCGCCACCGTTGGCGAGAACAACGTTGCCGGCGGCGATCGCCGATATCGGGCCACTTTGCACCGCTTGCACGTAAACGCCCACGCAACGGCCGTTTTGCAAGATCAGGTCAATTGCCATGTGCCGTTCAAGCAAGGTGATGTTGGGATGCGTACGCACCTTGTAGCCCAGCGTCTGCTGAATCGCGTGGCCCGTGGAGTCGGCGACGTGAAAAATGCGCCGGCAGCTGTGTCCACCCTCACGGGTCAAGTGAAAACCCAAAGGATTTGTGCTGTCGCTTGTAAATGCAACGCCCTGCTCAACCAACCAGCGAACGGCCTGCGCGCCGTGGCCGACGATAAATCGGGTCGCGCTCTCATCGCATAGGCCCGCGCCGGCAGCAAGCGTATCGCGTATGTGCGCTTCGACGCTGTCCGCAGAGTCCAGCGGTGCGGCGATGCCACCCTGGGCACGATCGCTGGCTCCCTCGCCGAGCAGCTGCTTGTCCACCAGCAGCACGCGGCGCTGATCGGCTAGGCGCAAGGCGGTTGTGAGGCCTGCTAGGCCCGTGCCGATGATGACGACGTCAAATGCGGCGGACATGCGCCCGATTGTATGGGAGGGACGCCGCGCCGGTGCAGCGGCTTAGCGAAAACACCCACAAAGGCAGGCGCTGCGCCCCTTGGCTTTAGAGGTTCGTGCGCACTGTCGTGGCGGCGTAAGTCTCTTCGGGCGCGAAGTAAAAAAATCTCGAGCGACGAAACGCTGACGCGCTAGCCGGCTCGACGTGTGACGGTGTAATGGCCCACCCACACGGCCGGTTTGGCCGGATGCGACGCCCTCGTCACGGCCCTCAAACGGAGGGTCGCGCGCTGAACTCCTGGCTTCGTCTTAACCATCCGACTGCGCCCAGCCGCACAAAGATCGACCGCGCCTCTTGCTTTGCATCACTGTTGCCTTCGAGCAGGGCCTGCGCCTCTTCGAGGGGGCAGCCCAAATCATGCCAGGCGTTTGCGGCCTCGCGCCAACATCCGGCGATCTGCAAGCCTCGGGGGCTTTCCGGATCGACGCCCTCCACCGTCTGTTCGCCGCCGCGCCAAAGCCAATAACCAAGTTCCTGAATATGCCGTTGGAATTGCGCTTCGTTGGCCCAGGCGAAGGCAGCGCGCAGTCCGGCTAAGTTTTCTACCCGGCCGCCGCGCAGCCATTGCACTTGCGCTTGTGCCGACAATAGTGGGCCACAAAAGTTCAGCATTTCGCGTGACCGGGCGGCCGTTCGAACCGCGGTCTCGAGCTCGTTACTCTCGGGGAACTCCCCGCGTCCGGCTTTGACGAGCAGCAGCACCGTTTGCTCGACCCACGCCGCGTGCCCATTGGACTTGGCCTCCAACAACGCCTGCGCGATCTCCTGAGCCTCATTCCACCGACCTGACTCAAAGCGGGCCTGGCACTGTATGGCGCGCAAGTGATTGGCGAAAATGTCTAGGTCCTTTCCGACGCCAACAAAGGACATCGCTTCTTGCATGCGGCGCTCAAGGCGCGCGTACGCTCGAGCACTGTATAAGGCGCGCGCGAGGTTTTTGTAGCCGATAGCTGCCTCGACGACGAGGTTCTTTTGCAACGCCAACGCCAACGATGCTTCCAACTTGCCTAGACCCTCGTCAGTCATGCCCATGAACACTTCGGCCCCGCCGATCGCCACAAGCGCAAGGCAGCGTACCCTTTCGTCGCTACATCGATCTGCTTGTTCGAGGGCGTTGGCCCCGATTGCGACGGCCTCGTGCAACTTGCTGGTTAAAAGCAGGGTTAATGCCTGATCGCCCACGGCGCGGGCGTACTCCGCGCTGTCGGGGAACGGCCGCAGTTGCTCAACGCATGCCTGCGCAAATTCGTTCGCACGAACGGGGTCCCCAAGGAGCCAATGCACTCGGGCAAGACGCCGCAATACGCGGCCCTCGTCGACCGAGCGTCCGAGTCCGCGCCAGATCTCGAGGGCTGTTTCCAGGTCAGCGCGGCTGCCTTGTGGGTTGGCCTCAAAGCGCGAGCGCGCGACGCTATAGATTTCGAGCAATTCCGCATGCTGCTCACGCATCGAGCCGCCGCAGTCCTGCAACGCCGCCCGACATAGCGCTGCTGCCTCGCGATGTGCTTCACGCTGGGACGCCTCCCGCGCCGCCAAGATGGAATACTTCAGGACTTCGGACTTTGCGTGAGCCGCCCGCGCATGATAAAGACAGCGCTTGAACGAAATGTTTTGCGCCCGATTCTCCGACAGTAATTCCAGGATCTGGCCATGCAGCGACCGCGCGCGGTGTGAAGCGAGCGATTGTTCCACGGCCTGGCGGTCCAGTTCGCGACGAAAGGATATTGCGGACCCGTCGCTTTGCAGCAAACCGCAAGACAGCGCCTCGCTGATTGCAGCCTCATCGCAATTGAGCAGCTCTTGAATGATCCACTGTTCAAGCCGGTCAGGAACAATCGAAACCAGCTGCAGTAGAGCCTGGACATCGGGCCGCTGCTTGGTGACTCGGGCAAGGACGGCGTCGCGTACGGACTCGGGCAATCCGCCGCCAGTCTTGAGCAACTCGATAACCTCAAAGGGGTTGCCTGCCGCCGCAGCGGCTACGCCCTCGGCGCTTTTTCCCGCGTTGCGGGCAAGATTTTCTACTGCTAGAGGCGATAGCGGTACAAGTTTGATGCGCCGGACGGGTCCTCGCAGATCGCCGAGGAGTCGGCGCAAAGGGTGGGTTTCGGACAGCTCGTCGTCCCGATAGGTCAGCAACAGTAAGACGCAACATTTATCGATGCGGTGTCCCACAAAGCGCACGAAGTCGAGCGTGGCTGGGTCGGCCCAATGCAGGTCTTCGAGGCAAAGCACGGTCGCCTGCGCCTTCAGCGACCGAATTATTCGAGTGAAAACTTCAATGTGATCGTTATCCTGCCGCAAGAGGGCCGCAGGCCCTGGATCGAGTTCGGCTACGAAGTCGTGGATCGGCCCCAAAGGCCGGGGAGAAAAAAACGCTTCACAGGAGCCCTTCAGTACGCGTGCGTCGATCCCGGTAATAAACGCATTGCATAAAGCCGTTCTGCCAATGCCGGCTTCCCCAAAGACAAGACAGACACTGCCACGGCCATCCCGCGCCTGAGCAAACGCGGCTGCGAGTTCGCGCAAAGCCTCTTCTCGCTCGAGCAAGCCCTCAGGGGAAGGCTCGAATCCCGCGCCGGCCAAAGAAAGTCGCCGGGAAGTTTTCGGCACTTCGCTCTTGGGCGCTGGTGTGTCAGCTATGAGAGTTGCTTGTTTTTCCGCGGTGAGAGCCAGTCGATACCCGCGACCTGCGACCGTAACGATTGCTCCGGGCTCAAGGACGCGACGCAGCGACGCGATCTGAACCTGCAGATTGCTTTCCTCGACGATCGAGTCCGGCCAACCGCGCTCTATCAGTTCCCGCTTGCTGACTGTCTCGCCTGCGCACTCCACCAGCTTGCATAGCAAATCAAACGCGCGGCCGCCAAGGGAGACGACACGCCCTTCAACGAGCAGTTGTCCCTGGATCGGGCGCAGTTCGTAGCGCTCGCCAAAACGAATCTCTCGCACCGTCTGCATAGTTTGCGCACGGTTTCTTCGCTTTTGAATCTTTTAGAAACATTCTTCCCTACTCTTAAGGACTTTTTTAAAACCGCAAGGTCAGAATGCCCTTAAGTGACGAGTGAATTACATCTCGTTCTCACTTAGGAGACGACCCATTATGTACGCACTTGATAGCAGCTAAACAATACCTCTGTCGTGGTTAAGCGATGTCGGGCCGTAGCCGTCTTGTCAGGCGGGACATTGCAGCCGCGAGGCGGGTCGCTTGTTTTTGCAGGCGCGCGCCAAAGTTTCCGAACCGTCTGAACGAGAAACCGAGCATCAACCTTGCAGGTGAGACCGGCTGCGAAGTAGCCGGCCTCGACCTATTGAGCAAAGGTGACACTATGAGACAAAGCTTTTGCAGGCTAAGCGTTCCGCTGCTGGGTATGGCGGCAGTTGCCGCCCCCGCGTGGGCAGATACACCGCCACCTTCTATGACTTTCATGTCGGTACCGGCCGTTGCCGATGCCGGCCCGGCCCAGCCCGAGTTGGCCTGGTCGCGCAACGGTCCAACAATGATCGTGGTTACAAGAAGTCAGGCGCAATGCGGTCAGCGGGCCAGCGCTGGCTCGTTTCAGATTAGCGAGGGAACCCTACGGCTCGGCTATAGCCTGCCGGTCGTCCCGGCAGGGGAGCGAAATTGCGTGGCGACCCAGATTTTTACACTGAAGAATTTGCCCGGCACTGACCTGCAAGTTGCGCACGAGGCACGAACCGAACCGATTATGGTCGCACAAACGCCCGCGCAGACATCGACACCTTTGATGACATTTACAAGCGTTCCCGCCGCTACCGTTGGAGACCTGGATCAAGGTTGGAGGTACCAACAAAGGGACCGCGACAGAATCGTGGTGATCGCCCGAGAGCCGGCGGAATGCGGCAGGCGTCCTGTCGAGCCCCGGATTGAGGTCCTGGACGGGAAGGTGAGCGTCGGTTACAGCCTGCCGATTACCCTGACTGCCGACGTCGTGAAGGACTGCGCGTCGACCGCGATCATCACTTTGAGCAATGTTCCAAACGGGACAACCGACGAAATTTCTCTCGACACGCAGCTTAAGCCCGCTCCAGGCACCGAGGAACTGCCTACTGAGCCGTCGGTATCCATGAGCTTTATGAGTGTTCCGGCATTTGCTACCTCCGATCCCAGCGAGCAGCGAATCTTTCACCACAAAGTTTCCGACAAGGCGGTTGTTATTGTCAGGGACCGTGCGAACTGTGGCGAAAGGCCGGCGGCGCCCTCCTTCACCTATAGGGAGGGACTGTTAGAGCTTTCGTACGCGCTTCCGGCAACGGGAATTGGTTCCAGCGGCGAAGCGGCGTGTGCGTCTGCCGCCATTTTCACGTTCCACAATTTGGCCGCCGGCGAATTGCGGGTGGCCGCAAATGCGACCCGGGGCGAGAGCCGCAGCGTTTGGCTTCGTGTCGACACGAAGGAGGCGGCGGCAGCGCCCATAGTCCAAGCCATGTCTCGATGATTTGTGCTTAAGGTCGGTGCACGGCTAAGTCGCCTTCAGCCCGATGCACCGTACCGCAACAAAACGGGGACGCGAAGGGAGCTTGTCTATGGCCTCAGCGTCCCATTTTCTTGCTCGCCCGGCTTGCCGTGCGTCGCTGCCATGGGCGTTTGCTTGATAGCAAAACACCTGCAAGAACCCGTCAGATACCGCATGCCACAAAGATTCGCCGCGTGCACACTGCGCAAAAGCCGGTCAATCGTCCAGAAAGCGTCTTGCAGTCACTTGGCGGACGGCCGCCGTTAGCGGTTTTGACCCAGCGCTCGTACTTCCAGAATCTCTCGTAGCCTCTGCGGCGCTGCAGTAGGTCAGGATCGTGTCCGTTTGACTCTGCGCCAAGCCGCTTTGCGCTGCCTTGCGGTACCACATGGCTGAGCGTTGGGCATCTTGCGTAATGCCGCAGCCGATTGCATATAGGCGGCCGAGCATGCGCTGCGCCTGGGCGTTTCCTGCCTCGGCGGCACTTTGATACCACCGAGCTGCGAGCTCATCGCTTTGCGCAACACCGCGGCCCGTGGCGTACATAAAACCTAAGTTAAATTGTGCGCTCGCCAAGCCGCCCGCAGCAGCCTTGCGATTCCAATAGAGGGCTTGCTCGTAGTCTTGCTGCACGCCCTGGCCTCTGTAATACAGGGCCCCAAGATTGTTTTGTGCATTAACGTGCCCATGGCTGGCAGCCCTCTCATACCAGTACAAAGACTGTACGTAATCCACGGTTACACCACGGCC
>DASPWJ010000002.1:0-22795 GCA_035621895.1 Burkholderiaceae bacterium | reverse complement strand
AGGCTCAAGCCAAGCCGGCCGACCAAAGCGCCTCCGAGCTGCCGGCGGGCTCGGACAGCTTCGTACGTTTCTCGGGTACCAGCGGCCAAGCGCCAGCCGATCTGGCGCGCGCTTACGATCTGGCCCAGCGCGGCCGTGATGTCGAGGCAATCGAGGTTTTGCGACACAGCCTGCACAACTGGCCCGAGCACACGGAAAGCCGCAGTGCACTGGCGACCTTGCTCAACGAGCGCGGCCAGAGCAAGGAAGCCCTTGCTGTCCTTCTTGACGGGGCGGCAATCGACCCGGCCCATTTTGCCCTTACCGCAGCGCGAATGCAGATCGAGCTCGGCGATCCTTTGGGTGCGCTCAGCACCCTTGCGCTGGTGCCGCAGCCACAGCGCAACGCCGAGTATCACGCCGCGGCGGCAGCCATAGCGCAGCGCGCAGGGCGCCACGACATGGCCATCGAAGAGTTTCGCAGCGCTTTGGTCGGCGGTAAACCGCGGACGATCTGGTGGGTCGGCCTGGGCGCCTCGCTCGAACAAGTTGGCAATAAGGCCGAAGCGCTTCAAGCCTATCTTCAGGCGCAGGGACATGGCGATGTATCAAGCGCCACGAGCGAGTTTCTGCGCCAACGTATCACCGCACTCTCGCAGCCCCCTTCCGCGAGCCTTGGCCCCGCCCAAGGACCGCCCCCCATAGCAACTCATCCCTAGCGCTGCATGCAATGAGCCGCTGCGCGCGCACGCTCCGAAAGTGCCCTGCGCGCAAGGCCCCGGCTGTCGCACACCTCGCCGGCCGTTCAAGCGGTCCCAACCACCGCAATTTGCGCTTGCAAGCAGGCCCATCGAGCCTGGCGCGGCGCTCGGCCAGGATATGGGAGACGCTTGGATGCGCGCTATGAGCGAAGCTAGCGAGCCAGCACGCAGCGCCGCGATCTCGCCTTCGAGGCTCGGTGTACGCAGGTGGGCGCAGGCAGTGGGCACCGTGGCGCGTGACACCCTTATCGAAGCCTTTCGCGGGCGCTGGCTTTGGATGACGCTGTTTGGCGCGCTTGGCGTTGCCACCATTGCGACGTTTGCCCATGATTTGGCTCTTACCGAGCAGCGTAACGTGGGCCTAGGATTTGCCGCCCCGCTAGCGCGGCTTGTGGCGGTGATCATCATTGCACTGGGCACAATTAGCTCCGCCGCGCGCGAGCATTCCGACGGAACCCTGCTACTTGCGCTTGCCGCGCCGATGAGCCGGGTCGGCTGGCTGATCGGCAAAGCTCTGGCGTTTTTTGCCCTCGCGGCACTCACCGCGATCATCTTAATTGTGCCCTTGATCGAGTACGCACCGGCGCCCGCTGCTGCGTTCGCGTGGTTGGCCTCGTTAACGATGGAGCTCGCTCTTGTTGCCTCGGTGTCCCTGGCGATCGGTATCGTGGTCACGCGAATTCCCTTGGCCGTGTGCGCATTTTTGGCTTTTTATGCCTTGGCGCGGGACCTGCATGTCTTGCACCTGTTGGCAATGCGCGCCGAAAGCTACTCACAGTTGGGCGCGCTGGCAAAGCTCGCACGGACAGCGACCGCGATTTTTCCGCGCCTTGACCTGTTCACGCGCACCGATTGGCTTTTTGATGCTGCCCCCGACATCGCAACGATCGCGCTACTTGCTCTACAGTCCTCGATGTATTGCCTGCTTGCGCTCACCGCCGCCGCGCTGGACTTGCGGCGCACGCGACTTGGCTAAGTGCAACGCCCTGTGAAGCCGAAGTTTTCGTTTATCTGGCAGCGTGCGCGCAATGGCGCCCGCCACAAGCAATGTGGCACAGCAGCGTTTTTGGCCACCTTGCTGCTCCTCCAGGCGCTCCTGGTCATGTGCCTGCCAAACGACGGGGAGCTAAAGACCTCTGCCGGCACGCCGCCAGACTTGGCCTTCATGCGCCTAGCGAGCCTAGACGAGGCACCCCTAGCCGGATACGCGACCACGCTGTACCTTCAGGCCTTCGACGCTCAGGCGGGTGCCCAGTTGCCGTTGCGTTTGGCCGACTTTCGGACGATTCGTGCCTGGTTGGAACTGGCCTTCGCGCTAAACCCAAAAAGTGGCTATCCGCTGATGCTCGGTGCCTTTGAGTACGCGGAAACAGCCCACTTGCAAGACGAGTTGCTTCATCCACTGACTCCGCAGGCTCCGGCGATGCTGGATTTTGTCGAGCGGGGCTTCCGAGCCGACCCCGGCGCGCACTGGCCCTGGCTTGTCCACGCCTGTTGGATCTCACGCTACCGTCTGCACGACGATCAGCGTGCCAGCGCGGAGGCCAAATTGCTTCGTAATGCCCCTAACGCCGCGGGCATACCCCAATGGGCCCGCGAACTCGATCTGTTCCTCACGCCCCCGAATGACCCGATCAGCGCGCAGCTTGGGTTTCCTACGCGCTCAGACGCTAGCCCTGCAGGTGCCAGCCCGGGCCAGGTACGGCCCGCGGCCGCAGGCGAACCACTCGCGGTACGGGCCGATGCCAGAAGTCGAAATGCAATCGACGCGCTACTTCGGACATCGTTTACGTCAAGTCTGGTTCAAACTTTCCGATAAAGCACCGAAGATCGTGACAGACGCAGGCGCAACTTTCGCCCGCGACTTCGCGCAGCGGCCAAAGGCAAGAAGTGTGGGCAATGACATCTCGCCAAACCGGACTCACAACCGTCGAAATCGCCATTGTCTTGGTGATTATCGGTTTGCTGTTGGGCGGGGTGTTAAAGGGCCAAGAGCTGATCTTTAACTCCAAAGTCAAGGCTACTTACCATCTGGTGCAGTCCACCTCGGCGGCGTTCAAGTTCT
The DNA here is from genome assembly GCA_035621895.1 of Burkholderiaceae bacterium. Lineage (GTDB taxonomy): Bacteria > Pseudomonadota > Gammaproteobacteria > Burkholderiales > Burkholderiaceae_F > GJ-E10. The sequence continues at coordinate 19,990 of DASPWJ010000002.1, read as the reverse complement.
ACCAAAACCGCTATGGGGCCCTGCCCGGTGACGACAGCCAAGCAACGACGCATTTCCCGAGCGCCAACCCGTTGCCAGCAAATGGCAATGGCGACGGCATCCTGGCCTATGGCAATTGTTCGGTCCCTGGCACGGTTACCGAAAACTGCACCGCGCTTTATGACCTGCGCTTGGCCGGCCTAATTAGTGGTACCTATACACAACCGCTGACTGCGCCGTTTGGCGGGGCCGCATTTCCGGCTGCCGGAAACAGCCAGATGGCAAGTGCAGGCTTCGATTCCAAGCCGATCCTGCAATTTAATCCCTCGACGTTGACCCAGAAGGCGGCAAGCGCGATTGACACCGCGTTTGACGATGGCAATCCCAACTCAGGCAATTGGCGTTGCACAGGGCTGGGAACGGATGGATACGACGTAAGCACATCCGAGCTTACGGTAGCCGGCTACTGCGGAATGACCCTGTAGGACTTGCCGCGCCTCGAAAGCAGCGGCGGCGGCTCGACTTCTAGACCAAGCCTTGCACCAGGGGCGACCGAACATCGCCCGACGGCATCGTTTTTTTCGCGCCAAGTAGGCCGGCGGCGGCTTCTGCACTACAGTTACTGTCTTTCCAAACCGGTCAGCTGCAAGTGCTCTTCGGCGGGAGGCGCACTTTGTTGCCTGCAAGCCGGCTGGGGCGATCAAAGTCGGAGACCGAACCACGATGGCGGTTATCACCCAAATCGAGGACCTTCGGGAGTTGGCGCGGCGGCGTGTGCCACGGATGTTCTACGACTACGCCGACTCGGGCTCGTGGACGGAGAGCACCTATCGGGCCAACGAACAGGACTTTGATCGGCTGCGTCTGCGCCAGCGCGTTGCGGTGAACATCGAACAGCGCAGTACCCGCACGACCATGATCGGTGAGCAAGTCACGATGCCGGTAGCCCTTGCTCCGACGGGTCTTACGGGTATGCAGCATGCCGACGGCGAGATCCTGGCCGCCCGGGCGGCGAAGGAATTCGGCGTGCCCTTCACGCTCTCGACGATGAGCATTTGCTCGATTGAAGACGTCGCCGCCGCGACGCGCAGCCCCTTTTGGTTTCAGCTCTATGTGATGCGCGACCGGGACTTTGTTGAGCGCCTGATCAGGCGCGCGCAGGCCGCGCATTGCAGCGCCCTGATGCTTACTTTGGACCTGCAGGTCATTGGCCAGCGCCACAAGGACCTGCGAAATGGTCTTTCGGCCCCGCCCAAGCTAACAATGTCGACAATGTTCAACTTGTTGACCAAGCCGCGCTGGTGCCTGGCAATGCTTGGCACGCCGCGACGCGGTTTCGGCAATATCGTCGGGCATGTTCGCGGCGTAAAGGATATGAGCTCGCTTTCGACGTGGACAAACGAGCAGTTTGACCCGACATTGAACTGGAAAGATGTGGAATGGATCAAGCGCCTATGGGGCGGAAAGCTGATCCTCAAGGGCATCATGGATCCGCAGGACGCGCGTTTAGCGCTTGATAGCGGCGCCGACGCGCTCATTGTCTCCAACCACGGCGGGCGTCAGCTCGATGGTGCCCCCAGCTCAATTGAGGCACTGCCGGCAATCGCCGCGGAGGTCGGAAGCCGCATCGAGGTTTGGATGGACGGCGGCATACGCTCCGGCCAAAGCGTGCTGAAGGCCTTAGCGCTCGGCGCGAAAGCAACCCTGATCGGCCGTTCGTTTTTGTACGGTCTGGGCGCGATGGGTCAGGCCGGCGTGCGCACTTGTCTAGAGCTCCTGCACAAGGAGCTTGACCTCACGATGGGATTTTGCGGGTGCACGCGCATTGAACAAATCGACCGCAACGTCGTACTGCCGCCCACCCACGGCGCCTAAGGCTCGACGGCAGCGCATACGCGACCGGAGCTAGACGCGCCTGCGGTACTCACCCGTGCGGGTGTCAATCTCAATGCGATCGCCCTGCGATACGAAAATCGGCACCGGTACCTCAAAGCCAGTTGCCAACTTGGCCGGCTTAAGGACCTTGCCGGAAGTATCGCCTTTAACGGCGGGCTCAGTCCATACAATCTCGCGCTCTACGGACGTGGGCATCTCCACGGAAATCGCCTTGCCTTCGTAGAAAACGACCTCTACGGGCATGCCGTCTTCGAGGTAATTAATCGCGTCGCCCATGTTTCCTGCCTCAACCTCGTACTGGTTATAGTCAGAATCCATGAAGACGTACATCGGATCTGAGAAGTACGAGTACGTGCAATCCTTATGGTCGAGCATTACCTGTTCGACCTTATCGTCGGCGCGAAACACCACCTCGGTGCCGGTATTGCTCAGCAAGCCGCGCAGCTTCAGGCGGACGGTCGCCGCATTGCGGCCCCCGCGGCTGTACTCGGCGCGCAGGACGATCATCGGGTCTTTGCCGTGCATTACGACGTTGCCGGCACGGATTTCTTGAGCGATTTTCATAGTGCGTCTTTGGCCGCAGTTGCGGCCGTTCGAAAGTCACCAAAAATTGGGTTATTTGCCTTGCCCGCTGGTACGTTTCGCGGCAGCGGGTCTGCAAAGCGGGCTCGCAAAAACGCCCGCGGGAAGGCTCTGACAATTCATTATTTTAACCGTTTTTCGCGACAAACTGTAATAGCCGGCTAACCAAGTCGTCCTGGGCGAGCAGCAGCGCGCGGGCAGCTTGGACGGGCTCTTGCCAGTCAGCCCATTGGGGCGCGGGCAGCGCTCCATCTTCCAAGCCATTCCAAATACGATGGTACTGGCGCAAGGATGGCGGTGCCTGCAACCAGTCCAAGAACGCCTCGAGTTTGGCGTGATGCGCGCTGTCTTGCTGCGGGTACGGCTGCCAGATCAAGGCGTTGCCGGCCCACAGCGCCCGAACGAGGGAATCCTCACCCCGCACAAAATTGGCGTCCGCCGACCAAAGCAGATGGTCAAACTCGGTCTGGCTAAGGTAGGGCAAAAACGTGATCTTTAGAGGCGAATGCGGACTACGAAAGGCCGGTCGCGTCGCCAGTACCTGCCCGATGGCCGCGCAGGCGCGACCCGCGGTCACGAGTAGGCAGATCGGCGAGCTGGCCAGGGCGCTGAGCCACTGGTCAAGTACCGGGGGCTCGTAACAAAAGAGCGAGAGCACGGGTTCGCCAGCCCAGCTGACACCCTGGCGCGACAACCACTGCGCGCGATCAAAGCGCGCACGGCGCTGCATCAAGTCCGGTTCGCGCAGCAAACCGCCCGTGTCGGGGGTAAAGCCCGGGAAAAAGAACCACCTGCGCACCCCCGCTGCAGCCCCCCCATGCACGGGCGAAACAAGTCCGTGCGACCGCGCTACGAAAGCCTCGGCACTGAGGTACTCAAGATTGACCCATGCCACGTGCCGCCCCTTTTGCCTGTTAGCGAGGGCAATGGCGTTAATCAGCTGCGGCGCAAGCGGGCAACCAAATGCCTGCAGCACGACGTCGCCTGGCTCAAAGGCACCGATCGCCGCCGACGTGGGTAACACCTGCACACCGCGGTGGCCGCCTGGGGCCATCCAGCTCAGCGCGCTCGCATCGTCGACCCACAAACGCACAAATCGCCCACGCTCGGCAAGCTGAGCGGCCAGACGCCAGCTCACGCCGATGTCGCCATAGTTGTCGACGACGTGGCAAAAAATATCCCAATGCAGGAAATCAGCCATTTATGCGAGACGGATTGGCGCTGTTAGCGCCTCCGAACCATAGCGCACCGCGGACAATGATGCAGCCGCCGCAGCCGCACAGCGCTCGCGTAATATCGATCAAGCCCAGACCAATCCGCCCTGACAACGGAGCTAGCCATGCAAAAGAAACTCAGCGCAAGCCAAGTGCGTGAACAGCTCGCCAAAGCGCCGCATTGGCGCCATGATGTCGATCGCGATGCTATCGCGCGCGAATTTTTGTTCGCCGATTTTCGCCAAGCGTTCTCCTTCATGACCCAGGTGGCACTGGCCGCGGAAAAGCACGACCATCATCCCGAATGGGCCAACGTCTATAACCGCGTGAACATCATCCTTAGCACCCACGATGCCGGCGGTCTGACTCAGCGCGATTTCGAGCTTGCGCACTGCGCCGACGAGGCCTATGAGCGTTTCGCGCTTGTACCCCGAACAAGATAGGCAGGAGCGCTAAAGGAGCTCACGCCGCTTGGGCGGGCCTGGAGGCTCAAGGCCTGGCGCATTGCAGGTAGTTGTGCAGCCCGAATTGGATCGGCGAGAACGAACCGGCGCGGGCTTTGCCCACGCTCTATTACGCGGGCACGGCGCGCAACGCATCGGCTGCGCGCAGGATGCTCTCGCGGGTTTGCTCCCATCCAATGCAAGCGTCGGTCACCGAGACGCCACGGCGCAATTTGGCACCCGGCACGAGCGGCTGCGAGCCGGCCAGCAAGTTGGACTCGAGCATTGCACCAAGAAGGCACGCGGGATCAAAACCATCGGAGGCCGTGCTTGCCGGTACGCGGTCCAAGCCCCGCATCGAACGGATCACTTCGTCAAGAACGCGAGGTTGCAGCTCCGGGTTTTTGCCCGAATTTGCATGCGAGCAATCCACAACCAGGCGTTGAGGAAGAGCCGCTGCGCGCAAAGCAGCTGCCGCTTCAACCAGCGAGGCGCGATCATAGTTTGGTCGCCTGCCTCCTCGCAGGATGACGTGCCCGTCGGGATTGCCGCGCGTGCGCACGATGCTCACTTTGCCCTGCGCATCAATACCCAGAAATGCATGCGGGCCAAGTGCCGCGAGCCATGCGTTGACGGCCACGTCCAGGCTGCCGTCGGTGCTGTTTTTAAATCCGACCGGCGCCGACAGTCCGCTGGCCATCTCCCGATGGGTTTGCGATTCCGTGGTGCGCGCACCGATCGCGTACCAAGAGACCAGGTCCGAAAAGTACTGCGGTGTGACAGGGTCAAGGGCTTCGGTGCCCGCGGGAACGCCCATTGCATTGATCTGCGCAAGCAGTTTGCGGGCAAGGCGCAGTCCGCGCTCGACATCAAAGCTGCCATCCAGACCCGGATCGTTGATCAATCCCTTCCAGCCTACGGTCGTCCTCGGCTTTTCAAAATACACGCGCATCACCAGCAAAAGAGCGTCGGAGACTTCGGCGGCGAGCGCGCTAAGAAGCTGGGCATACTCCAGGGCCGCGTCCGGGTCGTGAACCGAGCAAGGCCCCACCACCAGGAAGCGGCGCCGGTCCTGTCCCTGCAAGATCGCGCGCACCGCTGCACGGCCCTGGCTTACGGACGCGCGCATCGTCGCATCTGCGGGAAGCTCCGCGTGAAGTTGCGCCGGCGTGACCACCCGTGTGAAGGATTCAACGCGCGTATCTTCAAGTTTTGAGTTGACGCTGTTCTGGGCTGCTGCCGCACTTGGGCGCGGCGATGTCGAAGACTGTCTCATAAGGCAGGAAGCGAAAACGTGTTCATGGGCAAAAGTGCGATTGTGACTGCGATAGCCGATCGAGGCAACGAGACCACCATTTCCGGGTGATTCGAATATGGCCCGTGGCGCAACTATTTATGTCTTCGACATCGATCTGGCCGATGCCGATCGGGGCGTGTATGAATCGCTTTTGCTGCGCGTTGCGCAGCATCCTTCCGAGGCCCCTGAGTACCTTTTAACCCGCGTACTGGCATATTGTCTGGAATTGACGGAAGGAATCGGATTTTCCAGTGGCTTGTGCAACCCCGATGAGCCGGCCATCTTCGTACGTGATCCCTCGGGTGCGTACCGCTCGTGGATCGATATCGGTGTTCCTGATGCTGCGCGCATTCACCGCGCGAGCAAGGCAGCAGGCCGTGTTGCGGTCTATACGCACAAACCGCCGGAGCAGCTGCTTAGGGCGCTTGCAGGGGCCCGCATCCACCGTGCCGAGGCGCTGCATTTGGTGGCCATCAACCGCGAGTTTATCCACGAGTGGGCAAGGCGCCTGCAACGCCGTAGCCAACTCGCAATGTCCGTCAGTGGAGCGCGCGTTTACCTGACGGTTGGGGAACAGACGCTGGAAGGCAACTTGCAGACACTTGAGTTATCCGGTCCTCTGCCATAGCCAATTCGCACTGCCGTGCGCAAGCGTCAGCCGGGAGGCAAAAGGCCTACCAGCGTCGGCGACCGAAAGGTCGGCCGTAAAGTGCCCTTGCCCATCTTGCAGCCGCGCTTTTTCTGTGTACGGCACGAAATCTTGGTGCGCGAGGCAATGTGCAAGTGCCCTGTGCTTGTTCAAAGAAATAACCAATGCCGATGTTGGGCAATGAATAGGGTTATCTTGCCAAAATTACTGATACGAACGGAAACGCCAAGTTACTTGAGCGACCAAAACAAGGAAACAGAGCGCCGTTTCGCAAGCGCGCAGCGATCACAAATGAATTATCCGCATCGCCAGAAGTCCGCATAAGTCTTGCTGCGCGCCAATCGGCTGGCCTCATACCGGACGCATGGGACCAAATGTGACTCGCTCTTCGCCTGCCGGTAGTAGCATGAAGCCGCGTGCGCACATTAGGAGGCCTGTTATGACCATGCAAAAGCTGGCATTTCTTGGTGTGCTGATGGGGCTTATTAGTGTTGCGGTGGCCAAGGAATACAAGGTCAAGATGCTGACCGATGGCCCCAACGGTACAAAGCTTGTCTTCGATCCCATGTTTGTGAAGGTCAATGTTGGCGATACTGTCACTTTTGAACCCTTGCAAAAGGCTGGCCACACGAGCATCTCACTGCTCGTGCCCGAAGGTGCCAAACCGTGGAAAGCGCCAGCCGACACCCAGATCTCGGTGAAGATCGAAAAGCCTGGCGTTTACCTTGTTGAGTGCGATTTACACAAGAACATGGGGATGGTCGCCGTCTTGCAAGCGGGCAAACCCGTGAACTTGGCGCAGGCCAAGAAGAAGGCCACCGAAGAAGAGGCCAAGATGCTCGCCAACAAGGACCGCTACGACAAGTTGTTGGCGATGGTTAAATAAGGACTTGCAGCGCGGTGCGAATGCGGCAAAGCCGCGCTCCGATATGCACTGGCTCTAAAGCCGTGGAAAAAATCCGCGGGACACCACAGGTGGCTTTTCTGGACCGCGCGTAGCGCTACGCGCGTTTGAAAAACTAGTCAGTGCGTTTTGCTTTGATCGGCACGGCGTGTTCGAACGCGTCAAAGTCCGTCCATGACAGACGCCCGTCGTGGTCGGTGTCGAAGCGATCAAAAGCGCTCAACAGCTCGGGCCATGTCCCGGCGTCCTCCCGGGTGATAAAGCCATCGTGATCTCGATCCAGGCGCTGAAACGCCTCTGTGATCTTTTCCTCGTCTTCGACATAGACCGCCAGAAAGTAGTAAATGCCAATCATCATCGCGGCGAGCAAGATGACCCAGAGCCAGTCGATGCCATCCGTGTTTCGCAAGGCCTGTATACCGTTTGGAACAATGGTCAAGGCGTATCCGGCCATGAGAAACGGTGCAAAGACACACAGCAGCACGACCAACGCCTTTATCACCTTCATGTCCATCTCCTCATGGTCATAGATGAGGCATTTTTTTTGTCGCGTCCGAAAAAAAGCGCGCCGAACGCTGCCCGATGCACAAGCGCTCCGATGCCGGCGCGGTTCGGGCCCAAGCTACTCGGGAACCGGCCAATTCACAATAGCCAATGAGACTCGTTAGAGCAGCTGCGTTCTCCCCGCGAAGCTTCCCCAAGCAAGCGCAAGATCATCGTGCTTTTACCAGTTAACTTGTTGATTTTTTTGCACGTTTAGCTTCAACTTCCTTTTGTTGACGCTTGTTGCTGGCGGCTTGGGGCTAGGACCAACCTGAGAGCTGCCAATGCGCGGGCTTTCGGCCGACAGCAACCTAGCAGCCCGTCTTTGCCCTCATGCGGTCGCCGCCGCGCGACCTAGGCCCCATAGCGAAGCTTTGGATGCCAGCTAGCGCCACGACCCTCCCGGGTGAAATCAAAGAGGTTCCACAGAGGCCATATCAAATCGACGTGTCGGGCGTCTTGGCCCGCGTCAGCGGGAGCAAAGAGCAATTCCGTGCAGTAGCAATGCCGGATCTGGTCGCCTTGACGCGCAAAGACATTGAGCGCGGGCCACTGTGCTTCGTTCTCGTCCTCTGCGTGGTAGTCGCGGTTGTAAGAATTGGTCGCGGAAGAAAGCAGCCGCAAATTGCGCCAGCCGCGCTCGCGTGCATGCGCGCGGATGCGTTCGATGGGCGACTTTGCCACAACAACGAGATTGATACGTTGGCTAGCGTGCGGCGCAGTTCCGTTCAAGCTATCAAGTATCGACGTGCAGGAAGGACAGGCCTGCGCCATCTTGGGTCCGTACATGAAGCTATAAATGACCAAACTGGCGTCTGACCGCTCGAAGAGCTGTGAGAATTTGACCCGTCGAAGCGTACGAATATCGTCAAGGTCGCGAGCCCCCTCTTCGAATTCATAATCCTGCGCAAGCTCCCCGCCTAAAGGCAGTTTGCGCCGCAATGCCGCAACTTCCTCCAGGCGACGGCGTAACTCAATCTCCGCCGCTAGAAGCTTGTCTCGAGCCGTGCGGTACTCGCCGCTCTCCCCCGGGAAACGTTTGGATTGCGCCGAAACCATGGCATCGATCGTCGACATCCCCGTCTCCCCCTTCAGGCATCCGAATAGCGCGCTGCGGGTACGGCCGCGATGCAGCGCGCGGCTGTGCGTACACAAAAAACATCATTGCCCAGGCGTGACCCCGATGTCAAAAGCGAAAAGCGCTCGCGCCCTCGTACGCTGTGTCGCGGGCCGACACACTTTTACGTCGCGATGACTTCGAAGTCTCGCCGCCACTGAAAATTTGGTTTGAGCAGGCTCGATGCCGGCGGCGCCTGCGCGCGCCCGATTTGCCCAATTAGTCTTGCGGCAGCATGTCGGCCGACCCGGCCTCTGCGCTGGCTGCCTGGGCGAGCGCCCAGCGGCGCCGCAGCAATTCGGGAACATCGGCGGCAGTCACCGGCCGGCTGAAGTAGTAGCCCTGCAAATTGTTGCAATTCATTGCGCGAAGCAAACACGCCTGCTCTGCCGTCTCGACGCCCTCGGCCGTTACCCGTATGCCCAGGCTGGCGGCCATCGCCAGCACGGCGCGGACGATGACGGCGTTTTCCGCCCAATTCGTCTGGCCGCTAATGAAACAGCGATCCACTTTGAGGTTACCGATGGGCATGCGCGTGAGATAGCCCAGCGACGAATAGCCGGTGCCAAAGTCGTCCAACGCGATCCGCACGCCATGGTCGCGCAGCGCGTGCAACCTGGCAATCGTGCCCGCCGAGTTTTCCATCAGCGAGCCTTCGGTTATTTCCAACTCCAACAATTCGGCCGCCAGCCCGGTCTGCGTCAGTGTCTCAATGACTGAAGGCACAAGGTTCTCGTCGTCGAGCTGCACCGGCGACAAATTCACGGCGACGCAAACGCGGCAGCCCGCCTGGTTCCATTGCACGGCATCCATGCAGGCACGCCGAAGCACCCAGCGCCCGATGCCTTCGATCAGCCCAAATTCCTCCGCGATCGGAATAAAGTCAAGCGGAGGGATCATGCCGCGGGTCGGATGTTTCCAACGAATTAGCGCTTCGACTGTGTGCGCGCGGCCCGATTCGAGATCGATCTGCGGCTGGTAAACGAGGCTGAACTCTTCGCGCTCCAGCGCGGTTCGTAGGCTGGTATTGAGTTCCATGCGCTGCATCGCCTGCTCAGTCAAGGAGGCGCTGTAGATCTGCGCGTTATCGCGCCCAGAATTCTTGGCGTGATACATCGCCGTATCCGCGTGTTTCAGCAGCGTCGAGGCGTCGTTGCCATCGTCGGGAAACAGCGCCACGCCAATGCTAGTTGTGAGCGTGACAGCACGTTCGTTGAGCATGAATGGACGTCGCATCAGTTGGCCAATGCGATGGGCGACGACCAGAGCGTCCTCCGCGCTGTCGACCTCCAGGAGCAAAGCCGCAAATTCGTCTCCACCCAGACGGGAAAGTTCCACCCCGGCACCATCCATGCCAGTGCGTGCAATCACGTCGGTGGGTCGCAATCCCTGCGCCAGACGTTTCGCGGACCATTGCAAAATCAGGTCGCCCGCGCCGTGCCCCATGGTGTCGTTAACGTTTTTAAAGCCGTCAAGATCCATGAACAGCACGGCAATTTTGCGCTTGTCCTGGCTGGCGCGCCGGATCTCGCGATCGACCCGATCCAAAAAGGACTGTCGGTTCGGCAAGCCGGTTAGGCTGTCAAAGTACGCCAGCCGAGCAATCCGAATCTCGGCTTCCTTGCGCTCGGTAATGTCGCGCGACAAGACAATAAAGCGCGGCTTTTGGCCCTTGGTTTCGTTTTTGCGCGCAACCGAAAGCTCGTACCACCGTGTCCTTTGTGTGCCGGGAAGTTCAAATTGTTTGCCAGTGGATAAGCCTTGCTCGTGCGCCGAGCGCAGGGCCGACAGGCACACTTCGGCCGCTGCGGGTGGCAGGACCTCAAAAACGGTCTTTCCGATGAGCGATGCAGCCGGCGAAGCTTCTGATCGCGCGCCCGACCAGTGGTAGTCAAGATAGTGCCCGTCCAGGTCCATCTCAAAGAGCAGATCCGGAATGGCGTTCAATATTGCAGCGACGCGCGCCTCGGCCGTGTGTAGGTCCAAGAGGGTTTGGTATCCCCGCAGCAAATACCGCACTCGGTGTCCGAGCAGCGTCCAGTTAATTGGTTTAGAAATGAAATCGGTGGCCCCGGACTGGTACGCCCGCTCGATACAAGCGAGGTCGTCCTTGCCCGTGACCATGACGATCGGCAGCAGCGCGCCTGCCTCGGCACGCAAAACAGTACACGCCTCGTGCCCGTTCATTTCGGGCATGTCGACATCGAGCATGACCATGTCGTGGCGCCCCTGCCGGTACTGTTGCACAGCATCCAGTCCGTTAACTGCAAGCGAGACGTCCAGGCCAATCTTGCGCAAGGTCGCCTCCATCAACAGACGCGCGTCGTCGTCGTCGTCAGCAACCAGAATTTTCATCGGCGCAGCCATCAGCCGATCGTCCGCAGTATCTCGCGCAGCTTGGCGACGGCGCGCTTGTGTTCGCGCCTGGCCCGCTCCAGGCACTGGGGTGCCTCCGCCATGCGCTGCTCAATTGCGCACAGTTCCAACTCGCGGTAGCAATCGGACAACACCATCGCTCCGGCGTTGGCGGTTCTCGACTTTAATGCATGCGCTGCTGACCCCAAGGTCTTAGCGTCACCTGCGGCGAGCGCTGCTTCCAACCGGGCAATGTCCTGATCGGCCGTCTTCACGAGGGAACCGAGAATTTTCTTGGCCAGATCCAGACTACCGGCCGGATCGATTTCGCGCAGCGTATCGAGCACGTTGGGGTCAATAGCTGCAGCGCCCGCGGCATCAACGACCTCTGGCAAGTGCACAGGAGTCGGGGCCTGCACGTTGCGTACTGCCTCGTTCGATGGCTGCGGCAACCATCGCGCCAGCATCGACCGCAGCGTAGCCAACGTATAGGGTTTGGCTAGAAAATCGTTCATACCAGCCGCGAGGCATTTTTGTTCGTCGCCGCTCATCGCGTTCGCGGTCAGTGCAATGATGGGCACGTTGCTTACGCGCTTTTGTGGCAATCGCCGAATCTGCGCGGTCGCCTCAAAACCATCCATTACCGGCATCTGGCAATCCATCAGGACGATGTCAAAATCGTGCTGGCGCACAAGGTCCAGGGCTTCTAGCCCGTTGGCGGCCAGATGCACCGTTAGGCCGAGTTTGCGCAACATCGATTCGGCCACGTCCTGATTTACTGCCTGATCCTCGACAACCAACGCCTTGCCGCGCAGCGCCCCCGCGGGCGCGCCAAACGACGTGCGGCGCGCGGGCGCTTGGACGGGTTCGGGACTCAGTGTGGCAACTACCGCTTTTAGCAGGTCGCCACGGCGAACCGGTTTGTTTAGATGTCGCAAGATGCCCGCGTCGCGCCGCGCGTCCGGATCGACGCTGGCGCAGGCAGAACTGAGCATCATCAGTCGCAGCTCGCCCAATGCGGGCCGCGCGCGGATCGCTTTGGCCAGCTGCAAACCGTCCATGCCGGGCATGTTCATGTCCAAAATGCCGAGCGCAAAACCTGGCGACGCATCCAAAAGCGCCAGAGCCTGTTCTGCCCCCTCGGCGCAAACGACGTCCATTCGCCAGCCCTGCAGCTGCTGTTGAAGGATCTCTCGATTGGTCGGGTTATCGTCCACCACCAGTACGCGAACGCCCGCGAGCTTGTCGGTTGCGGGAGGGGGTGCCACGGGTTTTTGTGCGGGCGGCAAACACAGATCGACGATGAATTTCGAACCCTGTCCCAACTTGCTTTGCACCTGAATGCTGCCGCCCATTAAATCGAGTAGGCGTCGGCAGATCGCCAAGCCAAGGCCAGTTCCGCCATAGCGGCGCGTAGTCGACTCATCGGCCTGTGAAAAGTGGTCAAAGATGCTTTGCTGCGCCTCGGGCGCGATTCCAATGCCGGTGTCCTCCACGCTCAGGCGCAATCTCACTTCGCCCGCGCTGCGATCCACAACCAGCACGCGAACTACGGTCTCGCCCTTTTCGGTGAATTTGACCGCATTGCCAACCAGGTTGACGACGATCTGGTGCAGACGCAGCGGATCGCCGCGCAGCGCCAGCGGCGCGTCGTGGGGAATGAATTGCGCGGCCAGCTCCAGGCCCTTGCGCTCGGCCTGCTGCGCGAACATGGCCAACGCGTCTTCGACCACATCTACCAAGTCAAAATCGACCGACTCCAGTGACATGCGGCCCGATTCGATCTTGGAAAAATCCAGGATGTCGTTGATCAGACTGAGCAAATGTCGTCCTGACGATTGCACCGCTTCAGCCCAGGCCCGCTGCCGCGGGTCCAGTTCACTTTCGATAAGCAACTCGTTCATGCCCAGCACGCCATTCATCGGCGTGCGAATCTCATGGCTCATCGTCGCCAGAAAACGCGACTTGGCCTCACTCGCCGACTCGGCACGCTCTTTGGCCTCGCGCAGCTCGGCGGTGCGCAGCTCCACTTGCTGCATGAGCGAGTCGTGGTACAGCGCAAGTTCGTCGTCTCGCTTCTCGATTTGCTCGAGCATGAGGTTAAAGTCCTTGACGAGCTGTCCGATCTCGTCCTCAGAGTCCCCCGGCACGCGCATGTGGTAATCCGCACTATCGCCCACTCGCTTGGTCGCGGCGGCCAGGTCCGCGATCGGGCGCGCAATCCGCAGCGCAAACTGTCCTCCAATCGCAACCGCCAACAGCAGGCCAACTCCGGCAGCAGCCAGCAGCACGAGGGAAGCGCGAGCGACCGTACCCAAAAAATCGACACCGGCGGCATTGAGCCAAAGCACGCCGCTAAGCTCGCCGTCCGATACGATCGGGCTCGAATAGGTGCACGTTGGCGTGTACCACGCCTCCGCCGCGGTGTTTGGGGCCGCGTGCCAGCTGGCGAAGATCTCGTTACCGTCCTTGCGTTCTACCTCGGCAGAGCGAATGCGCGCGTTGGCGTGTAGGCCGGCGATAATGTCCGCAGCGCCCTCGCGATTTTCGAAAGCAACGGCCGCGCGCAGGTTTTCAGCAAGCACTGCGGCGGTGCCGCTTACTTCGCTACACAACGCAACTTGTGCCTCGTGATATTGGTAGATCATCAGGGCCACGGTGCTCGTGAGCAGTGCCATGCCAGCAGTGGCCAGCGCCGCCGCGATCACTTTCGTGCGAATGGACCATCGACGAAGCGCGTGCTGCAGTCTGCGCATCATGGCAAGACCTCCGCGGCGGCGTGTAGCATTTGAGGGGAAAAACTAAGCGAGGCGCGACGCGCGGGTGCAAGGTTCACGACAAATGCCAATCGCTGGTCAACGCTGCGCAAGGCGATCATGCCGCCACGGTCGAGGATTGCTTCGCTCTCGCCGACAATCAGCACCGGCCGGCTACCGATCGCCTCCCGCGCGCCTGCCATTCGCCGCAATTCATTGTCGGGCACGTACAGTAAGTTGCATTCGTCTGCCTGGTCGGCAGCTATGTGGCTGCGCACACCGATCTTGTGGCCTGCGGCGGTTGCTCCCTGCAAATCGTTGAGTGCACCGTCGAACGGGTCGCCAATACCCAGCACACACAGCTGCAACGAAGCACCCGACTGGCCGGATGCGGCCCCGGGCCATTCGGTAAATCGAAGGAAATTCAGCAAGAAGCGGGCGCGCAGTTGCCCCTCGGTAAGTGTCTGCGCCCGAACGAGCGGCGCGGCGGGAAGCGCCAACGCCAAGGCGGCAAGGGCCGCCGCAAGGCCGTTTCGCCATCGTCTGACGGTTAAGTTGCGGCGCACGTGCATCGTTGGCGCTCGCGTCAGAATGAGTAGCCGACGGTTAGGCGCCAGTTTCGCCCCAACTGGTTCACGCTGTCGCCCTGCCATGCGGCCACCGGCTGGGCATAGTTGCGGCCAAACACGTTGTACACACCCAGGCTAAAGTCCACTTTATTTGGACGCGGTGCTCGGCTGAGCGTGCAGTTGGCGACTACGACCGCGGGCAACGCGGTGTTATCAATTGCCAAGCGCCGACCTTCAAACAGCCCTTCGGCACCGACACGCAAGTCGGCGGGCAAGCCTTGATCCAATCCTAATCTGCCGGTCCACAGGGGCGAGTTCTGTTCCCAGTTGCCGGCAGCGTCGTAGGCAAAGGCGTACTCCGTGCTAAGGCGCGCCCGCAAGTCGGGCAACACGCGCCCCTCCAGCAAGAGATCAAACCCTCGGGCTTGGTCCGAGGAATTGTTCTGGTACTGGACGGCGCCAAGCGCCGGATTGACGACGTTCTCGGAGATCAGGTCCATGGTCCGGTACCGGAACAAGGTCAGCGATAGGCGGCTTGTCGCGGTAAATTGGTTTTCATAATTCAGATCAAGTGTGCGCACCTGCTCGGGCACAAGGTTCAGATTGGGCAAATTCAAGGGTGGTTGCGCAAAAAATCTCTCAAAAAAGCTCGGTTCGCGGTACGCACTACCCGAGAGGAGCTTGAACGCCTGCGTCGCCGTGGGTTTCCACAGAATCGCCAGCCTTGGACTGACGCGGTTGGCTTGCCCGCTGTTCGCGTCGTCGCGCACGCCAAGACTTGTCGCCCATTGCGTCGACCAATCGATGTCACTCTGGGCGTAGATCCCGGCAAGGGTATCGGCATTGCTTACACGTAAAAACGTCCCCTGCAGATCGTTAGTGAAGGTCATCTCCTCACGCAGGTTGCGCCGCACCTCGCTGCCGAATACGAGGCGATTGGTTGCCGAGAAGTGATGGGTGCCCGTCGCCTCAGCATCAAACCAATCGCCGACCGCGGGCAAAAAGCCCGGCAATGCGCCAATGTTCGGATAGCTATCTACCGTGTCGGTGTCGTAGCGGTATTCGGCCGCTGTAGCACGCAGCACATAATCGGTCGCTTGGTCCACGCTGCCTTCGTAGTGCACATCGGCAAAACTCTCGCCATCGCGCACCCAACTGCGTGGGTCGCCGATCACATCTCCATACAGTCCGTAGCCACTGTGCTGTCGTCGCTCGCTAAAAGCGAGATTTACCCGCAAGTTGTCGTGAATGATCTTTGCGAAGGCCCGGGTCACGTCCGTGCCGTCCATCCCCGAGACGCGCGCGCCCTGTGGCAGGCCGGGCTGTGGGTTAAAGACCACGTCCAGGCCTTCCGAGCCGGATCCGGTTACCTGAAGCAGGTAGTGCGTGTCGGCGCCGTCACCGCCGCTGTAGGTGACCGTACCCCCATGCTCGACGCCGGCCCCCAGCCAGGCCTGCGCACTGGAGTTGACCTGCGAAGGGTTCTTCAGGACGACATTGATAACTCCAAGAAATGCGTTGTTGCCGTAGACCGACGAACTGGGCCCCGGAATGATCTCGATGCGGTCGACTAGCGTCAGATCGATGACCCCTTCGTAGCCAATGAGGGCCTGCTGGTAGACACTGTCATTGGAGGGAACGCCGTCAATGAGCAGCAAGACCCGGGAGTTATAGCTTTCGATGGGCGCGAAACCACGGATCCCCACAAAGCTGTAGGCACGGTCGCTATAAGTGAAAAATCCGGGAGCCGTGTTCAACACATCGGCCAAAGTCCGAAAACCGAAGTGGCGAATTTCCTCGCCGGTGATCACGGTCACCGCAGCGGGAGCATCGAGTACTCGCTCCGCCGCTTTGGATACGCCGCTGACCTCCATCGAGGTGAGCTGATCAAAAGAAAGATCGGTGCCGCCGCTATTCGTTTGCGCGTGCACGTAATCGGCAGCCACAAAGGCTACAGCGATCACGATCGCACTTATCCACTGCGAGCGCCCTCGTCCTGGACGACTGCTGCCTACGAGTTCCGAATTCGGATTGCTGTTTGCCATCAAGAGAAGGGCCCAAAGGTCCTGGCCCCAAAAAAAAGCGCGCTTGGGCCGCGCGCGTGGGCGGTTAGAGATATACCAAGACTAGATTCGCGCCCTCCTCTCCAATGACTTGATTTGTTGGGGTAATTCTCGGTAATCCGGACTAAAGAAATTCCTCTGCAGGCCCGGGCGTCGCTAAGCGACCGGACCCAAGCAAGTCAGTCCGAGCAAAAAACCGAATCGGTCGAAACTGCCTTCTGGACAGCGCTACCGAAAGCTCAAAGACATCGCCGAAAACAAGGCGCAGCTCCAAATCGCAAAGCTCCGATCTTTGGACAGCCAATTCGCCAGCCGCCCGATGACCTTCTTCACTTGTTCGCAGGCGCATCGGGCCCCTAGGATGCGGTCATAGCAAATCAGCAAGATCGCTGTGACGAAAACGGTGGAGCTGGCCAAAGTGCCCGAGCCGATTTAAGGAGTCGCCAGATGAATCCTCGCGAACGCAATGCTTTGATCGCGCCGCTGACCGGATCGGGTTTGCGCCACGTCTGTGGCGCTCGCGCGCACCCAAGAGCGGTTCCGACCGTCGAAGAGGAAGCGCGCGAAATGCTTGCGCGCTTTCTGGCAACGCTGCCGTGCTATTCCGCTAGTGAACTGATGCGTCGTTGTTTTCCCTTTGAGTACCCGGCGCTCGGCTCCAACCGCTCCGATGCGCAGGACGACTAGATTTGCCTGGTGGCAAAAGTCGGCGGTCACCTCATCCTAGGGTGCCGATGGTCGCTTGCACAGGTCAAAAACGGCCGGCCCGCGACGGCGCCTGAGCGCGCAGATCACCAAATTTGGCATCGCAACAGTCGCGAATTAAACGGCCAAGGCGGTCCAATTTTCGCAATACCCCCTCACAACAAAGTGCCGTCCCAAGGCAAGTAACAAAGTGCCGTCCCAAGGCAAGTGCACCGCCCGTCTGGATCTTCCTTGCAAGATTCGGTAGCCTGCGCAAACCAAGCTGGCGCGCGGGCCCTCGGTTTCATAATGAACCTTTTGCAAAATGTCTTGCTTGGCATGTCGTGTTGCGCGCAGGTTTTGGTCGGATAGCGCTTTTTCTTTGCACCACTTTTTGCACCTGTCATACTGAACATGAATAACGGGCGCTGACAGCTAGCGCTTTATCGCATGGGAAAAAGTTCTGCTCGCAACTCGGCGCTATGGACCTTGGCCCTCTGGCTCTTGCCAGTTGCTCTAATTGTTTCGTGCGCGATGCCGTCCACAGCGGTTGTGCCGGTAACACTTGCGGTTGCGCCAGACCAGAAATTGCTCCTTTCAGCGGACGCCCGCGGGGTGCAGATCTACGAGTGTTTGGCCGACAAGAATGATGCGACGCGCTTTGTGTGGAGCTTCACCGCGCCGGAGGCTGCACTGTATGACGGCAAGGGGAACAATGTCGGTAAGCACTATGCCGGCCCGACATGGGAGGCAAACGACGGCAGCAAGGTGGTAGGCGCCATTGTCGCGCGCGACGACGGACCGAACGCAAACGCCATCCCATGGCTGCTGCTGAGCGCCAAATCCACTTCCGGCTCGGGTCTATTGAGCAGCGTCAAGAGCATTCAGCGCATCAACACATCCGGCGGGAAGGCGCCCGCAGACGGGTGTGATGCATCGCGCATCGGCGCCGTGATCCGGGTCCCGTACACAGCCACCTACCGTTTCTATGGCGATGCTCTCCGATAACAAGGGCAGCTAGCCAACGTAAAGTCGCGCCGAACTCTTGCTGCTCGGCGTCTGTACCGACTCTGGCAACCAATTGAAGCTCTGGCCCGTCTGCAACATAAATCTCGCTCTTTAGCGAGCGGCCAGCCGTCACGCGGATCCCAACCTGCTTTGCCGTGGAGCCGAGTTCGCCGCAGCCGTCCACAGGGTTGCGGCGAACGAAGAAAAGCAAGGGGCATTGAATTTATGATTTGCAATCTGCCTATCTTCCTGGTCGCTCTTCGTAGAGCAGCTACGCGTGGCCTTGATTTGCATGCCTGCCCCATGCAGCCGCACACCGGTCGAAGGGCACCCCGCGGTTAAGGTCAAGTTGCCACAGCCTCGGGCTGAACTCAGAGACAAGTTGGAGAGTCGCAATGCCTCGTCCAAATGAAAAGAAAAGATGCAAATGGGCCGAATCCAATGAGCTACTGACTTCTTATCACGATGCGGAGTGGGGCATACCGGTCCATGACGACCGCTTGTTGTTTGAAATGCTAAACCTCGAAGGCGCGCAGGCAGGGTTGAGCTGGCTTACCATCCTTAAGAAGCGCGCGAATTACCGCAAGGCATTTGATCGATTTGATGCCAGGAAGATTGCAAGATATGACTCTTCCAAAATCGCGGCTCTACTGAAAAATGAAGGCATCGTGCGCAACCGCCTCAAGATCGAGGCGGTTATTACAAACGCCAAGGCTTTGCTCGAGATCAAGCGTGAGTTCGGAAGCTTTGATGCTTACATATGGCAATTTACGGGCGGAAGACCCGCAGAAAAACAAAGTGCCGCCGCAGCAAGTAAAAAGATGAGCAAGGACCTTAAGCAGCACGGCTTTAAGTTTGTCGGTGGAGAAATCTGTTACGCGTTTATGCAGGCCGTCGGCATGGTCAACGACCACTCAAAATATTGCTTTCGCGCGAAATCTGTCGCGAAGGCGCAAGCTGCCCACAAAAGTTCGCGCCCGGCAATTTCTCCGCCTGGCGTTGCCGCCGCGGAAACATCGAAGAAGTCTTCGCCGACAGCCAGCAGATAGCTTTCCCCAAGCTAAACGCCAGCCGGCGTGCTGTTTCTCGCAGCCATGCTTCGGTCCGACTAGCCCTCGGCTCTGCCGTATCCCAGATCCTTTCATAAAGCCAATCTCCGCCGCAGAATAGTTCTGGGAGGGCGACGAGTCTTGCGCCTTTAGGTGCGGTGTTCTCAACAAAACGCGTGGCGCAGCCCAGATTCGCCTCGAGTGCGCCAGATTCGGACGTCATCTGGACGGCGCCAACGCAAAGTATTTGTCGTTTCATCCGGTGGTTGCGCGTCAACGGCACCGCGGTGCCCTCGTTTCCGTCTCGACACAAAGTACCGAAGGACCGTCCTGGCAGATGACGGCTCCTAGCGCGAGCCGAAAAAAAATTCGCCAGATCGCGATCGCTTTATTGGTGGCGGATGAGCGAAACGGGCCAGAGAATTACCCCGGAGCAACAAATTGCCAATTTAGTGGCTGCTACGCCGGCGTCCATCGATCGAAGTGGGCAGCGGAACTTGCAATCCGCCGCAGATGGAGGGCGGCGGGGCACTCGGCTCCCGGCGACGGGCCAATCGCCCTCTCGCCAGTCCCTGCCCTAAGGCAAGGGATGTGTCGTGCCGACATGGAGTTATAAGCGCCCCAACCGTGAAGCCAGTCTAGCTCTAGATTTGGACGGCGTGTTGACTCTGCTCAACTACCTCGCTTCCTCGCCGCGGCCGCACCTCGCAAGGTTTACCGACCTGGCTTCGAAGTTAGCTCGCTTTCAAAGACGCGACTCAGAAAACGAAAGCGGGCAGGGCAATTTTCGGATCCTCGACCTTCCAGGGTCGAAGGAGAATGTACCGGAGCGTTCGCGCAAGTTGCGGAAGAGCAAACCTGACAAGTGGCTGGCATTGCAAT
>DASPWJ010000001.1:0-21388 GCA_035621895.1 Burkholderiaceae bacterium | reverse complement strand
GGAAATTCCTCACGGCAGGGCGCGCACCAGCGAGCCCAGAAATTCAGCAAAATCGGTTTTCCGCGAAGCGGCTCCATCGCGACCGGGCGCGAGGAAAGATCAGTGAGCGCGGCCGCAAAAAACGCCTCTCCCGAACCCGTTGTTTGTTCTGCGCTTGCGCACATGCTCGCGAGCAGCGCCAGCGCAAGTATTACGGCTTTCATGGAAGATCACCGCGCCGAAAGATGCGGTAGCCCAAGGCGGCGCTAAATGCGCCGATCGCCGTGGGATACAGCAGCGCAAAAACTCGGTATCCCGTGGTTCCGAAGTGATCGAGAATGACAAACGCCGATGGTCCAAGCACGATCAATTGCGGATCAAATAGCGACAAGGCGGCGGTGCGGAAGACCTGGAGCGGATTGGCGAGCGCGATCATCACAGCAATTTCCGGTGGCAATTTGCCGCGGATCATGACGCCCAACAAGATCAAATCCAAGAACAGCAGGAAGGTAAGCCAGACGAGAAACGCAGCACCTTGGGCCACATCCGAACTGCGCGCAACGGAGGAAATCAGCATGCCGAGGCCAAGAAAGCATGCGCAGATGGCCGCCAGCAGGGCGGTGTAGTAAAGAAAAATGTCCCAAGGCACTTCGATCCCGCGCACCAAAGCAATTAACACCGCAAGCATCATCGCAGCAAAAACGGGCAGGAAAATGGCTGCGTAGCGACCAATTAGCTTGCCCCAAAACCACGCCGACAGCGACACGGGCAGCGAAAGCAGGTACTCGAAAACTCCCGCCTCCCGGTCGCCAGCTACCGAACGCACCGTCGTGATGAGAACGAAGATGGGCAAAATGGCCATGGTGAGCTGGATGTAGGTCACGAGAAGCCGCGACAGTCCGATAAATCCAAGGACGCGAGACTCTGTTAGCCCAAACATAAAGAGCAGCGCGACCACGCCGCCGAAGATCAGGGTGTAGGCGCCGAACCAGCGGGCACGCAGCGTTTCCGCTAGATCAAGGCGCGCCGTCAATTGCCACTGACGCATATTTAGCCCCGCCCCTTTGCCAAGCGATTTCGCAACTCGCCAAAGTCAAGGCTGCCTGTCTGCGGCGCGGACACAGCGGCGTAGTTGTAGCCCATCGGCGAGCTTCGCTCTGGCAGGAACTGGGCGGTGCGTGCATCGAGCCACTGCGTGGCTGGGTGCTCGTAATCGGCTACGAAGATGCGCGTTGTCGCCTCGTCGCGCCAGACCTGGTCCGCCAACCAGGTCACGGCGCAGCCGATGTCATCAAATTTATGGCAAACCGAATCTGGGCCACCACAGACTTCGGTCGCGAAACGGCGGTCGGAAATGATCATCTTGCAGCGCGTGCAAACATCGCGGTCCCATTTGATTTCGACCATTCCCGGAGCCCATTGGCCGGAGCGGCCGCAGGCGCTCAAAAGGCCGGTTGCTGGGATGAGCACGCCAAGCAAAAGAACACGGCGCCGGTTCACTGCGTCGTCTCCTTCAGGGATAGCTGGCTGATGACACCGACATAGCGCGAAGCCATGCCCAAAAACCGCAAACGATCCGGTCCAGCGATCGTGCCTTCCCAAGCAAAACCCGGTGCAATGGGGACAAAGTTCCAGGCGGCGAGCGACTTGGCAAGCGCGGGCTCGTCGCGCTTGGCTTCGATATAGCAGACCAAGCGCTGCGCAAGCGCTACATCATCGGCGACTCGATCGTCCAGGACGACACGGCCCAGATCCATTTCCACCATTCGGTTCACCAACATGGCGACTTCGTTAATGCGGTGGCTGGAGATGAGCATCGTCGCGCTGTTTGCTCGCTCCGCGAGCAATTCAAAGAAAATTCCACGCGCCTGCGGATCCAAGTTTGCGCTAGGCTCATCCATGACCAGCAAGCTGGCTTGGCGGCCCAGGGCGATGGCGATCAACAGCTTTTGCTTCATGCCGCCGGAGAGGCGCACAAAGGGCCGATCTTCCACTTCGGCGACATCAAGACCCAGGCGGTGTGCGACGTCAATGATGGCTTGCGGGTCGGTATCGCACAGGTGAGCGGCAAAGGAGACAAGCTGCCCAACTTGCATTTTCAACGGGGGAGGAGTCTGCGGTACAAAACCGACGCTGGCCAGGACCTCGCGGCGCGCACGCCGCGGGTCTCTGCCGTGGATTCGGATCTCGCCATCGTACGTGTATTCGCCTAATAAACAGCGAATGAGCGTGGTCTTGCCCGCGCCGTTAGAGCCGATTAGCGCAACGCGCTCGCCCGCTTCAAAGGACAAAGAGACGTCGTCGAGCACAGGGCGCCGACGAAAGCTTTTGCTGAGCTGGCGGATTTCGATCATTGTGGCGTGCGTCAGAGCAGTTTTTGCAGTCCCTTGATCTCAAAGCGCAAGGCACCTGAAGGGCAGGCATCGACGCACAAACCACAGCGCGTGCAGTCCGGGCCGATTGGCAATTCGACATCGGGCGCGCGACCCTTGACCACGGTCTCCAACACATGCGGCACGAGGCAGACTTTGCGGCAGTCGCCCTCGTGCAGACAGTTTTCGAGTCGATATTTCACCCTGACCGGCGAAAGGATGCCAATCATGCCGTAAGTGAGCCCGATCGGGCAGGCATAGCGGCACCAGGCGCGCCGGCTGAAAAATACTTCAAAGATAAGAAGCGCGAGCACCCAGAGCAGGGCCAGGCCGGGCCCGTAGATCAAGGCACGTGACACGATTCCGGTTGGCGAAATGGATTCGAACACGGTGTAGCCCGTAAGCAGCGCGAGCAAGACGAAAACAAACCAAAACGCCGTGCGCACGCCACGATGCAAACTCTGGTCGACGACGAGCTTTTTTGCAACGAGAAACAGGTGCAGCTTTTCAGCCCATTCGGCAAGCAAATGATAGGGGCAGACCCAGGAACAAAACGTGCGGCCCCCGAGCAGGAGCCAACCAGAGGCTACGGTCGCGGTGCCGATGACCAGGTTGACGATGATGTGCTTGTGCGCAAGCATCACCTGGAGCGCGGAATTGACGTCGATCAGGTGAAAGCCCAGAAAGCGCGACGCGGTCAAAGCACCCTCGAGGATCTGCACGTCGAAGTGATACGAGAGAACAAACAGCAGATTAACGGCAATCACCACGATCCAACGCCGGTTGCGCCAGGCGTGCGGCCGAGCCCTTGCGAGCTTCGTC
Source organism: Burkholderiaceae bacterium (assembly GCA_035621895.1). Taxonomy (GTDB): domain Bacteria; phylum Pseudomonadota; class Gammaproteobacteria; order Burkholderiales; family Burkholderiaceae_F; genus GJ-E10. Next base: position 18,215 of record DASPWJ010000001.1, on the reverse strand, counting down.
TGCTCGCGGATCGCGAGCCATTCGCTTTTGCTGCGCAAGCGTTTGAGTTCGTGCATTTGTTGGGCGGCGGGCGTGATGTCCTGGGGCTTGACCGGTTCGCGGCCAAGCATCAGCAAGATCTCACTGGCGAGACGCCCTGCCATGATCGCCTCAGGCCTTCCAGACCGCACGCCCCTCGACCACAATGCATGGGGTCTCGACAGGGCAAATCATCTCGCAGACGCCGCAACCGACACAGGCGTCATGCACCACAGGCTGCCGGTGGCGGTTGCCTTCCGGGGTGGTGAAGGTTTCCATTGTGAGCGCGCCCTTGATCGGGCACTCTGTGACGCAGAGATCGCACAGGTCGCGGTCATAACGCCGCTCGGCGATGCGTATTGGTTTCCAGCGATCGACGTCCGTGTAGCGCATGCGCCCGCGAAACGCGGCGCCCCGAGCCAACCCGTGAAAATCCTTTCCTTGCGCGGCGCGACACGCCTCGGGACGGACCAGACGGGCAAGACCCATGCGTTCGCGGAAATTGACGTTCGGGTCCGGATCCTTAGCTTTGGCCTTGAGGATTGGCAACGCCGGAAGCATGGCGCCGGCACGCGTTGGAAAAAAGGAGGGTTTGCGGTAAGTTAGCGCACCGGTTGGACAGGCAAGGATGCATTGGCCGGCGTCGCAGGAAAAATCGCAGGCCTGATCGCGCGGTTCGATATGCGGCACGCCGACACCAAAGCCGTCTACGAGATCGGAGAGGCGGATCGCCTGCACCGGGCAAACTTGAACGCATTGCCCGCATTTGATGCATGAGGCAAGAAAGTCGTGTTCGTCGAGCGCACCGGGCGGACGCAGGCGAGCGCGCTTTGCGAAAGCGATGGGCAAAAAGCCCGACAGGCTTGCACCGAGAATGCCGCCGGCGAGCAGTATGGTGCGTAGCAGCCTGCGGCGCGCGTGCGGCCGACTTGTCCGCCGGATGGGCGTTGGGCTTGCTTGGCTGTCGCTCACGATCCGACTCTTGGTTTGACCAACAGTGGCGCGTCGTCGCGCACTTGCAATTCCGGCGCGGAGAAGGGCGCGAGACGCTCCAGAAAGTCGAGCAATTCCATCACCGGGGAGTTACGGAAAAATCTCGCCTCGGGCGTTTCAATCCAAATGAGGTCCGTATAAGCATAGTATTCATACGGAGTTGCGCCGGTACCCTTGTGTTGGAGATCGAAGCCTTCGTAGTCATCCCAATAGTTGCCGTGCCACTGATTTAAGAGTGCCTTGCCGCGGCCCGACTGGACCACATGGGTCAGATTGCCCTCCAAGATGTTGCCCGTGGCGATGTTGCCGCCGAGCTCGCTCGTGAACTGAAAGCCGATCCCGTTATAAGCGATGTGATTGTTTCGAAAGCGGATCGTCGTGTCCGGCTGAAAGGGAGAGATGTCGGAACCGACACCAACCGCACAGTAAACGATATCGTTGTCTTCGATGTCGGCGTCCGAGGATTCCTTAAAGCCCAGTCCCATCCCGGCAGCGCCCGTCGCGTGGGAGATTACATTGTGGCGAACGGCGACGCGTTCGCTGTACATAAGGTATACGCCGACCGCGTTCTCAATATAACGGTTGCCTTCAACGACGTTGTCGTTAGCGAACATAAAGTGCAGCGAATAACGACTGTGCCGACCCTCGTTGTTGCGGAAGGTATTGCGGTTCGAATACCAGGCGACCGTGTCGCGCGATAAATCGATGTGGTTATCCTCGACGAGGTTGTCATTGCTGTACCAGAGCCGGATCGCGTCGCCGCGAATTCCGAGGTCCATGGGTTTCGATCGGATCCGGTTACCGCGCACGACGTTGCGATGCGACTGCTTCAGGTCGATGCCAAACAGGCAATTGTCGATCACAAGATCCTCGACATGATTGTCGTTGCCGCGCACGTCCAGGCAGGAATCGTCGGTATCGTGCGACTCTCCCGAACCGGTTAGATGCATGCCCCGAACCGTCGCGTTGTCGGTTGCCAAGGTAAAGACGGTTCCGCGGTCGCCGGCATCGATTGTCACCAGGCCCCGACCGTCGATGCGCAGGGGTTTATCGACCTGCACGGGGCCGCGGTACGTCCCCGGCGGTGGGAGCAATTCGCTGCCGGGGGCAGCCGCGTCCACGAGCTCCTGGAAGGGGCGCAATCCGTAGATGCGTGCATTGCGTTGGGATAGTTCAAAGACGGGCTTAGGCCGATCGACAACCGCACGCATGCCTTCGCGCCCGGCAGCGCCAGCGCCCGCTGCAGGCTGCGTCGCACGGCTTTCATCGGCGTCGCCCGCGGTGGCGGCGTAGGCCCAGGCGAACGCCACAACCGCCAGCACTACGGCCAGGCGCAAGCGCCGCTTCATGCCGGCATTGCCTCGCGCAACTGCCGGCGCCGTAGCAGTGTGGCGGGGACCAGTGCCAGGAAAACGATCAGCAGCAGCGCGAAGCCCCAGTATGGGTACGAATAGGTCGAAAACTGCGCGACTTTGCCTTCCCCGAAAACTGTCGGCATAAACGGCTTGACGGTGAAAGCGCCCCAAGGATGCAGGTTATGCCCGAAGAACCACAACCAGCCCGCGTAGTCGAGAACGAAAAAAAACGGCAGCAAGGCGGGCACCAACGCAAGTAGCAAACTGAAGTTGCGGATGCGCCAGGTCCCTAGGATCAGGACGATCATTGCCACGATCAGTCCGACGACGGTCGCATTCAGCGCGAAGGTCAGGCGCTCTCCCCACAGGTGCAGACGCTCGGGCTCCTTAAAGTAGGTGCCGGCACCCTCCTGGTATTGCTCGACAAACTGCGCAAGGTGTCCCTGCGCGTACAAATCGACCAGCATCCATGCCGTCAGGGCGGCAAAGCCAGCGCACAGTATGACCAATCCCTGGCGCCGCGACGGCAGGATGAAGGATGCCAACATAATTACAAAAAAGGCGATGAAGAACTTGGACATCGGCCGTTCTACGGGAGCGCCCGTCTCGATCGGGAACATGCCCACGTAGTGGTTGATCGTATTCATTTCGTGGACGCAGTCGAGTCCCTGGGCACCGCGGTTCATGTTTCGGCTTGCATCAAGGATTGGGTTGTAGCGCTCCTCGGAGCCGCTGATGTCCTGCTGCAGGATTTCGTTTTGGTGCTGACTAGCGCCGGTGACTACGCGGCAGCCGTTATAGACCCCGTTAAAGTGAAACTGAATACGGATGCCGTCGGGAAAGGCGTCCTTTGGATAATTCGGCGCGGTCAGCGAAACCCACCAGATCGGGCTGAAGTAACTGGCCACCATGGCGATTGTGGCGATCAGTACCAAGCCGGCGATCCAGACGTCCGCGCGCCCCTTCGTCGCGTTGATCATCGTCTGGTCCGCTTCGCGGCTCACTTTTTCGCTGCCGCGACCTGACACATCGCGCCGGGCATCACCAAGCTTGCCTGGTACGCCGAGATGGCCACGAGCTGATCATCATCGTACTTGCGGATGATTTTCACCATGTCTGGGTTGGCATTGCGGCGCTTGCCGTCGCGAATCGTGGTCATCTGGCGCAGAAGGTACTTGTAGTGCTGCCCGGCAATGACCGGGTAGAACTTTTCCTTGTCTCCCTGGCCGTTTGGTCCGTGGCAGTCCTTGCACTCCTTCTCGTAAAGTGCCTTGCCCTTTTCAACCTGGAGTGCGGCGTCGGCACCGTCATAGTGGCCGTGATTCAGTGGGATGCACAGGCTGTTGATATACGCCGCGGTGTTTGCCAGCTCTTGCGGATCCGTCAGCGTCTTGGCAAAGGGATACATCGTCGGGTTGTCGCGCAGCCCGGCGCGGATGTCCGCCATTTGTTTGATGAGTACCGTGGTGTGCTGGCCGGCTAGCTGCGGGAAGGTTCCGTCTGGCCGGCCCGCGCCGGACGGTAAATGGCAGGCGCCACAGACCTCATAGGATTCCGCGCCGTCCTTGACGCTGCCCTGTAAGTGCAGCGCCTCGATTTTTTCGCCTTGCTGGGCGTTCCATATATATCCCTGCGACTCGATGCCCGCTGCTTTTGGAGCAGGCGCTTGCGCAAGCGCCAACGCAGGGAGGATGAGTAGACCCAGTAGCGCGGTTTTCTGAAATGTCATAAAGATGCACCTTTACGGTTTGTTTGGGAATGCGGCATGCGTGCTGACTGCTCGCGGCAACTTTACTACGCCCATCGACGAACCCAGGTTGATGCGAATCAAGTGCAGTCACAGGAGGGACACCAAAAAGATGTAGAAGCAATGCCGGAATTGATGTCCGTCAAGACCATAGAAAACCGATGGGAATAAAGTCTCCGCGGTCGATTGGTAACGCGAGTTTCTTTCGGGCATTCAACGTAGCGGGCTAAAGGGGGAATCATGAAAATTGTCACGCGGCGATCCATGTCGCTGCTTGTCGCGGCCGGGGCGGTTTTGCTAGCCGCGACCGCATGGTCGGCGGAATCCTTGCAGGATGTGATGAAGCGCCGCAATCTGTCGCAGCAGGACTTGCTCGCGGCGGCGAAGACCTATGTTCCGACCGGGGGTCGCGACGAGTTTGTCGCCTTCAGCTCCGGGGGACATGCCGGACAAATCATCGTCTATGGCATCCCGTCCATGCGCATCCTCAAATACATCGGCGTTTTCACACCGGAGCCATGGCAAGGTTATGGCTTTGACGAGGAGTCCCGGGCCGTGCTGGCGCAGGGGCGCATTGATGGAAGGGACATTACGTGGGGCGATACGCACCACCCCGCGATTTCCGAAACGCAGGGCAAGTACGATGGCCAGTTCCTGTTCATCAACGACAAGGCGAACCCGCGCATCGCAGTCATTGATTTGCGCGACTTTGAGACCAAGCAGATCGTAACGAACCCGGTCTTTAAGTCCGAGCATGGGGGTGCATTTGTCACACCGGACACAGATTACATCATCGAAGCATCCCAGTATCCAACGCCACTGGAGAATCGGAAGTTTTACCCGCTGGAGGAGTTCAATGAGAAGTACCGCGGCGGTGTGACGTATTGGAGGTTCGATCGCAAAGAAGGGCGCATCAAACCCGCGGAGTCGTTTTCAGTTGAGCTGCCTCCCTATAGTCAGGATCTTTCCGACGCCGGCAAGGGGCCAAGCGACGGCTGGTCGTTTACCAACTCGTTTTGCGCAGAACGCTACGTTGGCGGAATCGAGAAGGATCGTCCGCCCTACGAGGCCGGTTGCTCCGCGAAGGATACGGACTACATGCACGTGATCAACTGGCGGCGGGCCGCGGAGCTTGTCAAAGAGGGCAAGGCGACGAAGATCAATGGGCACAACGTGCTCTCGATGGAGACGGCGATTAAAGAGGGCATTTTGTTCCTCGTGCCGGAGAGCAAGTCGCCCCACGGTGTCGACGTGACGCCCGATGGCAAATTCATGATTGTCGCCGGAAAGCTTGATCCACACGCGACGGTGTTTAGCTTCGAGAAGATCCAGGCCGCGATCAAGGCGGGCAAGTTCGAGGGTAAGGATCCGTACGGGATTCCGGTCATTGCCATGCAAGATGCCATGGAACGGCAAGTCGAACTCGGCCTGGGTCCGCTGCATACGCAGTATGACTCCAAGCCGTGCATTGCCTATACCTCGCTGTATGTCGATTCCCAAGTCGTCAAGTGGGATTACTGCGAAGGCAAGGTGCTCGACAAGATCAGTGTCCATTACAACATCGGGCACTTGATGACGATGGAAGGAGATACGGTCGAACCCAAGGGGCACTACCTGGTTGCGCTCAATAAGCTCGCAATCGATCGTTTCGTTCCGGTCGGTCCGTTGCATCCTCAAAACCACCAGCTGATCGACATCAGCAATGACAAGATGCAACTGCTGTATGACATGCCGCTACCCCTGGGCGAGCCGCACTACGCAGTCGCTATTTCAGCTGACAAGCTAAAACCCGCGATCCGCTACAAGGTGGGAACCGACAGCCGTACCGATAAACCCAGTCCCGGCGGAGTGCGTGCCGGCGAGGAGCACACGACGCATAAACCAGGGCAAGTCGAGGTCTTCGGCACGGCCATCCGCTCGCACTTCACACCAGAGACGATCGAAGCGGAAGTCAACGATGACGTGATCATCCACGTTACGAACCTGGAACGCGCCGAGGACGAGACGCACGGGTTTGCCGTTTCCACCTACAACAAGAACGTTTCGATCGAGCCCGGCAAGACGGTGACGGTGCGCTTTAAGGCCGACCGAGAGGGCGTGTATCCCTACTACTGCACCGAATTTTGCTCGGCGTTGCACCTGGAGATGGAAGGGTACTTGCTGGTCAAACCAAAAGGGTGGAAACCAATGAAGGTTGCGCTGGCAAAGCAGGTGTACACCCAAGAGGACTACCAAAAGGAGCTTAGGAAGATCGCCGACACGCAGGCCATCATCGATTCGGTGGTTGGGTACATCACGTCGACGAACTACCAGGATTTCCCGCAAGTGGTCGCGATGGTCGAAGATGCTACGGACCAGCTCAACAAAATGAAGGGTGCTAAGGAAAAGCACGAGGCGGCAGCCGCGCGCAAGGATTGGGAACAGGCCAACTTGTGGGCAGAGCAAGTGTGGCAGTACCAGGTCAAGGCGGCGGATCTCGGTCTGCGTGCCAAGACTTATCTTGAGCAACACGGGGCAAAGAAGGTGAAGTAGCGCAGCAGTGGCAAGTGGCCCGCGGGCGGTGCACGCCACCCGCGGGTTTTTTTGCACATCAAGGGGAGTACGCGATGAAACGAGCTATTTGCCTGTTTTTCGTTTCGCTTGGCCTTTTACAAGTTGGGGTGGCGCACGCCGATGGTGCCAAGCTCTTTCAAGAAAAAACCTGCTGGTCGTGCCACGGAAAGGACGGAAAAAAGACGATCCTGCCGGAGTATCCCAAGATCGCAGGGCAAAATGCACCGTACCTCGAGCGGCAGATGCTCGACATCAAGAGCGGCGCACGCGCCAATGGCAACAGCGCTGCGATGAAGGCGGTTATGGAATTGGTCAGCGAAGCTGAGATTAAGGAACTCGCGGAATACGTTTCGTCGATGAAGTAAAGTGAGCAACGGGCGGGGCCGGGCTCTGTGGTATCTGTGAGCGTCGAATTGTCGCAGCGGTGAAATGGATTTTTTCGCGGACAAAGGTCCCCGACAGCGCACCGTCGGCGACTCTCTAATGTAGCCATTGACGGCCCAGCCAGGCGCAATCGACATCTCTTGCCCGACACCGCATTTCAAATCGATGCGCGGTTTGGCAAGTGCTTCGAGACAGTGCGCGTCTTTCAAAGAAACTGCGTCGATCAGGGCAACTCCGACGCCTTGGATGGGCGGCTTTGCCCTTGCCTTCGCCCAGGCGTCCTCTGACGCAAAAAAACCAGCACGGTCGATTCGAGCAAGCTCTCGCCTTGCGCAATCGCTAGCTGTGGGTGTGAGCAAAATCCTCGAGAAATTCGCACAACCGCGCCACGGCTGAATCGGGCACAGCGTTGTACAACGAGACGCGGATACCGCCAAGCGCACGGTGCCCGCCAAGGCCTAAGAAGCCCGCGGCAGCGGCCTTTTGCACGAAGCGCGCGTTAAGAGCTGGGTCGCGGAACCGGAAACACACATTCATGTCCGATCGCGATGCTGCCTCGGCGTGCGACTCAACTACGTCCTGCAGGCGTCCGAGAGCCCCGTACAGCCGCGCGGCCTTGGCGCGATTAATACGCTCCATCTGCGCAACGCCGCCAATGACGTCCCTGAGCCAGCGTGTTACGAGCGTGACCACGTAGATCGCAAACACGGGCGGCGTGTTGTAATTGGAATTGTGGCGCAGGTGCGTGCGGTAATCGAGCATGGGTGGGAGCCCAACGGGGATGCGCGCCAACATCTTTTGGTCGACGATGCACACGGTCACACCTGCCGGCCCGAGGTTCTTCTGGGCGTGAGCATAGATCAGTGCGAACGACGTGATGTCGATTGGCCGTGAGAGAAAATCGGAGGACATGTCAGCAATCAGCGGCGTATCCTCGATCGTTGGCGTGTGGCGCCACTGCAGCCCTTCGACGGTCTCGTTGGTAACGTAGTGCAGATAGGGCGCGGGCGCGCTCATCGCCTCGCGTAGCGCCTGCGCCTGAGCCAGCCACTCCGACGCCTTGGGCAGCCGGCGGTAGCCGTGCGGCGCGCCGTCCCAGGCGAGGTCGATCGGCCGCACAACCTTTCCCTCCTCAATGGCTTTGGCGCTCCAGTGCCCTGTGCGCAGGTGCAGCGGGCGCGGCCCACTCTCCGGGGCGAAGTTCATCGGAATCATCGAGAACTGCAGGCTGCTGCCGCCTTGCAGAAAGAGCAAGCTGTGAGAAGAGGGAATGCCGAGCAGACGACGCAGGTTCACCTGCGCCTCCTCGAGCAGTGCCTCGAACCAGGTGCTGCGGTGACTCATTCCCAGCACCGAGACGCCCGTCTCGGGCAGAGCAATGAGCGCCTGGCGCAGCTGCTTTAGAACTTCGAGGGGCAGTGCCCCCGGGCCGGCGGAAAAATTGCTCTCGTTGAGTTCGCCTGGGCGCTGGGCCACCACTATGGGATATGGCCGGTCGATGATGTCCGCAGCGTCCTTGCGCCGGGCGCGCCGCAACAACATGCCGTGCACCGCGTCGCGGATGCGTTGGACTGCGCAAAGCCGGTACGTCCAGCACGCATCGGCGCCAGGGTCCGGAACGACCATGGTGGCGTTAGCCTCGAAGACGACGACTTGGCCTTGAGCGTCGATTCCGAAGTCGATGCCACCGTAGTCCAGCGCCAGACATTGGCCGATCGCATGAAGGGCCCGCATAGCGCGAAGGCTCAACACCGCGGCCATATCGTTGAGGAAGCGTTCGTCCTCAGCGCGGTGTGCCGCGTTTTCGCTCATGTCCGCGCTAAAGTAGTGCAGCTTCCAGTGGCTGCCGACGGCGAGATGCAAGGGATAGAGTTCGCCATCGACAAGCATGACGCGGTACTTGCGCGTTTTTCCGTCGGCCGAGCTGGTATCGATGAACTCCGCGGCGATGAGCTCTTCGCCGGGCAGGGCTTGCACTGCGTTTGCCAGTTCTCCCACGCGATCAACGCGTACGAAGTTCTCGCCGCCGTGATATCCGGGACTGCGCAACAGCAATGGGAATCGCAGGCCGTGGCGCTGCAAATGCGCGACCGCCTCGGCGCCCGAGAGCACGGCGCGGCAGAGCGTTGCCGCGTGTGGCGTCACCACGCCGGGGAGCGCTCCGAGGCGGCGCCAGTTGTCACAGCGGCCCGTCGCGGCGACTCGTGCCGGTGCATTGACGAAGGGCGCAGCACTGCGCTCCAACAGCGCACCGGCCATGCGCAACGCTTGGGGCGCGGCATCCGCGTCGCCAATCGCGTTGACGACAAGATCGTGTTCGGGAAGGACGCTTGCCAGATCGTGAAATTCGGGCGAAACGAGCCACGTCTCGAAGATGCGGTCGTCCAAATGGCGAGCCAGTGGTGCATTCGCTCGATCGGCGGTCGCCAGCAAAAGCACCCTGAGCGGGCTTCCCTGACCTTTATACGGTAGCCGGATTGGGGCGCGGCCAGCCAAACCCAAAACGCGGTGTGCCTGCGCTTGCCGCGCATCGCCTTGGCTCTGAAGGACGAAGGCCAGACCCAGGTGTGCACGCGCATCGGATGGCGCGATCTGCAGTGCGCGCAGCAGGACGTCGCGCGCGGCCGGCATCTGCTTCATCTGGTAATAGGCGATACCCAGCGCGACGTGGCTGTCGAGGTCGCCCGGGTGCTTAAGCACTGCCCGCTCGAGTACCGTGCGAGCGGCGCAATGGTTGCGATTCAGTATCAGCGCGCGCCCGAGGTTGGACAGAGCGCCCAGATGGTCGGGGTCGCGCTCAAGCGCTCGCACGTAAGCTTCGCGCGAAGCGGCGTCGCACCCCAGCATTTGCAGGCGCGCGGCACGCTGGAACAACAACTCCGCCGAATCGGGCTCGAGCACCAGCGCGGTCTCGATTGCGCCCAGCGACGCTTCGAGCTCGCGGCGCGGGATCCAGGCGCCTTTCACCGCGGCAAACGAAGGCGTGCGGGTCTGGACCCGATCGGACGCGGCGACGCACTTCATGCTTCCCCCAATCGTGCTCGGTTCGGCGCGCGCGGGCACCTTACCGGGCGGTTTGTTCCAATCATCTGGCGGGGAAAGACAACCCGATCGCCTGGGAAGGGGGGCGTTTGCAGGCTAGATCGTGTGCAAAGCTCCTTGTGTGCCGGGATTTTATTGGCAGGCACCGATTGGCGCCGATTTTGGTGGCCCGTTGCTCACCGCGCTTTAGCTCGCTGCGGCACTTACCGCTGTCCCATTCTGGCTCAATGCAAAATCGCGATTTCTCACGCCGCGGTTTTGTCTCGAGACGCTTGCTGCGCGTACGCGAACCGCCCCTATGCGAGTACGGTGATCGTGGAAAACTGCAGGTGATGCAGTAGCTCGCGCAGCAAGACCAGCGTTGCGACAAAATCGGCATTCAACGGCAAACCGTCTTGTGCAGTGGATCTTGCAAGGGCAACGTTTACCAAACGGCTAAAGCCACGCTCCACCATATCGGTGCCTAGCGAAAGCGACTCTTCGGCCGCTCCGCGCAAAAATTGCGCAATGCGACGGACAGTCAAATCTGGCGAATACAGCTGGGTGCCGGCAGGAATCGTGACGTGGGCGGCCGCGATTTGCTCTTCAATCGCAAAAATTGCGTTTTCAAGTTCCGCGGGGAGGGGAGGCGCGTGCAAGAGGTATTCATTTGCGATCGTTTGTGAGCCGATCGCCAGCAGAAAATGCGACTGCGGCCGATCTTCATGGCCGATGAGAAGCTGCGAATATCGCGCACCGATGCGCAGCACGGCGATGGTCGCGTCTTGGGGTGCAAGCGCACGAACACTGCGGTAGTGTTGCAGTAAATCGGCATCGATCCCGTCCTCGTCGGCTGTTGGCATGAGCGGCTGCGCTTACGTGGCAATGTGCGGCGGTCGTTGCGCCGATGTAGGCGTCCATCACGCTAGTTTGGCGGTTTTTGGGCGCCACGGACCAGCGCCCCGTTGTTTATCCATGTGCCCGCCGAGTGCACGACGCCTGCGCCGCGTTGCAAAAGCAAACTGTCGGCGCAAACAACGCACGGCCGTGAAGGTGCGTACCAAGTTGCTGCAGCCAATTTGGGATCGGACCCGGTTAGGTATCGGTGCGTTGCGCCGGACGCAGCGCAAACGCGCCATCGCCGAGTAAGTAGAGCACGATCAGGGCAACCGTCCAGAAGGCCGGGTATTCCCAGCCTCCGCCCTTGTTTGAAAACACCCAGCCATTGGCCCCATGTGCGAAGAAAATCGTGCCGAGCATCTCCACAGCGAGGGGCAATGCGACCAGTGGGGCGTAGATGCCAAGTATCAGTGCCAGGCCGCCGAACAATTCCAGTGCAATGACGAGATAGGCAAGAGCCGCCGGCAAACCCAGGGACGCGAAGTAGCCGACAAATCCGGGGATGGAAAAGACGAAAAACTTCAACCCAACGTGCGCTAGAAACAAGATACCCAAGCTTACTCGCAGCAGCAAAGCCGCGAAGGGGGCAGTCGATGCTTTGATCATAGTTACCTCCAATCCAATACACAGTGGTTGAAATACGCGCTTGGCAATTGCGGAAGGCAGCAAAACACGAAGCCTGGTCCGTGCGCCCAAACGATGCCGATGCGCGCCTTTTGCTCAGTTAAACATCCAAGCGTCCATACTCAACATGCCGTAGTGCACGCCTCCGGAGAAGTGTCGGGGCTTGGCATTGAGTGCGGCGGCGCCCAGCGCCCAGAACAGGGGCAACAGGTGCTCGTCTGTCGGGTGAGCGCGCGCCGCGTGTGGCGCTTGGCGCCGATAATCCAGCAAAGCGGCGATGTCGCCGCGATCAATGGCCCGCCGCATCCAGTCGACGAAGGCCAGTACGTAAGGCTGCGGCGGATCGTCGGTTGCCGACGCGGAGTCAAACTCACCCAGGTTATGCGTGAGACTGCCCGTGCCCAACAGCAACACGCCTTCGTCGGAAAGCGGGCGCAAGGCCTGGCCGAGCCGGTGGGCGCCGGCTGCATCCAGCGGCCAAGGCATGGCCAGGGGAACTACCGGAACATTGGCTTGCGGCAGCAGGATACTTAGCGGCACCCAAACGCCGTGATCGAGTCCGCGATTTGGATCGAGCGGGGCCTGCCAACCAGCGCTCTGTAGCAGGGCGGCGACGCGCTTGGCAAGCTCTGGGCTTCCCGGAGCGTCATACCGAAGTTCGTATAGGGCTTTATCAAAACCCCCGAAGTCATGCAGCGTCGCGGGTCGAGAGCTGGCGCCAACCGCCGGGCTGCGAGCCATCCAATGCGGTGAAAAAGCAAGGACCGCCGAAGGACGCAAGAGCTCGCCGGCAAGCGCCCGTAGCATGGGTTCGGCCGTGCCTGGCTCCAGTGGCAGCATCGGAGAGCCGTGGGAAACAAAGATGACGCTCTGGTGACTCATCGGCTCCTTCTCTCATCGACTCGGTTCATTTAAGGCGTGGTTCGACCACAAAGTTCGGGCGCCGTGGCCGCTTATCAAGTCTGCAACCGGACGCGCAGATAAAGCCGGAAGCGGCATCTTGAGCAGGCACTTTGCCTTGCCTCTGTCACGGGGCCGGCGTCTAGTCGCCCAATGATCGGCTACGAAATTTCTCATTCATCAAATCCGTCATCGCGCTGTTCTCACGCGGTGCACCGGTCGGCGATGATTTTTCTGCAGATGCCGGTTGGCAAGACCATTGCGCGGCTTGCATCTTCATTGCGCAGCGCTGCGAGCCTTGGCAAGGGCTCTTGCTTACAACTGACTCTATCACCCAACAAAGCTCCACACGAGCGGACCTTGGCGAACCCGGAAACTAGCCCATGCCGATCCATGCGGGTGCGATCGATGTTCCGTGTCCGGCACCGTAGCCGAAATAGATGTTCAGTCCGGCAAGTGGTTCCAGATAGCGGGCGTTTTTCAGGGCACCTGCGTCGATCGGCGCAAATCCGATGCTTTGGACGAGCGCCTTTGCCGTTTCCTTCGCCGACGCGTCGTCTGCCGCGACAAAAACGGGCACGGTTACCCCATGCAGGCTCGCGCCTTGCGCGAGCACTTGCGCGAATACGGTGTTAAATGCCTTGACCACCTTTGCCTCGGGAAAGGCCTTTTGAATTTGCTCCGCGGCCGAGGTGCTGTGACCGATCGTAAGCCCCATGTAGTCGGGCGTAAGCGGGTTGGTGATATCGATCACGGTCTTGTCCTGCAAGTTACCCGCCGAGCGAAGCGCAGAGACCGCCTCGCTATATGGCGTGGCAAGGACCACGACATCAGCGCCCTGGGAAGCATCCGTTGCTTGGTACGTTGCACCAAACGTTTGCGCCAGATCTTTGGCCTTGGCGCTGTTGCGGCCAGTAATTACGAGCGAGTGCCTTGCTTTGGCAATTTGCTTGGCAAGTGCCGAGCCCATGTTGCCCGAGCCGATCACGGTTACTCTCATTGTCCTTCTCCATCGAAAGAGTCATTGGTGCGATCACCGACGAAACTGCGGTCGCGATGGAGCAATTTAAGCAGTTGCAGAATAATAAATAAAGATGGAAACTTTAAATTCATTATTTACTATAAAGCATCAATCATGGCACTGGATCTTCTCACTGCGATGCGGGTCTTTACGAGCGTGGCGGATGCGGGCAGTTTCGCCAAGGCTTCCGAGCGCCTGAACTTCTCCCGCGCCATGGCAACGCGCTACGTCGCGCAGCTCGAGGCGCATCTTGGCGTGCGTTTGCTCAATCGCACGACACGCCGTCTGTCGCTCACCGAAGCGGGCAACGAGCTTCAGCAGCGCGCAACTCAGGTACTGGCGCTGGTCGAAGAGGCCGAGCGAGCGGCCGCGCAGGATGCGGCCGAGCCGCGCGGGACCTTGCGCATCAACACGTCGGTGATCTTCGGTCATCACCATCTGGGAGAAGCGATTCGCTCTTTCTTGCAGCGCTATCCGAAGATGACGGTGGACGTGACCCTCAACGACCGCGTAGTCGACTTGGTGGAGGAGGGCTATGACCTTGCGGTGCGCATTGCTCGAAAGGTCGACCCCGGTCTTGTGGCCAGGCCGATCGCACGCGCGCGCACCGTTGCTTGTGCTTCACCCGCTTACCTTAAACGGCACGGCACGCCACGCTCCCCGGCGGAGCTCGTCCAGCACAATTGCTTGACGTACACCTATACGGGCGTACCAAATGAATGGCAATTTCGCAGAGGCGGCCGCGAGCAACGCGTCGCGGTCTCGGGAAATCTAACCGCCAACAACGGCGATATCATTTGCGACGTCGCCACGCGCGGCCTAGGCGTGATCCTGCAGCCGACCTTTCTGGTCTACAAGGCGCTGCGCACGGGTCAACTCGTGCGCATTCTGAAGAACTGGCAGACCGACGAATTCAACGTCTACGCGGTCTACCCCAACCGACAATTCCTCGCACCCAAGGTGCGCAGCTTTATTGATTTTCTGCTTGAGTACTTCGGTCCGGAGCCCTATTGGGACCAGGGCATCGCCTGACGGGATCTGCAGAACCCGTCGTACGACGGTGCTGGCCGATGCGCCACAGGGCTTAAAGCGCTGGCGCAAAACGCGACCCTTGGCGATCGCGCACTGCGCTGTCAGAGCGGCAGCTTCGTGCGCTCGAGCCATCGGCGCACTTGGCTCGCGACCCATGGTCCATCATCGAGCGGCAGGTCGTGTCCGGCGCTGGGGTGCTCAAGCACTTCGCACTTCCAGCAAGCGGCGAGCTGTCGCGAACATCGTGGGTCGACTAAAGCGTCGGCAGCGCTTGCCAGGATCAGCAGCTGCGGATGCGGTTTCTCGCGTGGGGCGCGATAGCGGGCTGCGGCGACCAACTGGCGCAAGGCATTGGCGCGTGAGACCGGGTTTTCGCGCGCAAAGCGGCGCCAGTGGGCAAGCACGTCCGCGCGCGAGCGCATGTGTGTACTGGTCATTCGTAGGATCGCTTGCTCGCGCGGCGCGGCCGTCGCACCAAGAAAAGATAATGCCAGCAAGGTGAGGTAGTTGGCGGGCCGCAGGCGTTGGTAAAACGGGCTAAAGGGCCGCAAGCTCGTGTTGATCAGCACGCAACCAAGCAGCTCATCGGCATGCCGGTTTGCCCAGGCTACGGCGACCATTGCCCCCAGCGACATGGCGAGCAGGTAGTAGGGCGGTTGCAAGCCTTGCTTGAGCAAATCCTTGCGGCATTGCGCCGACATTTGTTCGATGCTCCAGGGACTTTTCATGCGGTACAGGTGTCCACTGCCGGGCAAATCGAGCGCTACCACTTTTGCATCGGGTAGCTCCTGCCCAAGCGTCTGTACAAACTCGCCCCAGTGCCGGCTCTCGCGCGTCAAGCCGCGCAACAACACCCAAGTGCTCACCGTAAGGTCCCGCCGTACCAGCGCTTTAGTGCGGACTCGCGCCGCTGGTGGCGCGCCTCGCCGCTGGGCACCCAACGCGAGTAACTACAGGCGGCACGTCCCACAAAGTCCAGCCAGGGCAGGTGCCGGCGCAAGACTCGATGCTGACGATGTTCGATGATGGGATTGAAAATGCCTTGGCGGCTGAGGAGCTGCCGCGGATTTTTCCGCACCCAGATCCAGGAACCCATCTCGAGCGTAAGCGGCAAAAAGGTCCTTTGTGGTTCGGTACACGCGCGTAGATAGAGGTAATCCCACAGGTCGCCATGCGCCAGGTACTGGCAGCTTTGCGGCTCGAACACGTAGCGGTGGTACGCGTGCGTTCGGTCGAAAATTTCCTTTAGTGCGTGGATCTCGGCAAGATGCGCGATGGGACGCTCTGTATAGGCATAAGGAAACCAGATCCGATCGCTGATCCCAAAACCTGAATGGCAATCGAGCGCGATGCTAAAGCGACGAGAGAGCAATTCTTCTTCGACGATGCTGCATACCGCTTCATTTTCCGGCTCCATTGGCCCCGATGATGGTCCGCGATACCAGGGCAGACGCGAGCTAATGCGTTGGCCGCCGATCAAAAAGGGCACATGTTCCGTTGCACTTATCGGGGCGTTGCGCATGAGGTCCACGCCGCGAGGATTGGCGCGTGTTCCCAGCGACATGCCGCCCGGGTTAACCAGGGGCATGAACACAAATCGCAGAGACTCGAGCTGACGCTGCAGCATGTTGTCCCATTGCAGGCGGATCACGAGGCTGGCTAGATACGCCGTGACGACTTCGGCACCAATGCGCTCCAGACCATGAACGCCGCCGAAAAAGCCTACGGCCGGTACGTCCTTGCTCGGGTTGCCCAAGCTGATTGCATGAACCGGAAAGCGAAGTTTGCCCGATTGCACTTCGCATACGACGCGCGTTTGCAGCTGCGTGCCGCCCGCGGCGATTACGCGCTGCAGCTGTGTGAGCTCGGGAAGATTGTTTGGATTCGTGCCTGGCATTGCGCTTTGATGCGAGGGCAGCAAGTTGCTCCGTTGGCCGCAGTCACACTGCGTCGACGCGCGGCGTTGGGCCACCGGTGTGCCCGTGTCGTTTGAAATCATCGCGTTTTTTGCCGCACCCGCGCAACGTCCGTTTTGCAATCTTCGCGTCATATTGGGCTGCTAGGGTTGTACTTCGTACGGCGCATCGGATGCGACAAACGGGTGCGCGCGCAAAAGAAAAGGAGCCGTTGTGCGCTTTCTGCCTCGAAGCAATGTGACGTATTCGGCCACGGCGTTGGGCAGTGCACTGCTTTGGGGAATGATTGAATTCGTGGCTTTGTGGCGGTCGCGAAGATCTATCCACTGATCGCCAGCAGCCGCTTCGCGTACGGGATCTTGGCCGTGAAGCGGCGCGCGGCGTTTTCTAGGCGCACTGCGCCAAATACGAACTGATCGGGCACGCGCTAGTGCAAACGCCTGGCGCACGACTTGCGTCATGGCACTGTACGCTGCGCAGAGCCGGCGGCGCTATGCCTTGCAACCCGCCACCAGATCAGCGTGATTGTGCGGGCAGGGACGCGGCAGGCTTTGCTCGCCCTGGCAAATCGACAGGCCGCAGGATTCCTTCCTTTAAGCAAACCACCACGTCGTAAGAGCTCTCGCGTGCGGCAAAGGCCACTTCATCGTCAAGGCCCCGTGTGAGCATCATGCGGCCAACTCGGGAGCGGCGTAGGACCTCTAATCCCTCGGAATGATCGTGCAAGAGCTCGGCGGCAAGCGCTGCGTCGGAGAACTCGGGGTCGACCAGGCACCGGCGAAACAACGAGACAAAGTAACCGGCGCCGTAGAAGTCCTCGAGGTTGAAGTTATCTGCGGAGCCCGAGCAGACAATCAGCACCGTATTGTCTGGATGGTAAAGCGCGATGTGTTCGACCGTTGCTTGCGCATTGAGTAACGCCGCGGCGTAGACGTCGCCCGCACCGTGCGCTTTCATCAGCGCCACCGTGCCGTTGGTCGTGCAGTAGATCAGCGTGCGACGCTCCAGGCCTTCGGCTAGCAGCCGACGTGGCGTGGGATGCACAAAGCCGGGCAACGTGTTGGCATGCAGTTCGCCCGAAAGGATAAAGCTGCCCGCGGCGTGTCTTTTTGACTCTGCCAGCGCCGCGGTGCCGTCGGGAGTCGGAATGACCGCCGTAGCACCATGCGCCAAAGCGGTAACGATGGACGATGTGGCAAAAAGGATGTCCAGGACGATGATGACCTTGTCTTCGAGCCGCTGGCTATCGAGCTCCTCTTTTTTTAGCAGTACGTGGATCTTCTGCACGGTGCGAAAATTTGACGCGATGGCTGGCTTGGAAATTTGGACTTGAGTGTACGCGGTATCCAAAGGTTCGCTCTCACGAATCACTGCAAAACAACAAACCAACGCCTTCACAGCATTGATCAAAGATCATCCAATCGCTGGCGTCCCGTTGCGGATGCGGCGCGTAATTTGCCAGCAAGTTTCGGATCGCGCGGCGTCGCGCTCGGCGCTAGCCTTTGCGCTCGTTTAGGGAGCGCAGCGACCATGGACTTTCGAATCAGCGCACTAAAAGCGGAACAATTCGCGCCGCTCTTTGATCTGCCGCGGGCATCGCTGGCTCAGCACCTTGCTGTCCGCCGCATCGCGAGCGCAAAGCCCGGTTTTCCGTGCCGAGTGAGCCTGGAAGATGCCGAAGTTGGCGAGCAACTGCTGCTGATCCACTATGTCCATCAGGGCGATGCTTCGCCGTATCGGGCCAGCCACGC